>DATKQD010000287.1:0-6406 GCA_035532895.1 Chloroflexota bacterium
GGCCGTAGCCTCGACCACACCGGTTTCAAGTGGACAGATATAGATGACGCGGTACATATGATCACCACCGCGTGCCCGAATCCCCTCGGGCCCGCCAGATTTTCCAAGTGTCGCGCCGTCGCCTTCGTAATCTGCCATGCCCCGACCAACGAAGCCCTCGCTGGTCCGTGCTATGTGGCTGTCCTCGTAGCCGTCGTTGGCCACCCCGGGTGCGCTCTGCTTTGCGGACACCAGAGTTATCCCAGCGACGAAGGGTCTTGATGGAGACGGGAACGGGCTAGGAGGCGGTTCCCGCCTGTTCCAAGGCGGGGTTCCGGAGAGCCTCGATGTCGCTCCGGTCGAGCTCCGACTCGCATTCTTCGCACATGACCCGAACGCGCACACGACCGCCGTCGGCGCGATGCGTGACGAGCCGGGGTGGCACCGGCGAAACGTAGCGGTCTCCCCATTGCCTGAGAGCGGCGATGACGGGATACAAATCCCGCCCCTTGGTCGTCAGTGTGTAGTCAAACCGTTCGGGCCGGTCCGAGTAGCGCCGCTTCTCCATGATGCCGGCCTCCGTCAGCCGGTCCAATCGCGCGGCCAGGATGTTGGGCGCCACGCCCAGGCTGCGTTGCAACTCGTCAAAGCGCGAAAGTCCGAGGAAGGCGTCGCGCACGATCAGCAAGCTCCATCGCTCGCCCACCCACTCCAGCGTGCGGGCAACGGAACACAGCTGCCCCTCGTAGGTTCGCTCGAGCATGGCCTCAGAATAGCATTAAGACTTGCATGATGCAAGTTAGAGCGATAGAATGGCTTGCATCATGCAAGTCTGGGGCCGGACCATCGACTACAAGTACCTCGTCGGCGCCACCTTCGTCGTGGCCCTGTTCATGGATCTCATGGACAGCACGGTGGTCAATGTGGCGCTGCCACGCCTGGGCCAGGACTTTCACGCCCGCCCGGCCACCCTGGAGTGGGTGGTGTCGGGCTATCTGATCAGCCTGGCAATGTGGATTCCAGCGTCGGGTTGGCTGGGCGACCGTTTTGGCACCAAGCGCATCCTCCTGCTGGCCATCGGCATCTTTGTCGCCGGCTCACTCCTGTGCAGCCGGGCCTGGAGCATCGAATCGCTGGTCGCGTTTCGAGTCCTGCAGGGCATCGGCGGAGGCATGATGACGCCGGTCGGCAGCGCCATGCTGTTCCGTGTCTTCACCGGCCCCGAGCGGGCCCAGGGCGCAGCCTTCCTGACTATCGCCACCGCTGTCGCGCCACTGCTGGGGCCGGTCATCGGCGGATTTCTGGTGGACCATGCCAGCTGGCGGTGGATCTTCTACGTGAACGTGCCGCTGGGCACCGCCGGCTTGATATTCGCCGGGCTCGTTCTGAAAGAGCATCGTGAGCTGAATCCCGGCTCGTTCGACGTACCAGGCTTCATCCTCTCCGCGGTTGGCCTGTCGGGCATCCTGCTGGCGTTAGCAAAAGGCCCCGCGGCTGGCTGGACATCGCCTCAAGTGCTCGCCTTCGGCCTGGGCGGCGTCACGGCGGCCGTGGCGTTGGTGCTGATCGAGCTGCGCCGGCGTGCACCGCTGCTTGACCTGCGCCTGTTCGCCGACCCCATGTTTCGAGCCGCCAACCTCACCATGTTCGCCACTTTTTCGACCATGGCTGGCGTGGTGTTCGTGATGCCGTTCTTCCTGCAGTCGATGCGCGGCCTCAGCGCCTTCCAATCGGGTGCGCTGGGCTTGCCTACGGCGGTTGCGCCGCTGGCGATGGTCGGCCTTGGCCGCCGCGTCTACGCTCGCTGGGGCGCCCGCCGCCTGATGTCGCTCAGCAGTGCCGGCCTGGCCATAACCTCCGGCTTGCTGCTGCTGATCGATCTCAACACCAACCTGGCCTGGATTGCGCTGCTGGCCATGGTGCGCGGATTGGCGCTGTCACTGGCGGCCATCAGCATGCAGACGGCGGCATTCACTGCCGTGCCACCGAGCAGGATGGGACGTGCAACCTCACTGTTCAGCACACAGCGACAGGTTGCCGCCGCCTTCGGCGTGGCCGCCCTGGCCACCATATTCAGCCTCAGCCTCACCGCCCACGGCGGCTCGCCCCCTCAATTGCTGACCGCGGCTGAGTCGGGCAATGCAGCGGTACTCGCTGCCGGCGTTGCCGCTTTCCACGTCGCCGGCGGACTAGCGTCGATCATCCCGGTTGTCGGGCTCTTGTTCGCCTTGCAGCTGAGACCCGCGGCGTCCATGACCAGCCTGACACCCTCGGGCCGGCCTGCCCCGGCCCCGGCGAATGTGCGTTGCCCGCTACCGGCGCCGGGTGCGCGGTTGGCGACGGCGGCTCACATTCGCGGCGACGACAGCGGCCTGAGGACATGAGGCTGGAACGCTAAATCGACCCCGAATTCAACAGATGTATCAGGGCCTGCGCGCAACGAGAAGCGTTGCGTTGTGATAGGCTCTGTGAATGCCGGTGGGCATCGCCGAGAAGGTAACTGCGCTGAGCCGAGATTTCGGCTCCCAACGCCGGCTCGCTGATCTGTTGCAGGTCAGCCCAGCTCAGGTTACCCGCTGGCGGCGCGGACAGGGTATCGATGATGAGAACGCGGAGCGTGTGGACCTGCTCGAGCTGGTGATGGCGAGCTTGTTGCGACTCTACACCCCCACGGCGGCTGAGCGCTGGCTTGAGGGCGCGAACCCAGTTCTCGGCGATCGACGCCCTATCGACCTGATTCGCCGCGGCAGCATGCGCGACGTGCTTGATGCAATCGCAGGTGAGCGAGCGGGCAACTTCGCGTGAGGTTGTGGCGGGTTCTGCCTTGGGATCCGCTTGCGCCGCTGGGGGAGCCTGGCCATCCACTCTGGGTACCGCGGGGGCTCCAGGGCACGGGCCGGCATGATGCGCCCGACCGCTACGGGTGTCTCTATCTGGCTGAGGATGCGACCTCAGCGGTCGCTGAGGTGCTGGCGCCGTTTCGAGGCACCGGCGCGGTCGAGCCCGAGCTGCTTCTGCGGGCCGGCCGGCAACTGGCGCTCGCCGAGTTCGACCTGAGTCCGGACGCCCAGCTCGTCGACCTTGATGATCCCATCGTGCTCGCTGCCGAAGTGCTGCGGCCATCGATAGTGGCCACGAGCCGCCGGGCGATCACGCAGAGCTATGCGCTGCGCCTGTTTGAACGTCATCCAGCCGCGGCGGGACTACGCTGGTGGTCTGCCATCGAAGCCGCTTGGTTGCATATAACACTGTTTCACCGAGCGCTGGGTGCGCTCCAACCGCTGAGCGTGCAGGCCCTGACAGTTCACGAGGAGGTCGTGGTGAAGGCCGCGGAGCACCTTGGACTGGTGTGAGGCTCTGGGCGCCCCCCTCTCAGCTCAGCCCCGCTTTCCTGCCTGGCCTTGAGGACGAGAGTGGCGCCGGATCCACCCCTGCCACGGAAGGCAACCTGGCTGCCTACACCGCCACGGTTGGAAGCGATCTACCCTTGAGTGGCTGGGCATATCTGCCGTGATGGTTGCTGCTTGATGAACGGCAGCATAAGCTGTCGATGTTCCTGCTAGGCCGTCGCAATGGAGACTAAGGAGGCGACTCGTGGCCCTCGTCTTTCGTAAACTGCACCCGACGTTCGCGGCCGAGGTGGGGCCGATCGATCTCCGGGACACGCACGACCCGGCGACCCTGGAGGAGATTCGGTCGGGAATGGATGCGTATGGCGTGCTGGTGTTCCGAGGTCAGCCCTTTACGGACGCCGAACAGTTGGCCTTTGCCCAGCGCTGGGATGGTGAGCTCCACGCCAAAACCGGCATCAGTGCGCTGCGGAAGAACCGGTTGGGCAACGAGGCGCTGACCGACATCTCGAATCTTGACGAGGACGGCGAGGTGCTGGCCACGACCGATCGGCGGCGTATGTACGGCCTTGGCAACCGGCTGTGGCATACCGACGCCTCCTTTCAGGACCCGCCGGGGCGCTACTCCACGCTTTCGGCGCGCGTGATCCCGCCCGTCCCGGCCGATACAGAATTCGCCGACACGCGCACGGCGTACGATGAGCTGCCCGACGAGACCAAAGCTCTTGTACGAGACCTCCGGGTGCACCACTCGATCGTCTACTCGCGCCGCACGCTCGGCTTTGAGTTTTCAGCTGAGGAGGAGGCCAAGCTGCAGGGCGCCGTGCACCCGCTGATTCGGACGCTCCCATCAGGACGGCAGGCGATCTACATCGCTTCGCATGCCTCGCGCATCGTCGATTGGCCGTTGCCAGAGGGACGGTTATTGCTCCGCGAACTCATGGAGCATGCCACCCAGCCACACCTGGTCTACCGGCACCGCTGGCTGCCGGGCGACTTCGTTATCTGGGATAACCGGGGTACCATGCACCGCGCTACCCGCTTTGACGACACCAGGTACAAGCGCGAACTGCGCCGCGTGACAACGTTGGACCTGCCGCGGGTGACCGCTCACTCCTCGCGCCGCGTGGCCTCGGAGGTCACCACGGGCTCTGCCGCGCCGAGACGATAGGGTGGTTGCACGGCCTGCTGTCAGTCGGCTGCGCCAGGGGTGGCAGGCTTGTCTCGGCGCGTTGGTGGCCTTGAGTGCCGCGGGGGCGTTCCTGCCGCCGAGCAGCCTGGCGGCCAGCGCACCAAGCAGTGGCGCTGTGCAGATCACCGACAGCGGGTTCACTCCGGCTGCGCTCACCATCGCGGTGGGAGGCACAGTTACCTGGACCAACACTGGAGCGGGCGTCCACTCCATGTCGCACCTACCGGGCAGCGGCAGCGCCATCGATTCGGGAGGATTGGGGGCAGGGCAGAGCTTCAGCTACAGCTTTCCGGAGGTGGGCTCGTTTGCCTACACGTCCGCGCCCGACTGCTTGAATGGCAACCACACGGCCAACTTTCAGTGCGAGGGCATCGTTAGCGTGGTGGCGCCGGGTACCGCCCTGCCGGACGCCGCGGCGGCAACACCAGCCGCGGTGGCCACGCCGCCGCCCGCGCCGCCTGTGGTGGGCGCGCAGGTGAACATTTCTGATACCGGCGGTTTCGCTCCCGCCGCGGTGGTTATCCCGCCGGGGCAAGCCGTCCAGTGGATCAACCAGGGGCAGAATCCGCACTCGGTGGTGAGCGATCTGGGCAGTGCCCTGCTCTTCGATAGTGGCGTGCTGGCCGCTGGTGGGAACGTCACCATCACCTTTCCGAAACCTGGCACATTCGCGTACCACTCATCGCTGGAGCCGCTGTACTCGCTCGGTGTGAGTGGGATGGTGGTGAGCTACCAGTTCACCGGCACGGTCATCGTGCGCTGAGGTGGCCGGCGAAGCGCGGCCACCAGATGACCGGTAGGGCCACCGCGAAGCCCAAGCCCGCGGCCGCAAACGCGGTGGATGCGAATGGCAGCAGAGGCACGGCCAGCCCCGGCAGCAGCAGCGTGAGCATGGCCAGGCAAGCCTCGTCCACCAGCAGCAGCGCGTAGCGTCCTGCCGCCCGCTGGCGTTTCACGGCGCTGGCTTCGTCGGCCGCGAGTGTCGCCCCATCCAGCCACCCGGCCAGGGCCGCACCGCCGGCGCGTTGCCAGCGATCGCCCGGCACGATGATCGCCATCCAGGCACGCACCATGAGCGCCAGCAGTGTGATGCACAGCAGCCCGGCCGCGCCAATGTCCACCAGACTCACGCTGGGATGCATCGGTATGTCCGCGAGCAGTACGCACAGCGCCGCCGCTGGGGCCATGAGGCAGGCAGCTCGTGCAACCGCCGAGATCGCTGGCTGCAAGCGGGACGGTGTGGGCTGTGCAGGGCCGCCGCGGGCGAAGGTGGATGAGCCGCCTGCTGCCCATCTTGCCGCCGCGGTGGGGAAGCCGCGCCACCATTGCCGCCAGCGCCAGAACAGGCTGGCAGAGGTGGTGGCGAGGGTAGCGAGCACGACCCATTCGGCCAGCGCCAGAGCTGTTGGTTGCCAGGCGGGCGATGCGCGGAGCCAGAGCCACCCAAGCGCTACGGCGAGGAGTTGCAGAGCTGGAAGTTCGGCCGCAAAGCCATTGGCGGCCCTCAGCCGATCCCCTGTCGCCACAGTTGGCGAGCTCAATCGACCCTCTGGAGCAACCCCACCCCGGCCGCCGCGGCAGGTTTTCGGCCGAACTTCTAGCGTGCCACCAACAAGCCATCCGAACAGCCCGCGGAACCGCCCCTTCGCGGACTGCGTCTGCGCGGGGAGCAAGGCGCGTGGGCAAGCCGCGGCAAGCGCGCCGGCAACGGCGATCAGCGCCAGAATGGTGCCCACGAGGAACCCTGTCCCTGGCCAATGGCCCAGTGTGGCGAACGGCGACACCAGGGCCACCGAAGCCAGCACGACCATGAAGGGCAAGCTGGCCGCGAGGCGGCGCCGGCCAGTGGGGCCCAGCGGCTGGGCGGCTTCCACGGCAGCTCCCA
>DATKQD010000288.1:0-18003 GCA_035532895.1 Chloroflexota bacterium
AAACCGAGCGCGGTATTGGTTGCTGTCGTGGCCTGGTCCACTTTTACCAGCGCGCCAGGGGTGGTGGAGTCGATCTCCAGCTGCCCCTGGGGATTGATGGATGCGCGCACGTAGCCCGAGACGGTGTTCGAAAGATAGCTGCCGGTGCCATTGATGGCATCCAGCACATCCTGCATGGTGCTCACGGTGGGCGTGGTAGTCGCGGGGTCAAACGTCACCTTAACTCCGTCCGGCCGCACCACAGTGATGGTGAAGTCGGCCGTGCCGGCCATGGATGTCAGCGGTGTCAAGCCGGTGACGCTGCCGATGGCCTGCGTGTCCGTTTGGTTCACGGAATTGATGGCGTTCACCAGGTCCTGGACGGTATTGGGCGTGGAAAGCGCCGTCACCGAAACAGTGGTCGCGGCCACATTGAAGCCGCCGCTGCCGGTCACGCTGGTCACCGTGGCGAACTGGTTTTGCGTGGTCAGGGTGCCATTGCCGTTGAAGCTCAGCGCCTCGGTAAGCGCGTTGCCGTTGCTGTCTGTGCCGACAATGGTCACCATGCCGCTGGCCGTCGCGCCATTAATGGCCACCGCCAGGTTCTGGGGTGACGATGGCTGTGCCGCCACGGTGGCGCCCGTAATGGAGGCCGTCGCCACTACCTTAGGATCGGTAAGGGGCGGCTGAACCACCACGTTCACTGGCACACCATCCGGCCCGGTGATCGTGAGCCCGTCGCCGGTGCCGATAGGCGTGCTCAAGGTGAGGCCGGAGATGCCACCAGTCCACTGTGGCGGGGTATCCAAGCCAAAGCCCTGCACGTGCACGGCGTTGAAGCCATCGGCCACTGACTGCGAGAAGCCGAATAGGCGCGAGGCGACGGCGTCCGCCTGATCCACCTTCACCAGCGTGCCGGTCTGAGTCGTATCGATCTCCAGTTGGCCGGCCGCGCTCAACGAGGCGTGCAAGTAAGGCGCCACGACACTGCCGTTGATGGCATCGATCACGCCCTGCACCGTGGTGGGCGCGCTGCCGGAGGGAATGCTGGGGTTGTAGGTGACTGTCTGCCCCTGCGGCGTCAGCACCGTTACCGTGAAGCTGCCGGTGCCACCCAAGCCGGCCTGGCTGGCGTTGGGGTCCAGCCCGCCCTTGGGGCTCAGCACCTGGGTATTGGTGAGCCCGTCGGCCAGCGCATTCAGCTGGGGGAGGAGCGTGTCCTGAATCACCTGGTCACGCATGGCCATGGCACCGTAGAGCGAGCCGGTGGTTACGTCGGCCTGCTTGACGGAAAGCGGAGGCTGGGCAGTGGAGCTGAGGCTGGCGCCGGTGGTGAGATTGACGCCGGTGATTGGGTCGTAGCCGGGGTGGATGTTCTGAAACTTGGTCACATCCTCTTGCCAGAACACCTGTACCGGTTTCACGTAGGCGGGACTGGCGGCGTCGGTCAGCGTGGTGAGCGTGTAGGCCTGGTCCTTGTTCACGAGAAAGCGCCCATTGAGCTGAATGGTGTCGGTGCCGTCCGGGTTCTTCACGTCGTGCGTGTCCACCAGCGTGGAGAGATGATTCACCAGTTGATCGCGCTGGTCCATGAGGTCGTTGGGGTTATCGCCGATGCCGGTCACCTGGGCGATCTGTGTGTTGAGGCTGGCAATCTGCTGGATGGTGGTGTTCACGTCGGCCACGATGGTGCCCACCTTGGTGTTCAGGTCACCCTGCAAAGTGGTGAGCTGCTGGTAATCCGTGCCGATGGCCGCGGACAGCGTTTGCCCCTGCTGCTGCAGCGCCTCGCGCGCCGGCACGGACTCTGGATTATTGGAGAGGTCGTGCACAGCGTTGAAAAAGTTGGTCGAGGCCTGGTTCACGGCCAGCGTTGAGGGGTCGTTGTAAATAGCCTGCACCTGTGTGTACAGGTCATCCATAGCTTCGTACTGGCCGGTCGTTTGATTCTGGGCACGAATCTGCGTATTCAGGAGCTCGTCCTGAAAGCGCTTGATCTTGGACACCGTGGCGCCAGTGCCCAGTTGCCCAGGCAGCGAGGGCCGATCAAAGGCAACCGAAGTGTACGGATCGGTGGCGGTGAGAATGGCCTGCTGGCGGGAATAGCCAGGCGTGCTGGCGTTGGCGATATTCTGATTGACCACGTCCACCGCCTCCTGCTGAGCCAGCAGGGCGCGGGTCACGGTGTTGAGACCGAAAAACGTAGGCAGCATTTCCTGTAACGCCTCCCGAAACTTCTAGACGTCCGGCCGTAACGCCATGAGCAAGCTGCGACCAGCTCTCTGGAGAAGCTGTGCCGGGCTGGACTCGCGCTCCGGGGAACCCCGTCCCGTCCGCCGCGCCATGTGTCCGTCCAAACTTCTAGGCCTTGCGATCCAGCAGCTGCCAGCTCGCCACGAAGGGTTGCTGCAGGCCGCCACGCGGCGCGTAAGTGCTGCCGGCGGCATCATCGCGCAGCAGG
This sequence comes from Chloroflexota bacterium, assembly GCA_035532895.1. Taxonomy (GTDB): domain Bacteria; phylum Chloroflexota; class JAJPGV01; order JAJPGV01; family JAJPGV01; genus DATKQD01. The sequence goes on from DATKQD010000288.1 coordinate 2,441, forward strand.
TAGTGCAGCGAAGCATCGATGGACTTGAGGATTGACTGCAGCAGGGCCCGCGTCACCTGATCCAACTGCATGACGCGTTCGATGCGCTGGGTCAAGCCGCGGTGCAGCCGTGCCAGCAGCCGGCGTTCAGCGCCCCGGCTGCCCTGGATGATGGTCAGCAGCGTGAGCGTTTCCACAGGCACATCGTTGCGCCGCGCGTAGCGGTTCAGCCAGCGCACCCTCCGCTCCTCCAGCTCCGCCAGCGTGCTCAATATCTCCTGCTTGTGCTCGACCGCCGCCTTCAGTGCCGGCAGGCGCGCATCAACAATGGCGCTGCGCTCCTGCTCTGTCACGCGGAGCAGGAGTTCGTATACATCTTCTTCAGCGGAAAGGATGTCTACCAGTGGAGCAAGCTGGCTGTCCTGCGCGCGCCCCGCGTTAGAGGCAGGCAGATTCCGGCTTGCCGGTGCTGGTTGGCTGTCGCTTTGTGGCGGCCTCTCCGCTTGTCGCGGGAGGCTAGGCACCACCCAGGCCCAGCATGCGGTTGGCGATGGCTTGCGGGTCGATCACGTACTGGCCGCTCTGCACCTGACTCTTGAGCTCGGCCACCCGATCCGTGCGGACATCCGTAGAACCCGCCGCTGCCTGCACCAGCCGTTGCAGGGACTGGCCCTCGGCGGAGATGGACACCTCATCGCCACCGCGTGAGGCGCCACTGGACGAGCCAGCGCGGCCAGCCTTCCCGGAGGAAGTACCCGCCGACTTGTAGCCCCGGAAAATTTGCTGGAGCATAGCGTCATTAATTCTCATGACACGGCCCCCCATTTCCTGTTCACTCTGTTATGACGCCTCACTCCAATTATCGGCCCCACTGGGCACTTCTTTAACATTGGGCGACTCTCCCTTTCCCGCGCCGTTACTGGTGCATCTGGTTGGCCAGCTGCCACATCTGATCCGATATCTGCAGCGATTTCTGGTTCATCTCGTAGCTGCGCTGCGCGGTGATAACGCCCGCCAGCTCATCGCCGGTATTCACGTTGGAGCCTTCCAAAAAGCGCTGCCACACCTGGCCAAAGCGCAGCAGCGGCGCCCCTGGTGAAGCCTGCGTGCTGGTGCCTGGCTGGCCAGTGATGGCTGCGCCGGAGTTGCCGGAGGGGGAAAACAGGTTGGCACCAATCTGCACCAGCCCCTGCGGGTTGGTAAACCGCGCCAGCTGCAAAACACCAAAGTTCACCGGCGCGGAGCCAGGCACGGCACCGGGAAACGTTCCGCTCAGCACGCCATTTGTATCCAGCCGAAGATCGCTCACGGGCACTTCGAAGCCGTTCACCACCTGCGCCACGTTCAGCGGCGCCACGTTGCCGGCCGGTGTTTGCACCAGCAGGTGGTTGCCTTGAGGATCCACGACGTCGCCATTGGAGTCGATGTGGAACCCGCCGGAGCGCGTGTAGGCGATCTGCCCGTTGGGCTGCTGTACCTGAAAGAAGCCTTGCCCATCGATTGCCACGTCGGTCGGCTGGCCAGTGGACTGCAGCGGGCCTTGCTCGAACATGAGCTTGGTGGCCTGCAGCCCTTCGCCTGCGCCTACCGCATCCGCGTGCAGGGTTGGGTCGCCCCGCAGCAGCCCGCCACCACCCGGGTTCAGCCGCTCCACCAATAGGTCCTGAAAGTCCCCACGTGCCCGTTCAAAGCCCACCGTGTTCACGTTGGCCAGGTTGTTCGCGGCAATGTCTACATTGGTCTGCTGCGCACTCATACCACTGGCAGCGGACCACAACCCAAATGTGCCCATCTTTACTGCTCCCTCCCTACACCTTGGCGATGCTGTTCACGGCCAGATTCAGGATCTGGTCTTGCGTCTGCACCATCTTCTGGTTCATTTCGTACAGCCGCATGTTGTCCATCATCTCGGCCATGCTGCGCACCGGGTCCACATTGGACTGCTCAAGGGCGTTCTGCTCGATCTGGTAGTCGGCCGGGTTCGCAGCCGTGGGCGGGCCCGACGCGGCATTCTGCGCGAAGAGGGTGTTGCCCGGCTTATCCAGCGCCACGGGATTGGCAAAGCGCACGATCTGAAGCTGGCCGGCGGACACGTTATTCACCGTGATAGCGCCATTGGCCGCTACCTTCACATCGCCATCGGGCACGACAACGGGCTGACCACCCACACCCAGCACCCGAAAGCCCTGGTCCGTCACCAGCTCGCCGTTGGCGTTGCGGGTAAACGCGCCGCTGCGCGTAAACTGCGTTCCCTCGGGCGTTTGCACGGCGAAGAAGGCCGGGGGCGAGTTGGGGCCGGCCGTATCACGAATGGCCATGTCTAGCGGGTCCGTGGTCTGGCGGATGGCGCCCTCCTGGAAGTTCGTGGTCACCTGGTCCACCATAAGGCCGGTATTGATGCCGCCCACTTGGTTGCTGGGCAGCAGTTGACCATTCTCCAACCGGTTGTTATCGAACAGGCGCTGCAAAAAGAGCAGCGGAAACGCCTTGAACTGCGCGTCATCGGCCCGAAAGCCCACGGTGTTGGCATTGGCCAAGTTGTTGGAGATGATGTCCTGCCGGCGCATTGCGGCCAGCATCGAACTGGCGGCGGTGTACAAACCCTTGATCATTCAGCGCGTGCTCCTCAAATCTTTCCTTGCTTGCGCAGGTCCAGCAGCATCTCTACCTCGCCCCGCGTGAGGTTGGTGTGGCGGGCGATGCTGCCGCTGTCCATCCCCTCGCTGGCCAGGAGGAAGATAAGCCGGTATTTGTCGTTTGGCTGGGGCGTCGCCGCCGCTGCTGGTGGCTCCGACTGGACAGCCGTCGCCTCCGTGGCGTCGGGAGCGCGCGGGCTCACCACAGGCTCGCTAATCTCGGCGCTCGGCCCCGCGTTGGGTGACTGGGTCGCCGCAACGGCGGGCGCCATGCCAGTGGTTGTGGCGGCCGAGCTCGTGGCGACCTGCCGCGCTCCCTCGCCAGGCAGGGCCATCCGACCGGCATTCATGCGGCGTGCGGCCACTGCCGGGGGCACAGTGGGCATGCCCGCTAGGGGCGCCACGGGTGGCCGCGTCGCGGGTCGCGGAGCAGAAAGCGGGGCCGCCGCGGGTGCCACACCCGCGGAGGGCACACGGCCGACGGCGGCCAGCTTAGTGTCGCACTCGCCAATCAGCGTCTGCAGCTCGGTTGTTTTGCGCAGCAGGTCCTTGCTGATACGGGTGGAGGTCCGCTCGAACTCCTCGGTGAGTTGGGCCACGCTGCCCTCTAACTCCTGCAGGTAGCCGTCTATCTGCCGTACGCCCGAGGCCTCCAAGGCATGGCGGAAGGTGACAAAGAAGTACACCACCAGCCCCAGAATCACGGCGTTGGCCGCGGTGAGCACGTAGATCACGCGCGCACGTCCACCAGGTTGCCCATGCGCAACGACACTTGCGCGGCCATTTCCTCCAGGGTTAAGGCCGCACCCCGCCTGGGCTGCCCTTCTTCGTCGCGCCCTTGCTGCTCGGAAGTCGGCGCGTGCTTGTCCGCATCCGAGCGCTCCGCGGCCAGGCGATCCACCACGTCCTTCTCAGCGACCTGGCGTCCAAACGCGGCGGTAAAGAGCTGGCGCGCGGTGGAAGCTTCTTCAGCCGAGCGCGGGTGAATGCTGTCCCAGCCATTGGCCCCAACACCGTCCAGGCTGGCGGTGACTGCTCGAATCTGCATGCTCAACCCACCTCTGCCGCGGCCGCGGCTGGCTCTGCTTCCACATCAGCGTGCGCCTCTTCGGGCGGCCGAAGCATCTCCTGGAGTAGGCCGCGCAAGCGCAGAATGGCCTTGGTGTGCAGCTGGCACACGCGCGACTCCGACACTTCCAGCACCAGCCCGATCTCTCGCAGGTTCAGCTCATCCACGTAGTACAGCGACAGCACCTGCTGCTCTCGCTTGGTGAGCCGCGAGATAGCGACTGCCAGCAGGCGGGAAAGCTCCATGCGTTCCGTGTGGTCCAGCGGATCTACCGCGCGCTCGTCCGCCAGCTCAGGCATCACCTGGCCAGCATGGTCGCTGCTGTCCGCATCGACCATGCGGTTGAGCGAGATGGTCACCCAGCTGGACTCGAACAGCGCGTGCTGGAGCTTCTCGACCGTCACACCCATGGTGCTGGCCAACTCCTTCTCTGTGGCTGGCCGGCCCAGCTCCTGGTCGAGCCGGCTCATGGTTCCCTCAATGTCTCGGGCCTGCTTGCGTACCTGCCGGGGAATCCAGTCCAGCGATCGCAGTTCATCGATGATCGACCCGCGGATACGGGTGATGGCATAAGTGGAGAAGTTCACGTTGCGGCCCGGCTCGTAGCGCTCCACAGCGTCGATGAGGCCCACCACGCCATAGCTGACGATGTCTTCAGAGGTCAGAAAGTGCGGCAGGCTGATAGCCAGGCGGCCCACCACGTACTTCACCAGCGGCACGTACTGCAGGATCACCCGTTCGCGATGCTCGGCATCGCGGTGCTCCCAGTAGTCTTGCCATAGCTCGGCGTTTTCGAGAGTTCCGGGTTCAGCCATCTGCTTGCCTCACCTACCGTCCGCCCATAGCGGCCTGCGCGTTCACGTCGTCCTCGTCTTCGTCGTCATACTCATCCAGCTCATCGTCTGGTGCCAGCTCGGTGCCGCTGGCTTCTGGGGCCGCGGCCTCTGGTGCCACCTCCCCGAAGTCGCGGTCGCCAAAGGGATCGTCCGCCTGCTCCTGTTCCAACTTCGCCAGCTGCAGTCGCCGCTCGGACGGGGCTGGCATGAACCAGCTCACCACGAAGCTCAGCGTCGTGAACACGGCCAGCGCACTGAGGCTTCGCCAGAACGAAGGCAACACTGGATCTGTTCCGGCCGCGCCGCCAACCATGCTCACGAAGAACACCACGAAGGCGGCGCTCACTGAGAACAGCAGCCCCAACGTCAGCGGCAGGTTGCTGTTACGGATCTCCAGATGCTCGGCCGGGGAGAGGTTGTAGTCCGGCTCCGGCGGCCGAGCGAAGCGGGTGGACCGCGCTTCCTCCCGCCCGTTCGCGTCCGGCTCCGGCGCGGCGCCTTGGCCAGTGGGGGCGAGCGGCTCCGGCGTTTCCAGCACCAGGGACGCCGGGGGATCTTCCGGGAAACCGCTGCCGGGTACGAAGCTAGCCATCGAGCCTTCCTCCCCACTCCGCCGGCTTCACAATGCGGCGGAAGAAATTCAACAAACCAGGCTTGTTCTGAATGGGTGGGTCCTCGTTCCACACACGCGCGGCCAGTGCCTGGAAGGCATAGGCCGCCAGGCTGTTGGGGTACGCCACCATCACCGGCTTTTGGCTGCGCACCGCCTTGAGGACGTCCGGGTCGTAGGGCAGCGATCCGTAGCTGCTGATATCCAGGTGCAGGAAGCGCTTGGCCACCGCGACGATCTTGTTGGTGATCTCCTCAGCCTCATCAGCGGTCCGCACCTGGTTCACCAGCAGCTTCAGCGCAACCTCGGTGGAGAGGCGCGAAACAACTTTGATCAACGAGTAGGCATCCGTGATGGCGGTGGGTTCCGGCGTGGTGACGATGATCAGCTCCTGCGCCGCCAGGATGAACTGCAGCACATTGGGCCCAATGCCCGCGCCGGTATCCACCAGCAGCACGTCCGCCAGCCCCTCCAGCTCGGCCAAGCCACCAATCAGCCCCTCGCGCTGCGTATCGGACAGGTTGGCGAGGTCGGCCAGGCCTGATCCCCCGGAGATGACTTGGACGCCATCCTGCGCGGGCACAACAATCTCGCGAATGCTCTTCTGCCCGGCAATCACGTGCTGCAGGTTGAAGCGCGGCGCGATGCCCATGACCACGTCGATGTTGGCCAGGCCCAAATCCGCGTCCAGGATCAGCACCTGGCGGTTCTGGTGGGCAATAGCCAATCCCAGGTTCACCACCACGTTCGTTTTGCCCACGCCGCCCTTGCCGCTGCTGATAGCGATCACGCGGGTGGATCGCGTGGCGGGCGCCGCGGCGCGCGCGCGATCGGCCCACTCGGTCCCGGCCAGCTTGCGCAGCTCCTCAGCCTGGTCTTTCATGGCTCCGGCTCCGCCAGCAGCAGGTCCGCCATCTTCACCGAATCGGCGAGTTCTATGTCGCTCGGGACGTTCTGGCCCGTGGTGAGGTAGGTGAGGCGGGTTTTGGTTTGGTTCAGCAGATTCACCAGCGGGCCATAGCGGCTGGTTTCATCGATCTTGGTGAACAGCAGGCCATCGATCCGAGTGATCGAGAAGCGCTGATACACCTCCAGCATGTCCCGATATTTGGTTGGGCTGGCGACGGCTAGGTACACCTCTTTGGTCTCGGCCCCGTCCACGTACTCCTTCAACAGCTCGAGCTGGTTGGAGTTGCGCGGGCTGCCCCCGGGCGTATCGATCAGCACCAGGTCCTTTTCCCCGCAGCGGCCGAGCGCTTCGGTGAGCTCGGCTGGCGTGTACACCACCTCGAGCGGCACGCCAATGATGTCCGCATAGGTGCGCAGCTGCGGGATAGCCGCCACGCGGAACGTGTCCACGGTCACCAGGGCCACCTTCTTGTGCTCCACCAGGCAGTAGTTCGCGGCCAGCTTGGCCAGCGTGGTGGTTTTGCCCACGCCGGTAGGGCCGATGAGGAAGATGGACTTGCAGCGCCCGCTGGAGAGCTTCGGCGGGCCGGTTACCGTGATCAGCTCCTGCAGATGCTTGCGCACGTACTCCCGCACCAACTCGTAATTCTCCGCGCCGTTCACCCCCAGCTCGCCGTTGACTCGAAGCACGATGTCCTGCGCAAGGTCTTCTGACAGCTCCTGGTCCACCAGCCGCTGATAGAGGTTCACCAATACCGGGGCAAAGTTGGCGATGTTGCCGAACTGCGCTTGTTTCGAGAGCCGGCTGAGCGCCGTTTTGAGCTCGACCATGTTGTTCTTCATTTCGCGCAGCAGCGCGGAGTCCGAGCTCTCCAGCTTTAGTGCTTCCTCGGCCAGCGCGGGTTTGGCGACGTCGGCCTCCGGCTTGGCCACTGGCGCAACGCTCGCGGCCGGCGCCGGCTCAACCGACCCAGGTTTGGGCGCTGCTGGCCTGGGATGTGAGGCGGTGGCAGGCGCGGTGCTCGCGGGCGCGGTGCTCGCGGGCGCGGTGCTCGCGGGCGCGCTGCTCGCGGGCGCGACAGTATCCGTCAGAGAGGGCAGCTTGGCGCCGGCGGCATAAGCTGCGCGGGCGCCGGGCCGAGCAGTGGCTATCGTGGAGGCGAACTTCTGCGGCTTCACCTCTTCGTCAATCGCGGCCAGCACTTCGTAAACCGGCCGCCGGAACAGCCCGAACATGCCACCCAGGCGAATTTTGCGGGACTGAATGACCACGGCATCGGGGCCCAGCTCGGCCTTAATGAGGCGGAAGGCCTCCTGCATGTCCTCGGCGTGGTATTTCTCAATCCGCATCTTCGAACCCTATGGCGCCCTGAGAGCGCACTTCCAGGTCGGGCGTGATCTCGCTGTACGAGAGCACCACCAGCGTGGCGAACAGCCGCTCCGTCAGCTTGCGCAGCGGCAACCGGATCTTGGCCGAGCAGAGCAGAATCGGCTGAAAGCCGTCGGTCGCAATCTTCTCGGTCTCGGTTTGCAGGCGAGCCATGAGCTTCTGCACCAGGTTGGGATCCAGGCTGATCATGAGGCCCTGATCCGTTTGGTACAGCGCGTTAGTGATTGACTGTTCGGTGCTCGGAGTGAGCGTGATGACGTGAATCGATCCATCTGACTCGCGGTACTGGTTCGATATGGACCGCGCCAGCGCCTTGCGCACCTGCTCACTCAGGAAATCGGAGTCTTTGTTGGTTTTGGCGTTATTGGCCAGCGTTTCCAGAATGGTGACCATGTCTCGCACGGAGAGTCGCTCGCGCAGCAGGTTGCGCAGCACAGTTTGCACGTCTCCCACATTCAGCAGCGCGGGCATGAGCTCTTCGACTACCGCCGGATAGTCGTTCTTGACGTTGTTGATGAGGGTCTGCACGTCCTGCCGGCTCAGGATGTCCGGCGCGTGAGACTTGATCACTTCAGTGAGGTGAGTCGTCAGCACGGATGCCGCGTCCACTACGGTGTAGCCCAGGATCTCGGCGCGCTCTTTCTGCGCCGCGGTGATCCAGATAGCCGGCAGGCCGAAGGCGGGGTCCTTGGTGGGGATGCCTTCAATGCGCTCGGTTGCAAGACCGCCGCTCATGGCCAGGTAATAGTTCATGATCAGCTCGCCGCGGGCGATCTCCGCCCCGCGAAGGCGGATCACGTAGGTGTTGGGTGGCAGTTGCAGGTTGTCTCGAATGCGGATGGTGGGGATGACGATGCCCATCTCCAGTGCCATTTGCCGGCGGATGAGCGTGATGCGGTTCAGCAGGTTGCCGCCTTCCTGCACGTCCACCAATGGAATAAGCCCGTACCCGATCTCCAGCTCCATGGGATCCACCTGCAGCAGGCCCAGCACGCTCTCGGGTCCCTTGGGCAGCTCCGTCGCCTTTTCCGCGGCCACTACCTGCGCCGTCTGCAGCTCCGTGCGCTGGTTGTTGCGCACCAACGTCCCCATCCCCAGGAAGGCCGCGCCCATCACCAGGAACACGAAAGTGGGCAGCCCGGGCACAAACCCAAACAGGCACAGCAGCCCACCAACGATGAAAAGTGTCCGTGGATTGCTGAGCATCTGCCGGCCCAGCTCTTCACCCATGTTGGATTCCGCTGCCGCTCGGGAGACGATGATGCCGGTGGCGGTGGAGATGAGCAGGGCCGGTATCTCTGACACCAGGCCATCGCCCACCGTAAGCAGGGTGAAGGTCTGCAAAGCCTGCTGCAACGAAAAGCCCTGCTGCAGCACGCCCACGGCGAAACCGCCAAGGATGTTGACCGCGATGATGATGATCTGCGCGATCGCGTCGCCTCTCACGAACTTGCTGGCGCCATCCATGGCGCCGTAGAAGTCCGCCTGGCGTTGAATGTCCGAGCGGCGCTTGCGGGCCTCGCTTTCATTGATCAGGCCGGCATTCAGGTCCGCATCGATAGCCATCTGCTTACCGGGCATGGCGTCCAGGGTGAACCGAGCCGCCACCTCCGCCACGCGGCTGGAGCCGTTGGTGATGACGACGTACTGAATGATGACCAACAGCAGGAAGATCACGATGCCGACGACGTAGTTGCCACCAACGACGAAGTTGCCGAAGGCGGACACCACCGCGCCAGCATTGGCGTGCAGCAGGATGAGACGGCTGGCCGACACGTTCAGCGCCAGGCGGAACAGCGTGATGATCAGCAGCAGCGATGGGAACACAGAGAAGCTGAGTGGCTCCACGCTGTACAGCGTGAGTAAGAGGATCAACACGGAGCTGGAGATGTCCATCGTGATGAGCACGTCCAGCAGCACCGTGGGCAGCGGCAGCACCAGCATGACCACGATGGCCACCACCCCAAGCCCCAGCAGCACGTCCGACTGGTGCAGCAGGCGGTTGAGGCCGGAGGAAGCGGCAGAAGTTTGACGCGGCGCGAGAACGGCCATCAGCTCGCCTTCTGCTTGAGGCGGTAGATAAAGGCCAGCACTTCCGCCACGGCCTGGTACAGCTCGCGCGGGATTTCCTGATCCACGTCCACGGCATGGAACAGCGCCTGGGCCAGCGGCTTGTTCTCGACCAGTGGCACGCCGTGCTGTCGGGCCAGATCCTTGATCTGCTGAGCGATGAGCCGCTGGCCTTTAGCCACCACGCGCGGCGCAGCCATCTTGGCCGAGTCGTACTGCAGGGCCACGGCGAAGTGTGTGGGGTTGGTGATGACGACGTCCGCGTAGGGCACGCGCTGCATCATCCGGCGGCGGGCGAGCTGGCGCTGCAAGCTGCGGATGCGCGACTTCACTTCCTGCGCCTGCTCCTGGCTGCGCGCTTCCTCTTTGATCTCCTGCTTGGTCATCTTCAGGCTCTTTTCCATCTGGTAGCGCTGGAAGGCGTAGTCCGCGATGGCAAGCACCACATACGCTAGCCCCACCTTGAGCAGCAGGTCCGAGGCAATGCTGGTGATGAGTCCGGCGGCGGTATGGATATCGGCGCCAGTGAGTCCCACAATGTCCATTACGTGATCGGCCACCGCCTTGTAGGCCAGGAAGCCCACCACGAACAGCTTGAACAGCCCCTTGGGCAACTCAGCCAACGAGCGGATGCTGAACAGCCGCGAGAAGCCGGAAATGGGGTTGACCTTGGAGAACGAGGGCTTGAGGGTGGAGGTAGTGAACAGAAAGCCCACCTGCAAGTAGTTGGCCACCAGTCCAGCCAGCAGAAGAGCGCCGGCGATGGGTGCCATGAATTCCAGCACTTCGACGATGTGATCGGTGATCAGCGTGATGGCCGCCGGCTGCGTCATGTCCGCCTGCTGCAGGTGGCCCAGGTTGCGTGTAGTGATGTCCGTCAGGCCGGTGAGCACGCCCTGGCCGAACGCCCGCAGGGCCAGCCAACTCATGAGCAGAGCCACGGCGGTATTCACCTCCTGGCTCTTGGCCACCTGGCCCTTGCCACGTGCTTCGCCGCGGCGCTTGGCGGTGGGCTTCTCCGTTTTCTCCTGGGCAGGCATCAGCTCAGCCTCAGTAAGTTGGAGAGGTCCACGAATCCCTGCTGCAGAAAGCCCTGCATCACCAGCTGAAAGGCGGGCATGGTGATGATGAGCAGCAGGAACGCCAGGCCCAGCTTCACTGGCAGGCCAACGATAAAGATGTTCAGCTGCGGGAAACTGCGCGCCATCAGCCCCAGGCTGATGTCCGAGAGCAGCAGCGCGGTGATGATCGGCAGCGCCAGCCGAATGCCGGCGGCGAACATGCCCGCCGTCAGCAGCGCCAGCTGGTTGAACAGCGCCGGTGTGATCTGCAGCGACCCGATGGGCACGATGTCAAAGCTCTGCTGCACCGCCAGGATGAGCATCTGCTGCCCATCCATGGCCAGGAAGATGAGCCCGGTCATGATGGTGTACACCTGGTCCAGCAGGGACACGCTTTGCGAAAAGAGCGGATCAATCACGTTGGCCAGGTTGAAACCAGCCTGCAGCCCAATGAACTCGCCGGCCATCTGCGCGCCCGAGAACACCAGGTTGATGACGTAGCCCACCAAAACACCAACGCCCAGCTCCTTGATCACCAGGATGGAGAGGGGCAGCAGCTGCAGTGGCACGTTGGCGAAGTGCGCCTGGTTGATCGGCAGCAGCAGAAAGCTGATGAGCACCGCCAGACCAATCTTCAGTGTGTTGGGAATCGCTCGGCCCTGCAGCAGAGGCGCGGCCATGATCATCGCGGTCACACGCACCAACACCAGGAAGAAGTTGCCGAAGTAGCCCGCTGGGATGATGGCTGGGTAGGGCATGCTACTTCACCAGCGCCGGCAGCTGCATGAAGATGTTGGAGCAAAAGTTCAGCATGACCTGGAGCATCCATGGCCCGAAGATGGCCAGCGCGACAAACACGGCCAGGATCTTGGGGATGTACGCCAGAGTCATTTCGTTGATCTGCGTTACGGCCTGGAACACACTCACCATCAGGCCCACCACCAGGCCGAAGGCCAGCACCGGTGTTGATATCTCCAGCGTGAGCATGAGCGTTTGGCGCACCACATCGAGGAAGGCGTTTTCGGTCATGTGTGGAAGCTCATGACCAGTGATCGGACCACCAGATACCAGCCGTCCACCATGATGAACAGCAACAGCTTGAAGGGCAGCGAGATGAGCACCGGCGGCAGCATGATCATGCCCATAGACACCAGGGTGCTGGCCACCACCATATCGATCACCAAGAACGGCAGGAAGATGAAGAAGCCCATTTGGAAGGCCGTCTTCAGCTCGCTGATGATGAACGCCGGGATGAGCACATAGGTCGGCACGTCATTCGGCGTCTTGGGCTGATCGATCTTGGCCAGGTGCACGAAGAGCGCTAGATCCTTCTCCCGCACCTGCTTGAACATGAAATCGCGCACGGGCGACATCGCGTTGTTGAAGGCTGTCTGCTGGTCCAGCTGACCGGCCATGTACGGCTGGATGGCCGTGTCATTCACCTTCTGGATCACTGGGGCCATCACAAAGAAGGTGAGGAACAGCGCCAGCCCGACCAGCACCTGGTTGGGAGGCATCTGCTGAAGGCCAATGGCGTTGCGCAGCAGCGACAGCACCACGATGGTGCGCGTGAACGACGTGACCATAATGAGGATGGAGGGCGCCAGCGTGAGCACCGTCAGCCCGACGATGAGCTGCAGGCTGAGCCCCACGTCCTGCGGCGTCTGCGCCGCCTGGATGCCGCTGACCGTCGGGATGGGCACGGCGTTGGCCGAGCAGCTGGTAAGCAGCAGCGCGCCACAGGACAGGGCCAGGCCGGCGAGCACGGGACGCTTGCGCCCGCGCGCCACCTGCCGTTCCTTCACTTCCACTGCCGCCATGCCGCGCCTATTCCGCCAGGCCCAGCTCGCCCAGACTGCCGCCGACGCCACTCTCCTGAATGGCCAGCGTGCGCTCACGGATCAGGCGGCGGCTCGCCTCGATGCGTGCTGTGAGATCCGCCGGCTTGCTGGTCTGTCCGGCCGTGTTATCGCTGGCCCTGGCCAGCGTGGGCAGCGCCGTGCGCCCCGGTTCCTCATCCAGCAAGCGGCCCAGCTCCAGGGGCTCGCGCTTGCCGCTGAGCTTCTCGCCCACACCGCGCAGGTAATTCAAGAACGGCTCGGCGGCGGCCAGTGGCGCCTCGGGCTTTTCCCGCATGAGATCGAGCGCGCCGGAGTCCGTGATTTCGGACAGCACGTTCATGCTGCTCCCGGTGGCGCCAATCACCAGTACGCGATCGGCCACCTCCAGCAGGTACACGTCCCGATTGGGGCCAAGCCGGTTCGACTCCAGCACGCGCATGTTGGTGTGGCCGGCAAAGGTTCGTGCCGTGCGGCCGTTCAGCCACTTCAGCCCCAACACAGTTGCGTAAATAAGCACCAGCACGATCACCAGCTTCAGCCCCAGGCTGAGGAAGGTGAGCAGCCCGTTCGGGGTGGGCGTGGCCTGCGGATCCTGGTACGCCGGCAGGAAGCTGGCTGGCGTGGCCACGGGTGACGCGGCGGGCGAGCCACCGGCGGGAGAAGCGGGTGCACCAACTTGGGCTGGCGCGGATGCCGCGGGTGCCGGTGCCTGTGCAGTGACTGCCGCGGGCGATGTACCGGAGACAGCCCTCTCGGCCGGTGCTGTGGGGCTGGCCGCGGCAGCTGGGAAAGCGCTGGCAGCGGGTGCCAGTGCCCCCTTGAGGAGGGGGCTTTGCGTCAGCGCAACGAACAACACCAAGCCCGCTGCCAGGCCTACGAGGCCATAGCGGGAGCCGGTCAGCCGACGCAGCAGGGTAGGAACCATCGTCAGCGGGCCGAAAGCCTCTTGGCGGGGTTGACAATGTCGGTGATGCGGACAGCAAAATTCTCGTCCGCCACCACCACCTCGCCGGTGGCGATGAGCCGGTCATTCACCAGCACATCCACCGGCTCGCCGGCCAGCTTGTCCAGTTCCACCACGGAGCCCGGGCCCAGCGCGAGAATGTCGCGCACGGACATAAGCTTGCGGCCAAGCTCTACCGTCACCCGCAGGGACACATCCAAAATGAGGTCGATGTTGGCCATGGCGGCGCCTTCCATCTGGCTGCCAAAGGAGCTGAACTGTGCTGGCCGCACGACCGGCTCCGGAACGCCCTGCATACCCGTGGGCAACGGGCTCATCTGCGGTGCCGGCGCTGGTCTGGCCGCCGCCGGCGCGACCTGCGGGGTGGCAGCCGGCGCGGCTGGTGCCGCCAGCGCCTCGCTAGGATCGACCGATGCCAGCACCGCCGGCAGGTCGTCGCTGGAAAAGACCAGCTGTACGGTGATGGGCGGCGTATCCTCCGCCACAAGCTCCACCCGGGCCACCACCACGTCGCCCGCGGCCATGCGGCCGGTGAGTTCCATGGGATTCTGGGCCAGATTCAGCAGATGCGCGTCGCCGACACCGAACTGGATCTGCGCCCCCTGATTCACCGACACCGAGAGCGTGAGGAAATCGCTCAGGTCGCTCACGGTGGTGTGCACCACTTCTTCCAGCTTGGCGGTGTACTCCTCCTCCGTGCCGGCGTCCGCCGGGCTGACGTTGAAGAGAGCGGAGGCCTCATCCTCGCCAATCAGAAGCAGGGCCTCAACGGCGGAGCCATCTGCCAGCCGCAGCTCCAGGCTGGATTGGACGAATAGGCCCACGAACTCGCCCGGGCAGGCCGCCGAGGTCATGGCCAGCGCCGTGCTGCCGGTGACTTCCAGCTTCTTATCCAGAGTGGTACCCAGCGCCTCCACGCCGGACTGGAAGAGACTCCCGCCGAACTCCGCCAGCTTTGCCGTTTGCTCCGCCGTTAGCGGGGAAAGAGCGCCTATGCCGGTGGCTGCCGCGTTTTCCGCCAACTTACTGAACCTCGCTTTCCGGATGCAGCCCAGTGATCTGGACCGAGACGTGCTTACCAACCAGACCCGGGCGGCCGCGGAACTTCCGTTCGCCACCCACCAGGACGTCGAGCTCCTGATTCATCAGCCTGTCCAGGCGGATGATGTCACCCTTCTGAATCTTCAAGAGCTCCTCCATTTCCACATCAGTGCCGCCCAATTCCGTGGTGAACACCACTTTCACTGCGTCCATGTTTCGCTTGATGAGCTCCGCGCTGTCCTTCAGTGCCGCCCGGCGGGCTCCAGATATCCAGAGCTGCGGGTTTAAGCGCGGCAGCACCGGCTCCAAGATGGGAAAGGGGAGACACAGGCTGATGGTGCCGGTGACATCCGACACGCGGATCTCGAAGACAATGGTCAGCACCGCTTCCGTGGGCAGCGCCACACGGGCGAACTGGGGGCTGAGGGTGATGTCCTCCAGCTTGGGCTCGATCTCCATCACGTTCACCCAGGCATCGCGCAGGTTACCGACGATGGTGTTGCTGATGTCCTTAATCAGCACGATCTCCAGGTCGGTCAGATCCCGGCTCCGATTCCAGGCCTTCCCAGCGCCCCCCAGAAGGCGCTCGATGAAGGCGAAGGTGAGATTCATCTCAATCTCGATGAGGGCGCTTCCAGGCAGCGGCTCGAGGCTGATGATGTCCAGCACGGTAGGCGATTTCAGCCCGCCCAAAAACTCGTCGTAGACGCCCTGCTCGATGGACGCCAGGTTCATAGTCACGGGCATGCGCAGCATGCCGGATAGCGAAGCCTGCAGCAGGCGGCCGTAGGTTTCGTGCAGCGTCTGCAGCGTGCGCATCTGCGCGCGCGAGAACTTATCCGGCCGCCGAAAGTCGTAGGGCTTAACGGGCTTGGCCGGCTTGCGCGCGGCAACGTTGGCCGCCGTTGGCTCGTGCCCAGCCTCGATGGTGGACAGCAGAGCATCGATCTCGGACTGGGACAGAATCTGTGTCTCAGCCAACATTCACTCCTGGAGTGGCGCCCCCGGGGCCCCACAATGTGGGGCCGCCGGGCGTCTGTTGAGGCAGGGATGCCGGACTCATGGGGGCGCTCACTGCATGACGAAGTCGGTGAAATCGATCCAGGTCACCGTGTCGGTTCCACCGAGCGCTTGATTGAATTTCGCGATCAGCTCAG
>DATKQD010000289.1:0-7075 GCA_035532895.1 Chloroflexota bacterium
GGTGAGTACGCGCTCGCTGCGCGCCGCCTGCAAAGCGCCATCGAGCAGTTGCGCCAGGGCGGCTACCTCGGCGAGTTCGAGGTGGAGTTGCGGCGTGGCGGTGGGGCTTACATCTGCGGCGAGGAAACGGCCCTCATGAACTCCATCGAAGGCCGCCGCGGCGAGCCTCGCTCCAAGCCACCGTTCCCCACGGAGCGCGGGCTTTTCGGCGCACCCACCCTCCTCAACAATGTCGAGACCTTGGCCAACGTTCCGCTCATCATCGAACGCGGCGGGGAGTGGTACAAGTCCATCGGTACGCCAGGGCTGGTGGGGCCCAAGCTGTTCTGCCTCAGCGGCCATGTCAGACGGCCCGGCGTCTATGAAGTCGCGGGCGGCACGCCGCTGCGCGAGCTGCTGGAAGAGCACGCTGGCGGCGTCGCCGGCCAGAGCTTCCAGGCGGTGCTTATGGGTGGTGCCGCTGGTACGTACCTGCTGCCCGATAAGTTCGACGTGGCGCTCGATTACCCGTCGCTGCGAGCGGTGGGCGCCAGCATCGGCTCCGGCAGCGTTATCGTCTTCAACGAGAGTGTGGACATGTGGGCCATGGTAACCAGCTTCGCTGAGTTCTTTGCCGAGGAGTCGTGCGGGCAGTGTGTGCCCTGCCGTTTGGGGACCCACCGGCAGGTGGAGCTGCTGCACCGGCTCGCCAGCCAGCCAGGCGAGGCCGGCCTGCTGCGCGACCTGGGCGAAGGCATGCAGGCGGCGTCCATCTGCGGCCTGGGGCAAACAGCCGCGACGCAGGTCCTCAGCGCCCTCGAAACCTTCTCCTTGCCGGGGCGCTCGTGATGGCCGATCCGGTCACCCTCACCATCGATGGCCAGCAGGTCGAAGTCGCACCCGGCGCCACCCTGCTCAGTGCTATCACCGCGGCCGGCAAGACGACGCCGACGCTGTGCTACGACGAGGTGATGACGCCGGTCAACGTCTGCCGTGTGTGCGTAGTGGAGTTGCAAGGCGCCCGTGCGCTCGTTCCGGCATGCTCGCGCAAGGCCGAGCCGGGCATGCAGGTGCTTACCGATTCGCCGCGCGTTCGCCAGGCACGGCGTGTGGTGCTGGAGCTGCTGCAGTCCAGTGTGGACACGTCGGCGGCCAGCACACTTCAGCAATTCGCGGCTCAGTACGACGCTCGGCCCGATCGCTTCAGCGCCGGGGAGCAAGCTGACCAGCCGGTGCGCGCGGATGACAACGACCTCTACGTACGCGATTACGCCAAGTGCATCCTGTGCTACAAGTGCGTGCAGGCGTGTGGCGTCGAAGCGCAGTTCACCTTCGCCATCGGCGTCGCCGGGCGTGGCCTGCAGGCCCACATCGATACCGGCGCCGATGTGCCGCTGCCCGAAAGCCCCTGCGTGTACTGCGGGAACTGTGTAGCAGTATGCCCGACCGGCGCGCTGATGGGCCGCAAGGAATGGGATTTGCGGCAGGCCGGTGCATGGCGGCCGGAGACGCACAGCGTGAACGAGACGATCTGCCCCTACTGTGGGGTGGGCTGCGGGCTGCGCGTCGCGGCGCAGGATGGCCGGGTGGTGAAAGTGGAATCGCCACGCGAGCATCCCGTGACGCGCGGCTTCTTGTGCGTCAAAGGCCGCTTCGGCTATGAGTTCGTCGCCGACCACTGACGAGTTCAGCCCGTCCACGCGACGTGGCATCCCAACCCGGCGCTGGCTGGGCGCCCAGGAATCGCTCGCCCCGGACACGATCATTGCCGAAGAGCCATTACAGCTATTGCTCAATGGCGAGCCACTGACAGTCGTCATGCGCACGCCCGGGCAGGACGTGGAACTGGCACTCGGCCTGCTGCACAACGAAGGGTTCCTCACATCTCGCGATGAGCTCGCGTCCCTCGCCTTGCCCGCCGGAGTATCGGCACCGGCTGGAGTGCCGACCGAGGCGCTGGTCTTTGAGGAGAACGTGGTGGACGTCCGCCTTGCTCGGCCTATCCGGCTGGCAGAAGCCGGCTGGCAGCGGCACCTGCTCAGCGCCTCGGGCTGCGGCGTGTGTGGCGCAGCCACCATCGAGGCTCTGGAAAAGAACTGGCCGGCCGTAAAGGTGGGTCAGGCGGTTGCCGCGAATGTGCTGTATCGCTTGCCCGGCGCCCTGCGCGAGAAGCAGTCCCTGTTTGACGTAACGGGCGGCGTGCACGCCGCCGGCCTGTTCACGTTGGATGGACAGCTCTTATGGCTGGCTGAAGACGTCGGCCGCCACAACGCTGTGGACAAGCTGGTGGGGCGAGCACTCCTGGAACGCCGCTTGCCGCTGGCCGACCAGGTGCTCGTCCTCAGCGGGCGAGCGGGCTTCGAGCTGGTCCAAAAGGCAGCGGCCGCGGGCATTCCAATCGTCGCCTCAGTTTCGGCACCCTCTTCGCTGGCCGTGCAGACCGCGCAACGCTTCGGGATCACCCTCGTCGCCTTTCTGCGGCAGGATCGTATGAATGTGTACACGGCGCCGGAACGCATTCGGCCTCACGACAACGCGGCCTGAGTGGCACGGTTCGAGATCCAGCCGAAAACGCCATCGGCCGCGAACGCCCACCCGATTGGGCGGGCAATCCGGGCTCGATAGCGGGCGCGCCACCCCGCGGCTTCGGGACCCCTCCGGGGGTTTCCGGCTGCAACGCCAGCTGATCGAGCGCTCTGCGTAGGAGCCCAGACGCCAGTACCCTTGGCACGTGAAGCACATCGTGGTAGTGGGCGGCGGCGTGAGCGGACTGGCGGCAGCCTACCGCTTGCGGAATGCAGCCAGGGTCACGCTGGTGGAGGCCAGCGATCGGCTGGGTGGCGTGATCCGCACCGAGCAGCGCGCCGGCTACGTGATGGATGGCGGGCCCGATTCCTTCCTCACCAAGCTGGGCATCGTGGAGCTGTGCCAGGAGCTGGGGCTGCAGGAGGAACTGATCCCCACCAACCGCGAGTACCCGCGCAGTTTTGTGGTCCGCGGCCTGGGGCTGCACCCGCCCAACGGCTTTTACCTGCTGGCCCCAACGTCGTTACGGGCGCTGTGGCGCTCGCCGCTGCTATCGCTCGGTGGCAAGGTAAGGGCCGCGATGGACCTTCTGCTGCCCCGCCCAGCGCCTCAGCACGAGGATGAATCGCTTGCTAACTTCGTCCGCCGCCGCTTCGGGCGTGAGCTGCTGACGCGGGTGGCCCAACCGCTCGCGGGGGGGATTTACACCGCGGACCCCGAGCGCCTGAGCCTGGCCGCCACCCAACCCCAGTTCCTGGACATGGAACGCGAGTTCCGCAGCGTCATCCGGGCGCTGCGCCATCGCCAGGCCGAGCCCGTGAGCGGGGCGCGCTACACGCGCTTTCTCACCCTACGCACGGGAATGCAGGCGCTGACCGATCGACTGGCGGCTGAGCTGCGCAAAGCGGCAGACGTGCGCCTGAATGCGCCCGCCGGCGCGGTTCGGGGACGCAGCGGCGGCTGGGAGGTGGAGCTCACTGACGGCCAGCTCCTGACCGCCGACGGTGTGTGCCTCTGCCTGCCGGCGTACACGGCAGCGCGGCTGCTGGCACCACAATCAGCGGCGGCGGCCGACAGCGACAGCAACAGGCAAGGCGGGCCGCTCCCGGCCAGCCTGCTGGGCGAGATCCCCTACGCCTCGTCGGCCACGATCAACCTCGGCTTCCGGCGCGAGCAGGTGCGACACGCGCTCGATGGCATGGGGCTGGTGATTCCTGACATCGAGCGGCGGTCCATCATCGCCTGCACCTTCAGCAGCGTGAAGTTTCCCGGCCGGGCGCCCGAAGGGCGAGTACTCCTGCGCGCCTTTGCCGGCGGCGAGCTGGCGCGGAGCCGCTACGCGGCTGCCGATGCTGAGCTCGTAGCCGGTGCCCTGAAGGACCTGGACGACCTGCTGGGCCTTGATGGCGAGCCCGAGGTGTGCTGGGTGAGCCGCTGCCCGGAGAGCATGCCGCAGTACCAGCTGGGGCACCTGGCGCGGCTGAGCGAGCTGGAGGCCGCGCTGCAGCGACTGCCTGGGCTGGCGCTGGCAGGTAATGGTTACCGAGGCGTGGGCGTGCCAGACTGCGTGGCCAGCGGCTTTGCCGCGGCGGATCGCCTCCTACTTGCGGCGGCGGGCGAGCTCAGCGTACAGCTCTGATGTGGCAACGCCCTGCGAGGCGAGCAGCACCAGCGTGTGGTACCACAGGTCGGCTACCTCCCACACGATCTCGGCTGCTACGCCATTCTTGCCGGCGATGATGACTTCGGCCGCTTCCTCGCCCACCTTCTTGGCGATGCGGTCGATGCCTTTATCCAGCAGCTTGGCGGTGTAGGAGCCCTCCGGCCGGTCCCGCTTACGCTGTTCGATCACTTGCGCCAGCTCCTCCAGCACTTGTGGCCCCAGCGGCACGGCGGGCGCGGCCATTTCCTGGAAGAAGCAGCTCGGCTCGCCAGTATGGCAGGTGGGCCCGGCGGGGTCAGCAAACACCAGCAGGCTGTTGCCTTCGCAATCCGCCATCATGCCGCGCGGGTGGAGGTAATTGCCGGAAGTGGCGCCCTTCTCCCACAGCTCTGCGCGTTGGCGGCTCCAGAACCACACGTGCTCGCCTTCCAACGTGCGATCCAGAGCCTCATGGTCCATGTAGCCGAGCATCAGCACTTCCCGCGTTTGGTAGTGCTGGACGATCGCCGGGATCAGCCCACGTGCATCGAAATGAAGGCTCGCCAGCAGCCCGCTGGGGTGGCCACTCGGCGCGGGCTGCGCTTCGTCCGTCATCGGAAATCGAGTCTAACAGGGAGTCCGCGCTGCGCCAGCAGCTCCTTGGCTTGGCGAATGGTGAACTCGCCGAAATGGAAGATGCTCGCGGCTAGCGCGGCGTCGGCCTTGCCAGTGGTGAGCGCCGCCACCAGATGCTCCAGCCGGCCGGCGCCACCGGAGGCGATGACCGGCACGGAAACCGCCTCGGAAACGGCGCGCGTCAACTCCAGGTCGTATCCCTCTTTGGTACCGTCGCAGTCCATGCTGGTGAGCAGTATCTCGCCGGCGCCCAGCTCCACTCCACGGCGAGCCCAGGCTACCACGTCCAGCTCGGTGGCGCGCCGGCCGCCGTGGGTGTACACCTGCCAGCCGCTGCCGGCACGCTGCGCGTCGATGGCGAGCACCATGCACTGGTTGCCGAAGCGATCGGCGCCGCGACGGATCAGCTCGGGATCGGCCACAGCGGCGCTGTTCAGGGAGATCTTGTCTGCCCCGGCGCGCAGCAGGCGATCCATGTCCTCCAGGGTGCGGATGCCACCACCTACCGTGAGGGGAATGAACACCTGATCCGCGGTACGTTCCACCACACGCACCATCGTCTGCCGCTCGTCGCTGCTGGCGGTGATGTCCAGGAACACCAGCTCGTCCGCGCCTTGCCTATCGTAGAAGGCCGCCAGCTCCACCGGATCGCCCGCATCGCGCAGCTGCAGGAATTGTGTGCCCTTCACCACGCGGCCCTCGGTCACATCCAGGCACGGGATGATGCGCTTGGTCAGCATGAGCCGGCCAGGGCGGGCGCCATAGCGCTCAGTTCTCGTACCGCGGGGCCGGCCCCTGCACCTCGTGGATGGCCCGGGCGAGGTCGATGGCGCCTTCGTACAGGGCTTTGCCAACGATGCAGCCATCCACACCTAGACGGGCGAGCTGGCGCAGGTGGGCCACGCTGCCCACGCCTCCGGAGGCGATGAGCTGCAAGGCGGGCACCTCGCGCATGGCCTGCATCTGCCGCAAGTTGGGCCCAGCCATGGTCGCATCGACCTCAATATTGGTGAAGATGACGGTTTCCACTCCCATATCACGCACGCGGCCAGCTACGTCCACCGCGGTCTCGGAACTGGCGGTTTCCCAACCATCGGTGGCGACCAGACCGTCGCGAGCGTCAATGCCCACTACCACGCGATTGCCATAGGTCGCAACGGCCTGGCGAATGAGGTCCGGATCCTTGACCGCGGCGGTGCCCAGCACCGCGCGATCGGCCACGCGCAGGGCCGCGTCCACGGCAGCCATAGTGCGCAGGCCGCCGCCCACCTCAAGGGTGGCGCCCACTGCTTGGTGGATGCGCTCCACCAGCTCCAGCTGGCGCGGTTCGCCGGCGCGCGCGCCGTCCAGGTCCACTACGTGCAGCCAGTCCGCCCCAATGTCCTGCCAGTGCCGGGCCATCGCCACGGGGTCATCCGAGTAGCGCGTCACCTGGTCGAACCGGCCCTGGTGCAGACGCACACAGCTGCCGCCCAGCAGGTCGATAGCGGGAATTACGAACACTGAGCCGCGAAGTTGCGGTATATCTGCAGGCCCCGCGCTCCGCTCTTCTCCGGGTGGAACTGCGTGGCGAAGACGTTGCCCTGCGCCAGAATAGCGGGGAAGCGCCGGCCGTATTCCACGGTGGCGATCACGGTCTCATCCGCCTCCGGCTCGGCGTAGAACGAATGTACGAAGTAGAAGTAGGAGCCGTCGGGGATGTCGCGTAAGAGCGGGTGGTCGCGCTGCCAAGTCACGTTGTTCCAACCCATCTGCGGCACCTTGAGGCCGGTCGGCAGCTTGCGTACAGCTCCGGGGATGATGTCCAAGCACTCCTGATGGCCGCCCTCTTCGCTAAAGGTGAGCAGCGTTTGGAAGCCCATGCACACGCCCAGGAAGGGCCGGCCGGAATCGATGAACTGGCGCACCGGGCCCACCAGTCCCCGCTCTCGCAGCCCCTGCATGGTGGCCGCGGCCGCGCCGACGCCGGGCAGCACCATGCCCGCCGCGCCAGCCAGGCGGTCCGCATCGCTGGTTACCTCGGCCGACACACCGGCGTACTCCAGCGCGCGAACCACGGAGCGCAGGTTGCCCGCGCCATAGTCCACAACAGCGATCATGCGGACGTGCTTGCCGCCACGGTGTGTGCGCCCAGCCGTGCCAGCAGCTCGGCTTCCAGATGGGCCAGTGGTACGGCAGCCTGCTTCTCTTGCCCTCGCCCGCCGAGATCGCGCACCGTCGCCTGGCCCAGCGCCAGCTCGTCCGGCCCCACAACCACCGCCAACCGCGCGCCCGCGGCATCGGCCGCTTTGA
>DATKQD010000290.1:0-3355 GCA_035532895.1 Chloroflexota bacterium
GCAGGCCCTGGCCAATGCCCCTCATGTCGAGGCGCCGTTCGTCCGCGTTCTGCCGATCCTCGAGTGAGCCTCTCCTCGCTCACCATTCACGAAGCCGCCCAGCGGCTCCGCGGGCGCGAGATCAGCTCGGTGGAACTGACCCAGGCCGTGCTGGAGCGTATCGACGAGTTGGATGGCCGGGTGCGGGCGTTCGTGACCCTCACGCCGGAGCTGGCGCTCGAGCAAGCCCGCGCCGCCGATGAGCGGCTGGCGGCGGGCGATGCCTCATCGCCGCTGCTGGGCATCCCCGTGGCGCTGAAGGACGTGTTGGTGACCCGGGGCGTGCGCACCACCTGCTCCTCCCGCGTGCTTGAGCATTTCGTGCCCCCGGCCGATGGCACCGTGGTGGCCCGGTTGCGCGCGGCCGGGGCGGTGTTTGTTGGCAAAACCAACTGCGACGAGTTCGCCATGGGCTCTTCAACCGAGAACTCCGGCTTCTTCGCCACGCACAACCCCTGGGCCCTCGATAGAGTGCCAGGCGGCAGCAGTGGCGGATCGGCCGCCGCGGTGTCAGCCGGGGAGTGCGTGTACGCGCTGGGGACTGATACCGGCGGCTCCATCCGGCAGCCGGCCGCCCTGTGTGGCGTGGTGGGTATGAAGCCGACCTACGGGCGCGTGTCGCGCTTTGGGCTGGTGGCCTTTGCGTCGTCGCTCGATCAGATCGGCCCCTTCACGCGAAACGTACGCGACTGCGCCACCGTGCTGGGAGCCATCTGCGGGGCTGATGCCTGCGACTCCACCTCGGCCCGCCAGCCGGTGCCGGATTTCGCGAGCGGCCTG
This sequence comes from Chloroflexota bacterium, assembly GCA_035532895.1. Classification (GTDB taxonomy): domain Bacteria; phylum Chloroflexota; class JAJPGV01; order JAJPGV01; family JAJPGV01; genus DATKQD01. The sequence continues at coordinate 820 of DATKQD010000290.1, forward strand.
GAGGCGGGCGTGCGCGGCCTGCGGGTGGGCGTGCCGCGCGAGTACTTTTCGCAGGGCATGGAACCGGCCGTGGAGGCGCTGGTGCGAGCGGCCATCAGCGAGCTGGCCAGCCTGGGCGCCGAGATCGTGGAGTGCTCGCTGCCCTCCACGGACTTCGCGCTGGATACCTATTACATCATTGCGCCGGCGGAGGCGTCGGCCAACCTGGCCCGCTATGATGGCGTGCGCTACGGGCTGTCGGAGCCCGCGGGGGATGTGTGGACCCAGTACGCGGCCACGCGGGAGGCAGGCTTTGGGCCCGAAGTGAAGCGACGCATCATGCTGGGGACCTATGTGCTCAGCTCCGGCTATTACGACGCCTACTATCTCAAAGCGCAGAAGGTGCGCACCATGATCAAGCGTGAGTTCGATGACATATTCCAACGCGTGGATGTGCTGGCCGCGCCCACCTCGCCCACGGTCGCCTTTCGGCTGGGCGAACGCATGAATGATCCGCTGGCGATGTACCTGGCCGATGTCTGCACCATTCCGGTGAACATGGCTGGCTTGCCAGCGCTGTCGCTGCCGTGTGGCTTTTCGGACGGCTTGCCAGTGGGCCTGCAGATCATCGGGCCCGCCTGGGACGAGGCAAGCATCCTGCGCGCGGCCTATGCCTACGAGCAGAGCACGCCCTTCCACCAGCAGCAGCCCTCATTAGAAGCGCTGGCGCCCGCGGTTCCACGACGGCAGGCCCCCTCATGAGGCCGCTCACCTCCTCCATTGTCAACCGCGTGCGACCCTCGGGCATCCGCAAGTTCTTCGACGTCCCGCCGGATGTCATCTCGCTTGGTATTGGCGAGCCGGACTTTGTGACGCCGCGGGCGGTCCGCGCGGCGGCGATCGACTCCATCGAACGCGGCCTCACCCACTACACCTCCAATTACGGGCTGCTGGAGCTGCGCCAGCGGATCAGCCGCGACCTGGAACAGCGCTACGGCGTGCATTACGACCCCGAAACCGAAATCCTCGTCACCGTGGGCGCCAGCGAGGCGATAGACGTTGGCGTGCGGGCCATCGTGGAGCATGGCGATGGCGTGCTGCTGCCGGAGCCGGGCTACGTGTCCTACGCGGCTTGCGTCGCTTTTGCCGGCGCCGTGATCCAGCCCGTACTCACCTACGCGCGCAACAACTTTGGCCTCGCGGCGGCCGATGTCGCCAAAGCCATCACCCCGGCCACGCGCGCCATCGTGCTGGGTTTTCCCAATAACCCCACCGGCGCCGTGCTGGACCCACGGGAAGCGCAGCGCATCGTAGACCTGGCGGTGGAGCACGACCTGCTGATCATCTCCGACGAGATTTACCACCGGCTGATCTACGGCGATCCGCACGTGTGCATCCCCGCGCTGAAGGGCGCACGGGAGCGCACCATCCTGGTGAACGGCTTCTCCAAGGGCTACGCCATGACAGGCTGGCGCCTGGGCTACGCCTGCGCGCCCGCGGAAATCATCGAAGCCATGATGAAGATCCACCAGTACGTCATCATGAGTACGCCAACGGCGGCCCAATGGGCCGGCATCGAGGCGCTGGACCATGGGGAGCCGGACGTGCAGCGCATGGTGGCCGAGTACGATCGCCGCCGGCGCCGCCTGGTGGCCGGCCTCAACGAGATGGGCCTGGCCTGCGTGGAGCCGCGCGGGGCCTTCTACGCTTTCCCCTCCATCGCCTCCACCGGCCTATCGTCCGACGAGTTCTCCACGCGTCTGCTGGAGGAAGCCAAAGTCGCCGTCATCCCGGGCAGCGCCTTCGGCGACCAGGGCGAAGGCTACGTGCGGCTGTGCTATGCCACCGCCTACGCGGAGATCGAGGAAGCGCTGGCGCGCATCCGGCGCTTTCTGGAGCGCCTGCCCACCGCGCCGCCCGCCCTCGCGCTCGCCGCCCAACATCGCAAATTGGGGTAACAGGCGCCGAAAGGACGCAACCTCGGATAACGAGGGGATGAGCCAGCCGCCAAGCCCTAGACCTGCACCAGCGGCTGGTGTCGCTTAGCGCTGGACATTCAGCCTGGATCGGCGTTGAGATGCCCAGCCGCTCATGCCCGCCGGAAGTGAAGCCGCCCCCACACAGCGACGGGTGTCCTTTGTTATCTCGCCGGCAGCTGCCTCGGACGCAAGTCTGTGCACTCACGCTCCTGTATTGAACCTGGAAAACGCCCGGCAGTAAGCTTTACTCATGGTCACAGAAGTACGAAAACGACGGCGCGGCTACACCAAGCTTTCGAGAAAGCTGCAGCTGACCATCCCCAAGGCCGCCGCGGATGGCGCGGGACTGAGCGCCGGCGACGAGCTCAAAGTGGAAGTGGCCGGCAGCGGGCGGCTCGTGGTCAGCCTCGCCAGCAACCCAATTCGAGATCTGGCAAGGCTGGGGCAAGAGCTGGCTGTTCACTACCCGGCGAGGTACCTGGAGGACCTGCGAGAGGAATGGGACTGACCGTTGCCGACTCAAGTGTGCTCATCGCGGTCATCGACGCTACGGATTCATGCCATGACATTGCCGCGGA
>DATKQD010000291.1:0-5377 GCA_035532895.1 Chloroflexota bacterium
GTGCCGATGACGGCCGTCGACGTTTTGTGGAAGGCATTGATGGGGGGCGGCGCTGGCAGGGTACCGTCCTCCATGTAGTTCACAGCCATGCAGGTGATGGTGGTGGGCCGGGGCACTGGCGGCCGAATGGTGACCGAGCTCAGGGCCACGCCCTGGCCGCGCTGCACCGCCGCCTCAATGCCGCCGCGCACCTCGCCAAAATGCGCGATGACGCTGTTCATGAGATCGTGCGAGCCGGAGTGTGGGACCGACGCGACCGCGTCCATCACGTCCACCACGTTCTCGCCCTTGATCACGCCCAACCGATAGTCGTTAAAAAGAAGGAGCTTCACCCATGCCTCCGTTTAGTTGATGTGCTGTTTGGTGTATCCGCCATAGTGTGCTGCCTGGCGCCACGTTTGACAACCAGCGCCGTTGCCTCGCCCTTCTGCCGGGCTGGGCTGCAGCGGTGGCGCGGGCACGGGCTTACTCGCGGCTGGTTTCAGGCAGCCGCGTCTGCCGGTAGGTGGGCGTAGGCCCAGGTGAACAGCGCGCGCCCTTCCGTGAAGTGGTGCTGGCTTCCCATGAGCACGATCAGCACGTTGTGGCCGTTCTTTTGGCCGGCCAGCACAATGGTGTACTGCGCGGCGTCCGTGTAGCCGACCTTCATGCCGTATGTGCCTGGGTAGGCCCACAGCAGATCGTTCAGGTTGATGGGGTTGAACCATTTGTGCGTAGGGGTGCTGGGGATGACGATCTGCTTGGTGCCCACCACTTTGCGCACCAACGGGTACTGGTCGAGCGCGGTTGCGCCAATGGCGGCCATGGCATAGGGCGACACGCGGTTCGCATCGTCCAGCCCGTCCGGGTCGACGAAGTGGGTGCCGGGCAGGCCCAGGGCCGCCGCTTTGGCATTCATTTGCGCCACAAAGGCGTTGGCTCCGCCGGGCACCGCTTCGGCCAGCGCCATGGCGGCATCGTTTCCGGAGTCGAGCAGCAAGCCGTACAGCAGGTCCGTGACCGGCAGCTGTTCACCAGCGGTGAGGCCCATGTGGTCCGGTTCCACGGCCGTAGCGCTGGGCGATACAGTCACCATGCGGCTGGGTGAAAGATCGTCCAGCGCCACCATTGCTGTCATGAGCTTCATGATGCTGGCTGGCGGGCGCGGCGTCGTGGCGTCCTTAGCGTACAGCTCCTGGCGCGATCCCAGGTCCACCACGATGGCACCTTGCGCCGTGATGGGGGGCACGTCCAGTGGCGGGTGGGCGTCCAGCCAGCGGGTGCTGAAGAGGGGCGGTCGGGGTGTGGCTGTGGGTACCGGGACCGGAGTCGCTGTGGGGCCGGGGAGGCTGGCGCCGTGGCGCACGCCGGCGGCCTGGGCACCGGCTGCCAGCAGGCCTGAGCCAGGCGAATGGGGCCGCGTGGCCAGCATCGCCACGGCGGTGGCGATCAGCAGGAACAACAGCACTGCTTCGGATCGCCTCAAGCCAGGGGCATTATACGGAGCGCTCGCCGCTGTGGCGAGCGCAGCCGGCCGCCGAGCCCCAAATTGGCCGATCAGTCGAGGGCCACGATTTCGGCTGAGGCAGAGCCGGCCTGAAGCGTGAGCAGCGCCATGGTGTGGTGGGCCTGCCGGCGCTTATCCGTGGGCGATCCGGGATTCAGCAGCAGCACTCCCGCCTCGCGAACGTTGATCGGGATGTGTGAATGCCCGAAGATGACGACGTTCGCCTGTGGAAAGCGGCGCCGCAGCCGGGCTGCGCGTCCCTGCGCGGGGCCGGCGTCATGGATCACGGCCACGCGCAGGCCCTCCCAGGTGCACTCGATCGTCGGGGGCAACGCCAGCGCGTGGTCGTTGTTGCCCTGCACCGCGTAGAGCGGGGCAATGGCGGCGAGCCGCCGCAGCAGCGGTTCCTCCAGCACGTCGCCAGCGTGGACGATGACATCTACCCCGGTGAGAAGCTGGTACGCTTGGGCGGGCAGGTCGCGCGCACGCCTAGGAATGTGCGTATCTGCCAAAACCCCAACGTTCACTCGCTGAAGGATATGTCCGCCGAGATTGGAGTTGGCCTGCTGGGCCTGGGCACCGTGGGATCGGCTGTGGCGGAGGTGCTGGTCAGCCGGGAGGCGGAGATCACTGCCGAGGCGGGCCTGCCGGTGCGCCTGCGGCGGGTGTTGGTGCGCGACAAGGGCAAGCGACGAGCCTTCCACCTGGAGCCGGACCTGCTCACCACCAGCGCCGCCGACGTGCTCGATGACCCCAGTGTCAACCTGGTGATCGAGGTCATGGGCGGCGAGGAGCCGGCGGGCAGCCTCATCGAGCGCGCCTTTCGGGCGGGCAAGCATGTGGTGACGGCCAACAAGGAGCTGGTGGCCAAGCGGGGGCGGGCGCTGCTCCAGGTGGCCCGCGAAACGAATGTGGACTTCCACTACGAAGCCAGTGTTGGCGGTGGCATTCCGCTCATCGGCCCCTTCAAGCAGGACCTCGTGGCGAACCGCATCAGCCAGGTGCGGGCCATTATCAACGGCACCACCAACTACATGCTCACCCGCATGGCCGAGGAGCCAGTGGACTACGCCGATGTGCTGGCCGAAGCCCAGCGGCTGGGCTACGCCGAGCCGGACCCTACCAATGACGTAGAAGGCATTGATGCCAGCTATAAACTGGCCATCCTGGCGACGCTTGCCTTTCACGTGGAGGTGCGGCCCGACCAGGTGTACCGCGAGGGTGTGACGCGCCTCACCGCGCGCGACATGCAGTATGCGCGCGAGCTGGGCTACGTGGTGAAGCTGCTGGCCATCGCCAGCGATGGCGGCGCCGGTATCGAGGCCCGGGTGCACCCGGCGCTGCTCGAGAAGCACGCCCTGCTGGCGCGGGTAGACGGCGTGTACAACGCCGTGCAGGTGGAGGGTGACCTGACCGGTAGGGTCATGTTCACCGGACGCGGAGCTGGCGCCATGCCCACGGCCAGCGCCGTCGTGGCGGATGTGATCGATATTGCCCAGGATTGCCAGCGCGAGTTTGGAGTGATCACCCCCACCATCCGCTTCGACGATGCCAAGCGCGTGCTCAGCATGGACGACGTGCACACCCGCTACTACGTGCGGCTGGAAGTGGATGATGCGCCCGGCGTGCTGGCGCAGATCACCCGTGTGCTGGGCGACCAGGCGATCAGCATCGCTTCGATCATCCAGCGCGAGGTGAACAGCGCGGCGAGGTCAGCCGAAATCGTGATCGTGAGCCACCGAGCGGTGGAGCGATCGATGCAAGCGGCCCTGGCGCAGCTGGGGGTGCTGGCGGCGGTGCGGGAGGTAGCCGCGGTCATTCGGATCGAGGAAGAGGAGGAGTGATGGCACTCATCGAGGGCTCGTATCCAGTGGATCGCCCCGGGATCATCGCGCACTATCGGGAATGGCTGCCGGTCACGGAGAGTACGCCGCTGTTCAGCCTCGGCGAGGGCTTTACGCCGCTGGTGCATGCGCGCTGGTTGGGCGACGAGCTGGGGCTCAAACAGCTGTACCTGAAGAACGAGGGCCAAAACCCCACCGGCTCCTTCAAGGATCGGGGCATGGTGATGGCCGTGGCCAAGGCAATTGAGGAGGGCGCCAGCGGCATCATGTGCGCGTCCACCGGCAACACGTCGGCCTCCGCGGCGGCCTATGGCGCGCTGGCAGGCATGCAGGTGGTGGTGCTCATCCCCAACGGCAACATCGCCATCGGCAAGCTGGCGCAGGCGCTGCACTATGGCGCCAAGGTGGTGGCGGTGGAAGGCAATTTCGATGACGCGCTGCGGCTCATACGGGTTTTAACCGAAAAGCACCGCCTCACGCTGGTCAATTCGATCAACCCCCTGCGGTTGGAGGGGCAGAAGACGGGCGCCTTTGAGGTGTGCGATGCGCTGAAGCGTGCGCCGGACTACCTGGCCATACCCGTCGGCAACGCGGGCAACATCAGCGCCTACTGGGCCGGGTTCAAGCAGTACCGGGCCGGCGGGCGCATCACCTCCACGCCACGGATGCTTGGCTTCGAAGCGGAGGGCGCGGCCGCCATCGTGCGTGGCGAGGTCATCGCGGATCCGCACACCCTGGCCACGGCCATCAAGATCGGCAACCCGGCTTCGTGGCAGAAGGCGGTTGCCGCGCGCGACGAATCTGGCGGGCGGATCGAATCCGTGACGGACGACGAGATCGTGGCAGCCTACAAGCTGGTGTCGCGCCTGGAGGGCATTTTTGTGGAACCGGCGTCGGCGGCTTCGGTGGCCGGCGTGATCAAGCTGATCCGGGCCGGTGAGATTGAGCCGGACGCCACCGTGGTGTGCGTGCTCACGGGGTCCGGGTTGAAGGATCCGGATGCGGCCATCGCCCACGCTGCCAGCCTGCGCGAGACGGCGGCGACTATCGAAGCCGTCGAGCGCTCCCTCGGTTGGGCGGAAGCACTGGTCGCGGCGGGCGAGAAGCTGGCGTGATGGGCGATCGAGGGTAGCCACCGTTTTGCACCACAGACTGCCCAGGATGCCGGCAATCAGCAGATCCTGCAGCCAGCAGATCGTATGGAAGTCCTCACGATTGTTGTACGCGCCGAGGGCGCTGGTATAATCCGCCGCGAGTTCGGGTGCCATGGCTGCCCGCTGTGGGGGCGGGCGCATGAGGCGAGGGGTAGGGCAGTGATGAAATCTCGCTGTGACGCAAGGGAGGTCTAGCAGTGCTTGGGGGAACCTTCGACCAGCAGGGAGATGCGGCGCCGGCGGGCGAAGTGCCTGAATACGGGGAGGACGTGGCTGCCGGCTTCGATACGCCAGCGGAAGGCGGAGCCTTGGGCGGCGCTCCAATGCCCAGCTACCTGAACGCGGCGACCTACTTCAAGGGCCTGCTGCGATCCGAGCGCAGCATCGGCATCGATGGGCATTTTGAAGGGGAGATCCAGAGCCAGGCTGATATTGTGGTTGGCCCGGAGGCGGAGGTTCGCGCCAACATCAAGGCCACCAACGTCATTGTTTCCGGTAAGGTCATGGGCCACGTCACCTGCGGCACGCTGGAGATCCAGTCCACAGGCAAGGTTGTGGGCAATATTGCCGCTGGCTCGCTGCTTATTGCGCTGGGAGCTGTCTTCCGCGGGCAGAGCCTCATGGGCGAGGAAGATGAAGCATCCGCGGGGTTGGTCTTCTCGGCGCCGAACAACAATAACCATCACGATCGGGCTGCCGCCAGCGATGCTTTTGAGCCGCTGGATGTGACCGATCCCATCGCTCAGGACATCAACGACACAGAGCCGGCCTGAGCCGCCGTCCGCGGTGGCCCGGACTGTGGCCCGAGCCCTGTGACGCCGGCCCCGGTCAGCGCGGGGAGGTGACGAGCACCTTGCCCGGAATTTTGGCCGGATAGACACCGCTGAACCCCA
>DATKQD010000292.1:0-8370 GCA_035532895.1 Chloroflexota bacterium
GAAGCGGCGAAGCTGCTGGCAGGTCCAGGTACTGCTCAGGGAGCAAGGTGGAAGAGGCGCTTGGGGAGCCTTCATCGGCTGAGCTGCCTAACGCGGCGGCGGCCAGACGGGGTGACAGTGCTGCCGCCCCCAACGCGGGCAACGCGCGAGGCAGCGTGGGTGACGGCCCAGCGTCGGGATCCACGGCGCGCCGTGGATCCCCCAGCAACCCGGTCCAGGGTCTACGCGAGGCGAATCCTGGCCTCCGCGAACTCGCGTTTTCCTGAGCAGCGACCGGCCGTCTCGAAGGGCGCCGCGGACCAGCCGCCGGTGGAACGCCCGCTTCCCCGGAGCCATAGGCGCTTGGCGCGGCGAGCGAACCCAACGCTGTGAGATCAACGCCCTGCTGCACGCGCAGAAGCTCCAGGCTGGAAGTTCGGCCGGAAACCTGCCGCAGCGGCCGAAGTGGGATTCCTCCAGAGCGTCGATTGAGCTCGCCAACTGCAGCGACAGGGGATCGGCTGAGGGCCGCCAATGGCTTTCCGGCCGAACTTCCAGGGTCCTCCCAGGCCGCGGCGGCATCGCTGCCCCATGCGCCTTCGGCCGCGAGCAGGGGCAAATCGAGCTCCGGGTAGATGTCGCTCGCGGCCCGACCCTGAGCCTGAGAGCGTCCGGCGAAGCTCTCCAGCCGCCGCCCGAAGCTCATGAGGAAGCGCAGCACCGTGCCTAGCCCGGTGGGTGGCTGCGAGCCGCGTACAAACCGCCGCCAGAAGCGCACGTGCTGGCGCGAAGCCACCGGCCAGGAGGCCACCACTGCCGGCCGGAGCGGCCAGGGCTCCAGCCACTGCCGGCGGGGCAATACCCAGGGCTCGGACCCTGCCGGCCGGGTCACCAGATCACGCGCTTCACTCATGCCGGACTAAGCCAGCCTGGCTCTCGCGCGTTGCTGGCCAATCAGCGCGCGGCGGCATAGTCCCAGCCGCGGTGAGCCAGCTCCAGCGTCTCCACCATGGCCGCGCCACCATCGGCCCGCAGCTCGGGGCCCTGCCACTTCACTGGGTAGGCCTGATGCAGGTTCCAGCGACCCCGCTCTTTGCCGGGGCTGCCTACCGTGTTCTCGGACACGATGATCGAAATGTCCGCCGGCTCGATGACACCATTGATGATTTTTCGGTACCAATCCCAGAGCGCAGTGGTCCCCACAAACCCGCGTTTAAGCGTGATGTTGGAGTACTTGGTGCGAACCGGCAGTTTGTGGACATAGTCATTCAAACCGCCCTCCGCGTACTCCTGAACCTCTGTCTCCGCGATGAGGCCACTGCACTCGGTGAACGAGCCCTCGACGATGCCCTGCAGCTCAATCCAGAACCGGCCAGAGAGGAGCGGATCGGGCGGGATGTAATCAGCCACGGCCGCGGCCCACCCTCACTCGCGCTCTCGCGCGATGATCAGTTCCTGCCGCATGAGCTTGTACACACGATTCGCTATCGCCTCTGGATCGACGGCTTGGCCGGCTTGGTGGGGCTCTTCGCGTTCCTTCGCCGCGGCGAGGCTTACGGGCGCAGGCGGCGGAGCGAGCAACTGGACATCGCCCGCCGCGCTGGCGCCCACAGCGGCGCCCTTGAGGGCGCCGCTTCGCGGGCGAGCGCGGCGTAAGGGCATGTCCAAAGCCTCCCCATACGGCATGGCAATCAGTGCGCCTGGCTGATCCGACGGTTGATTTTGGCTATCTCCTCCACCCACCGGCGGCGGTCGGCGTGCTCCAGTTCCAGAATTCGCTCCAGCGACCAGTGGAAGTGATAGGCGATGTAGGCTACCTCCTCATGGAGCCGCTCTGGGGGGTAGCCGGCTATTCCCCCAGGCTGGCGACGGTATCCACTTCGAAGTTGTGGCCGCACTCGGGGCAACTCGTGGCCATGAGCGTGCTGCCGTTCTCATTGATGCGCCGGTACAAAGTCTGCAGATAGACCAAGTCCTCCGAGAAGATGCCCTCCACGACGGAGGGATTGATCTCGGCCAGCGCTCCGAGCTTGGTGATCACGCGCGACAGGAGGATGATGGTGAGGTACGCCTGGTTCTGGCGCACCCGGGGGTCACGCAGCGGCGCAATCTCGTCATTGGCGGTCGCCAGGCGCATGGTGCCGCGCTTGTGTACGTTACCTTCGCGGTCCACATAGCCCTTGGGCAGCACAAAATCGTACTCAGTTTGGAGCGTTCCCTCGCTCATGGCTCAGTGATCAGCCTCCCCAAAGCTACACTCGGCGTCGCGGCTTTCACTTCTCCCGCGTAAGGCCCTCGTGTACGATCTCGATCTCCTCTACCAGCGGCTCGTTACCCTGGGCATTCATGCCGGTAGCGGACCATTTGCTCGGCCAGCCCCGCACAAAGCTGTAGCGGATCTTTTCATCGCCGTTCTCGTCGTAACCAACAATCGAGCCGTTCACACGCGCCTTTTCGATCTGGCCATCAATCACCTGTTGGCGCCACTTCCACAGCTCAACATTGGTGGTGACACCGCGCTTCAGGCTGATGTTCTGCCACTTGAGCGTGCCTGGGATCTTATGGATGTAGGTGATGCCTTTCGGGCCCTGTTCCTGATACTCGATGATCTGGTTTTCGGACCCAAACCCGGTAGCTTCCCGGAAGATCGCCTCGCTGATGCCGTTGATCTCCAACGAAAACGAATGTGCCGAGATGGGATCCATTGGGTGTTCAGCCATCGCTTACACAACTCCTGCTGCGAACTCGCATGATGCTCATGTCCATGTGTTGCCTGGTCGACTCAATGCGCCGCTGAGGATCATCCACCTGTCGGCAGTTGCTGTATGCGGAAGATCACAAACTCGGCCGGCTTCACCGGGCAGATGCCCACTTCGACCACCACCATGCCATTGTCGATCTGGTCGGCAGGGTTGGTTTCCGCGTCACATTTCACATAAAAGGCCTGATCCGGCGTCTCACCAAACAGCGCGCCAGCGCGGTAGGGCCCACTGAGGAAGGCGCTGATGTCCCGCTTCAACTTGCCCCACAGGCTCTGATCGTTGGGCTCGAACACCGCCCAGCGCGTGCCGAGCTTGATGGACGACTCGATGTAGTTGAACAAACGCCGCACGTTGATGTACTTCCAGGACTTGTCCACTTCTGCCAGCGTGCGGGCACCCCACACGCGGATGCCCGCGGCGCCGAACGACCGCACGCAGTTCACGCCGATGGGGTTCAGGATGCCCTGTTCGCCATCGGTCAACTCCTGCGACACGTTCACCACGCCCCGCACGGTCTCGTTGGCAGGAGCCTTGTGCACTCCCCGCGTGGAGTCGGTTCGCGCCCAGATGCCGGCCATGTGGCCGCACGGCGGGATATCCAGCAGGTGCTTGCCCGTGGGATCAAAGGGGTCCAGCACCTTGATCCAGGGGTAATACAGCATGGCGTACGAGGAGTCGATGCCCAGGGTGCTGCGCCACTCCGACATGGCCTGCGGATCCAGGTCCGGCGGCGCATCCAGGATGGCGACTCGCCCTTGCATGTTCTCGCTGTGGTCCTTCATGGCCACCTGCAGCCCGATGATGCCCTCTTCCGTGATGAGCCCCTGCTTGAAGGCGCTCATCAGGTCAGGCACGGCCACAATAGTGATGTCCTCCCGTGCTTCTAGGCCGGCGATACCGGAACGCGCCTTGACATCGCCCTGGAAGTCCGTGGTGCCGATCTGCAGCGACGGGGAGGCCGGCTTCGCCAGCGCGTAGGGCTCGGCACTCGCGGCGGGGGCACTCCCTTTGCCCGAGGGCGCGGTCATCCACAGAAATTGTGATTGGCCGTTGATGACGGTTTCCACATACAGCGGGCTCTCCCGGTCCATGGTCACGGTCCATGTTTCCTGGACCTTGTTGTCCGCGCGAACCTCCACCTTAAAAGGCGTGGAGGCCGACGGCGCCACCGCTGGAGCCGAGCTGCCGCCATCGCCGGCGGGCGGGGCCGCGTCACCGCCGGCAGGCTGATCGGCGTAGGAGATGGTCACGCCCAGACCGGTCAGCTTGGGGTTCAGCCCCTGCCGCACAGCATGAATTTCCAGCGCGGCGGCCGCCGCGCCATCGCCATTCGGTAGAGCTGGGATGGTGGCCTGGGGCGCCAGCGACGGCGCGATGTTCACAACGTAACAGATCGTGCCGCCGTTGTTGAAGTAGCCGAACACAGCATGCGGCAAGTAATAGGTGAAGGGTTGGTTGACAAATCCGCCAAACTTGTCGCGATACTGCGACCAGTTGGTGACCAGCGTAGGCGCGTTGCGCGGGCCCATCTCAGCAAAGCCAACGAAAGCCGCGATAGATGTTCCAACGCCTTCAATCGGGTGGCTCCCGGATGGCATTTCCTCCACGTAGATGCCGGGAGTCTGGTAACTCGTAGCCATGCAATCAACCTCACATCGATTCGGTGGGCAACGCCTTCATAGTACGGGACAGCCAGCGGTTGGCGATCAAACTAGCCCATTTGTTGCACCCAAGCAAGCGCTCCCCTTCGGGCTTGTGTGATCAAAAGCAACTATTTTGGCGATCAGAGCAGCAGGTCATAGCTGGCCGCCGGAACTGACACCGCCAGCTCGACCTCCGGCCGCCCAGCCAATCGCGCCACCAGGGTGATGGGGCCCCGCGGCGCCTGCTCGATGACAAACCACCCCGCCTCGTCCGCCAGGGCACGCTGCCCGGTTTCCCGCAGCAGCACCAGCGTGCCAGGCAGCACCTTGGTTGGGTCGGTCGCGTCTCGCACCCGCCCGCGCACGCGCAGCGCCTCCGCGACCCCCTGGCGGTCCAGGTGCTCGGTATCCACGCGCGGGGGAACGAGCACTGCCGGGATGATCACTTCCTGCCGTGGATCGAGCGCCAGTGTGACCACATAGGTGAGGGATGGGCGAATGCGGTTGTCCAGGGCCTGCCACAGGTCCGCGAAGTTGGCCGGCATGTGCTCCGCCTGCGCCACCGCCGCTGGCACCGGCAAAATAGGCTGATCAGCCAGCTCGCCCAGCAGCACTTCTCTGGGCAGGGGCGCATAGCGCGCCAGCGTCGCCAGTGCCCGCCACAGCAGGTTGTGCTCGTCCTCACGCGCTCGCGCCCAGGCGGTGATTTGATACGTGGCGGCGATACGCAAGGGGGGCTTGCGCCGGCGGGCTTCGTTGCTGGCGCCGTTGTGCGAGGTTTCCCAGGTTTGCTTGCGCAGCTCGACGTTTTCCCGAACGTCGTACAAGAAGCAGTTGATGGCCGGCCGCGTAAGGTGAGACGACCACTCGCGATCGGGCGTGTCGAAGGTCACATCCACCTGGTTGGGATCCGGCGCCGAGGCCACCAGCAACTGCCGGATGGTTTCGTCCAGGTCAGCGAACATGGTTCCCTCGGCTGAGGCTCTGACGCAGCTCCTGGACTGATGGCCCCCGCACGATGTTGCCGTTCGCATCGAGCCCAAAGCAGTCCAGCAGGGCATCGAACTGCTGCAGCTGCACCCGGGCGAAGCCAGCTGTACCATCGCCGGAGAACCGCGGCTGATAGGAGCACTTCCACTCGTCGTAATAGGTGCATCGCAGCGGCCGCTCCGGTTGCCCGAATGCGGCACAGCGCTGGCCGGCCAGGTGGCGGCAGCGACTGGCGACCACCACGCTCCATGCATCGTCGGTGATCCCCAGCTCCAGACCGGCAAAGCCCAGCAGGTAGCGAAAGTGATCCAGGTCGGCCAGCGTGGCCGGCGGCTCCTGCGGCAGCACCAGGTACGTGCAGCAGTAGGCCGCGCAGCTGCCGCAGCGATCTCTGTCCCCGGCGCGTGCGAGCTGCAGCGTGGGCAGCCCGCCGCTCGGAGCGGGCCGAGCCTCTTCTGGCACCTCCCGCAGCTCGCCCAGAGGCGGCATGGGGAGGCCGGCGAAGCCAGCCATCATCTCTGCCCACTCGGGCACCGACACCACGTTACGGTTGGCATCGAACGTCATCCGCTCGGCCATAAACTTCAGCCGCGCTGCATCCACGCGCAGGAACTCCTGGCTTACGCTGGCCTGTTCTGTACGCCGGTACCAGCAATTGAAGGGGTTGTAGTTCACGCACACCCGTGGCTGGTTGGGCTGGTTATGGATGGTGCAAGCGCGGCTCTCCCGATCCAGAAAGCGACAGGGTGCGCGATAAAAGATGGTCCACCGCCCCGAGGCGTGCAACCCCAGCTCGATGCGATCGAAATTCAGCAGGTAGGCCGCGTAATCGACCTGCTGCAGCGTATCCAGCTCGAATTTCCCGATGCCCACGTAGGTGCAGCAAGGCGAGCTGGCGCAGGTTGCACAGGGCGACTCGCGAGCCTGAGCCAACGTGAGCAGGCCCTGCGGGGCGGCGCTCAGTCCAGCTGGCGGGCGCATATCCTAGAGGTTCCTCTCAGCCATCGGACAGCAACGTGTAATAGCGTTCGAAATCAGCCTCGGCCACCAGCCGGCCGAGCTTCTGGTGCTCTCGGCGCGTGGCTCGCACGAGGTGGCGCATGCTAATGGCGCTGTGTTCTTCAGCAGCCAGAAAGGCTGCTCCCAGGGCGATGTTGTGAATGTGCCCGCCGGCGATCTTGAACCGCCGAGCCAAAAAGGGCAGGTCGATGTCCTCCGCCAGAGGCGCGGTTGCCGGGATCGACCGCTGCCAGATATTCAGCCGCTGCGCCTCATCCGGCAAGGGAAAGTCCACCGCGAAATCCAGTCGGCGCAAAAATGCATCATCCAGGTTACCGCGCATGTTGGTGGTGAGGAGCGCCAGGCCCTCGTAGGCCTCCAGGCGTTGCAGAAGATAGGCGACCTCGATATTGGCGTACCGGTCGTGCGCGTCTTTCACCTCAGACCGCTTTCCGAAGAGCGCGTCGGCCTCGTCGAACAGCAGGATAGCGTCACCTCGCTCGGCAGCCTCAAAGATGTGCTCCAGATTCTTCTCGGTTTCACCAATGTACTTGCTCACGATGGCCGAAAGGTCAATACGGTAAAGGTCCAGCCCCAGCTCCACGGCCAGGATCTCCGCGGCCATGGTCTTGCCTGTCCCCGGCGGACCAGCAAAGAGCGCTGTGGCCCCGGCGCGGTGGGCCCCAGCGCCTCCGAAGCCCCACTCCCCCAGCACGGCATCCTGGTGCCGCAGCCGAGCGGACAATTCCCGCAACTGGGCCAGGCCATCGCTGCTGAGCACGATGTCGTCCCACCCGTAGCGTGCCTCCAGGCGGCGGGCCAGGCCCGAGAGTGGAGGTGCAGCGGCTTCCTGGGCGGCGCTCCAGATATCCTGCTCCGCCAAGCGTGGGGCGCCGCGCCAGGTAGCGGCGAGGGCGGCATTGCCCACGGCTGCCCGCACGCTATCCTCCGCCAGCCGGTAGCGCCCGGCCAGCGCCGCCACTTCCACCTCCTCAAGGGGGAAGGCTCGCGCCGCCAGAGCCTGTCGCCACACCGCGTCGCGGGCTTGCCCATCGGGCTGGGACAGGCGGCGACACA
Organism: Chloroflexota bacterium; assembly: GCA_035532895.1. GTDB lineage: Bacteria > Chloroflexota > JAJPGV01 > JAJPGV01 > JAJPGV01 > DATKQD01. The sequence continues at coordinate 7,451 of DATKQD010000292.1, forward strand.
GTGCCGAAAGGCCCGGCACCAGCTCGGCCGGCTCCCACGGCGCCGTCCCCAGCAGGATCAGGGGCCTCGTTCGGCTCGCCAACAGCGCTCGCAGCGCGGACCGCGCCCGGCCATTGCTGTCGCGCCTGAGCACCGCGCCGTCCACGCCATCCAGGCACAGTACGGCCTGCCGCAGGCCGGCTTCCAGCGCCGCCACGCGCAGGTTCGCCGCCTCAGGCTCCATCTCCAGCAGCGCCGGCAGGTCCACACGCAGCAGCGGCAGCTCCGCCCTGCTGCAGGCCTGGCGCACCACTTGCCGCCGGACCGCTGCCGAGCTGCCATACAGGTAGACCACCACGGGGGCCTCGAACGCTGGTTCGCCAGAGCCAGCCTCGTCAGCAGCGGACCGGCTCGCCGGTTCGAGCGCCTCCGAGCGCTGCAGCAGTCGCGCCAAACGTTGTGCATCGGGCGAAATGCAGGGAGCACCCGCGCCATCTGGACCCGCTGGGCCAGCCGGCGGCAGGACCTCGCAGGTGCCGTTCAGGCGCCAGTCCACGCTCACGGAGCCAAGCAGATGCGCGACCACGCGCTCGGCGGGCCGCAGCGCGCGCGCCAGCAGCGGCCCCACATCGGCGGCCGGATCCGCCGGCTCCAACAGCCCGCTGCGCGACAGCGCGCCGGACGGCGCCAGCGCATCACGCTCGCTGGCCGTGACATTGCCCGCCGGACGCAGCAGGCGCAGGATGAGGTCTACAGTGGGGCGCTTGCGACTGACATCATCCTGCAAATAGGCGTACAGGCGCTCGTAGCGCAGGTCCAGCTCCGGCGCCAGACAGATCTGCAGCGCATCAACGTCAAACTGGCTGAGGCCAAAGGTGGTGGCCAGCTGCTCCAAGCGGGCCGGCACCTCGTGCTCCACCGCTGCGAAGAGGGAGAGGTGC
>DATKQD010000293.1:0-4035 GCA_035532895.1 Chloroflexota bacterium
AAAGCGCTGTTGCATGGGCAAAGGATGCACCGGGTCGCCCTCGCGCTGCAGCAGCAGGATGGGTGGCATGGCTACGGCGGCATCGTGCTCCAGCGCGTGCACCGGCGTGCCTTCCTGCATGGCCTCGTCGCTGCCCCAGTAGCGTTGATGGGCCGAGATCATCTCCTCTCGGTGCAGCTTTCGCGCCACTTCCTGATAGCGATAGAACGGGTCGATCACCGGCCAGCAGGCAACGACATAGCTCAGGCTCGCATCGATCCGCGGATGGTCGGGCAACGACAGCGCGGCGTAGCGCGCGTCGCGCGGGCGGAGGGCACTCAGCACAATTTGGTGGCCGCCGCTGGAGATGCCGATGCCTCCCACCTTGCTGGCGCCGCCGAATTGCCCGGCGTTGACTTTGAGCCAGCGGATGCCCAGGTTGATGTCGCTCAGCGAGGCTGGATAGCCCGCCTCCGGTGGCTGGCGGAAGTCCAGCGCGGCCACGAGCACGCCTCGGGCGGCCAGCAGCCGGTTCATGGCGCCGTCGTTGGTTCGGTCACCATTCACCCACGCTCCGCCGTGTACGTGTACCAGTGCGGGAAATGGGCCGGGCCCGCTGGGCCGGTAGATGCGCGCCAGCCGGGGCTGGTCGCCGTGCCGCTGGTATTCGACATCCTGGACGGTCACGCTGTCACTGATGCTTGTCGCCATGGCGGCAGTGTAGCTCAGTGGCGCTTGATGTGACCTTTACCCCTCAAGCAAGCGCCAGGCAACAGCGAAATCGAGCCGAGGTTTCGAGCAAACGATCCGGCTGCCGCGGTCTGGTGCCGGCCAAAGGCTATGGCTTGCGCGCGCGGACGCAGGCCACCGGCCACTCCCAGGCGAAGTCGTCGCCCTCCTGGGACTGGATGTGGAAGGCATCCACGGTGGCCGGGCTAGCCTGGGCAAACAGCTCATACAGGGTGGCGACCACGTCCGGGGTGCTGCCGGAGCGCTTCACCCAGTCGCGGAAGGTCAGCTGCGTCCAGCAGCTCATCACCACCTCGATGTCAGTAAAGTGCGCCTGTTCGGCGAAGGCGCGCCACTCGGCCTGCCCGCAATCGCGCACGTGCGACGGATCGCGCAGCAGTTCCACACGGTGTTGCCAGGCATCCGGCTCGGCCTGGCCGCTGGCGGCGGTGTCTGCGATGAGCAGCCAACCCCCCGGCCGCAGCACGCGCCGGCTCTCCTCCATGAAGCGCGCAATCGAGGCGAAGTGGTGAGGGGCCACGCGGCAGGTCACCACGTCAAAGCTGGCGTCGGCAAAGGGCATGTCTTCAGCCGATCCCTGTTCGAAGCGCATATTGGTGAGCCCGCGCTCAGCGGACAGCTTGGCGGCCTCGGCCAGCATTTCGGCGGTAAGGTCGTAAGCCACTACTTCGCGCACCTTAGGGGCGAAGGCCATGCCGCAGAAGCCGGTGCCGGTAGCCACGTCCAGCACGCGCTCGGAGCCGTGCAGCGTGGCCCAGGCGAGCAGCGCATCCAAGCTGTTCCCGCTCGAATGCGAGCGGCTGACGCTGTAAAGCGCTGCTTGCCGGCCATACTGCGTGCGTACCTTGTCCTGGATCGATTGCTCCACTGCCTGCCCCTTTCGGCTTTGTCGCCCTGGATTTGGATGATCGGCCCCTTCGGCCTTTCGGTTAGAAATCAGATGATATCAGGGCCAGCGGTCCGTCAATGGCCGATGCCGTAATAGAGCACGGAGAAGGCGATGGCATTGTTGATCCCATGCGCGATCATGCCTGGCAGCAAGCTGCCGGTGCGTTGGAATATCCAGGCCAGCAGCAGGCCAATGATGAATATGGGGAGCAGCGCCGCCACATTGGTGTGCGCCAGCGCGAACAAGCCGGCGGAGAACAGGTAGCCCCAGAGTGGGCCGCGCCGTTCGAGGAAGGTGCGAAAGATGTAGCCGCGGAAGAACAGCTCCTCGGCAAAGGGCACCAGTACGCAGCCAGCCAGCAGCGTGACGACGAACCAGCCGGCTGGCGCACCGACCACGCCGGTAAAGCGCTGATACTGATTCTGCTCGACGCCAAAGCGGCTGACCGCCGCGCTGGCAAGAGCCGAGGCCAGGAACACGGCCGCCCCGCCCGCGAGCCCTTGACCGCAGCGCAGCGCCAGATGCTGCCGGCTGAGGCCCAGCGTTCCCCAGCGCACCACGCCGGGTCGCAGAATGCGCACCCACACCAGGAAGAGGATGGGGATGTCGCTCGCCGCGACCAGCAGCACCAACCCTGCCGCACCCGGCTGCGCGGCTCGCGGCCCCTGGATCAGCGCGTATGGCAGGGTCAAGACGCTGGCCAGCGTGACGATTACTACCAGCATGGCGACCACCGCCCGTATCGTGGCGGAGCTGCGCTGCGCCAGGGCGAAGTCGAAGGCCGGCTGAAAGACGTATACAAAGATGCCGGTGAGGAGAATGCCCAGCCCGACGGCCAGCAGCGGATCGTGGCCCAGGCTGGCCGCTTGGAGGTGGGGCAGGCCGCCGCGCGACGCCTGGGCAACACCCAGGATGGCACCGGCCAGCGCGAGTGCCGTCCCCACCAGGACTATCTTGCCGCCGGCCGTCATGTGCGAGCGGCCATGTGAGAATTGTACGTGCGGACTGCATTGCTGCTTGCCTGCTTGGTAGCTGGCATCGGCTTGCCGGCATGCGGCAGCACAGGCAGCGTACCCACACGCGAGGTGCCGCCAGCCGGCAGCGTTCGAAGTGGACAGTCACCGAGCCCCATCGCAAGCGCCCCCACCTTCCACCGCGGGCAGGTGACCTTTCGCACGGCCACTGGTGCAGTGCAGATGCCAGTAGAGGTTGCGGACACCGAGGCCAAGCGGGAGTACGGCTTGATGAACCGGCACACGCTCGAGGCTGGCGCGGGTATGATCTTCATATTCCGGCCGCCGGCATCCGCCAGCGCGGTTGGGTTCTGGATGAAAGACACGCTGATTCCCCTTTCGGTGGCGTTTGTGACGCCCGACATGGTTGTGGAAAGCATTCAGGACATGGCGCCGCTGTCCCTGACGGTGCACTACGCCCCGCGCGACTTTAGCGACGCGGTGGAGGCGAACCAGGGCTGGTTTGGCCGCAACGGCGTAAGCGTCGGCGCTCGGATGACGTTCGCGCCTGAGGGGGCCTGACGTGCCGCCAAAGTCGGTGCTTGCAGGGAATGGCATGAAGGCGGCGACCGCTGCGTCAGCCAGGGTGGTGTTCCTGGTGGTGGAGCGCACCTTTCTGCGGTCGCTCCGGGAGGCCACGGATGCGGTTCGAGAAGAGGTTGGACCGCTGGAGGTGCCAGTGCACGTGCTTTCCGACGTGCAGGGAGAGGATGGCTGGGCGGCCGTCGAGCGCGACCTGCGTGGCGCCACCGCGGTATTTGCCGTACACGTTACCGAGCAGGTGCTGGCAGATCGGCTGACGGCGGCGCTCCAGCGGGCGACGCCAGCGCCAGGAGCGTTTGTGCCCATCAATTCGGTGGCGAGCCTGATGCGCCTCACACGCATCGGCCGCCTGAACTTTGGTGCGGAGCGCGGCTTCATGGCACGCTTTGGGAGCGTGATTCGCCGCCCGAACGGGCGCAGATCGGCTGAGTCATTCACGGGCTTTGTGAGTAAAGTGTCCCACTGGCTGCGGTTCGCACCAGGCTGGGGGCATGATTTGCGTACGTATCTGCTGTTGTACACCTTCTATTTGCACAGCTCGCCCGAGAACCTGCGCGGGTTGCTGCTGCTGGCGCTGAAGGAGTGCGGCGGCTGGAGCGTGGCCGTGCCGGCGCCCGTGGAATATGCGCCGATGGCGCTGTACCATCCCGATGCGCCGCGACAGTTCGAGGAGCTGGCCGACTACCTGGCCTGGTTCCACGCCCGACTTGGAGCGCCGATGACGGACGCGCCGCGGGTGGGGGTCATTTTGTTCCGCAGCTTCGTACTCAACCGCAACACCGCCCACTACGACGCGGTGGTTCGCGCCATTGAGGCGCGCGGGCTGGTACCGCTGCCCGCATTGGCCTTCGCGCTGGACAA
>DATKQD010000294.1:0-18377 GCA_035532895.1 Chloroflexota bacterium
CTAAAGCCGTCCCTTTTCGGCCCGGATCGGCGTTCGCGTGGCGCACGCCTTCGATATAGGCGTTCGATCCCCCTGTTCGGGCCATGGCCATCACCTCACGGCCGGAGGAGGCGTTCGAGAGGCCACATGAGCACCGTGGCAATCTCCTCGCCCGCCTGCCGGCGGCTGCCCGCAATAGGCAACGCGCGGCTGGGAACGTGGGTGCTGCCGGCATTTGTGGCGGCGGTGGGCGCCGTGGTGAGCCTCCGGCCGGCGCTCGATCCGGACCTGGGCTGGCACCTGCGCGCGGGCGAGGCCATCCTGGCCAGCCACCAGGCCAGCCACGCCGACGCCTTCTCCTACACCATGGCCGGCAAGCCCTGGGCGGACTTCGAATGGCTATGGGAAGCCGCGGCCACGGCTCTGCACAGCACCTTTGGCAACGTGGGCCTGGTGGCCGCCGGCAGCGGGGTGACGGCAATCGCGGTGCTGCTGGTGTACGTCTATTTGCGCGAGCGCAGGCTGACGCCGCTGTTTGCCGGCCTGGGCGCGATGGCCGCCCTGCTGAACCTGATGCCCTATGCCGCGGTTCGGCCGGGCATGATGGGACCGCTGTTCCTGGGCCTGGACCTGGCGATCATGGAACGGGTGCGGCGCGGCGGACGTTTGCAGTGGCTGCTGGCGCTGCTCCCGGCGCAGGTGCTGTGGGCCAACGTGCATGGCTCGTACATCCAGGCGGTGCTGCTGTGCGCCTGCTATGGGGTGGGGCTGGCATGGGAGCGGCGGCGATGGCAGGCGGCGGGACCTTGGGCCGCTCTCGCGGCGGTACTGCTGACCGTTTCGCTGGCCAACCCACTGGGCACGGGCCTGCTGCGCTTCACGCTGGGCGCGTCGGGCATGCGCTGGAACCACAACCACAACGGCGAGTGGCTGGCGCCAAACTTCCATTCCGCTGGCGCCTGGCCGCTGCTGGCCACGCTGCTGCTGACCGTGGCGATGGTGGCTGCGCGGGGCCGCGTGGCCATTGGCAAGCCGGAAGCCCTGCTGCTGCTGGGCGGAACGCTGGCGGCGCTGCAGAGCAACCAATTCGTGCCGTTCTACGCGGTGGCCGCGGCGCCGGTGACGGCGCAGCTCGTCCAGGGACTCATACAACGGCAGGTGACCCTGAACCCGCGGCTGACGCATGGGCTGGGCTTCCTGGCCGTGCTGGGCTTGCTGCTGGCGGGGGCTGTGCGCGGACTGCAGCCGGCGGCTTACGAGGCTGCCGTGGCCACGGAGTATCCGGCGGGCGCGGTCGCCTTCATCCAGCAGCGCGGCCTCGCCGGACCGATGTTCAACGATTTCGACTGGGGCTCCTACCTGATCGGTACGATGCCGCGGCTGCCCGTGTTTGTGGATGGACGGACGGAGATGTACGGAGACGCCTTCCTCAACCGCTACCTACGCACGGCCAACGGGCTGATCGATCCGGAACCGGTGCTGGACCAATACGGGGTGCGGCTGGTTCTCATCAAGCCGGATTCGGCGCTTGCAACGACGCTGCGGCGGGACCGTGCCTGGAGTGAGACGTATCACGACGACGTGGCGTCGGTGTTTGTGCCCGTGGGGAGCGCCGGCTGAGATGAGCGCGCTGCCGTTACGACGATCGAGCGGATTGAGCTTAGCCTGGCCGCGGTTTCCCGCATCCCTGCTGGGGCTATTCATCTGTTTGGCGGGGGGCATCCTGGTGCTGCGCCCGCTGCTCGACCCCGACCTTGGCTGGCACGTGCGAACCGGCAGCCTGATCCTGGCCACGCACCACATCCCGACGGTGGACCCCTACTCCTTCACGAAGGCCGGAGCGCCGTGGGTGGAACACGAGTGGCTGTGGCAGGTGGCCGCGGCGGCGCTGAACGCGCTTGGCGGGCAGACGGCCATCGTGCTGGCCAATGGCGCGGCGGTGAGCGGCGTGCTGGCGTTTATCTACTTGCGGCTGCGAACGAGACGCATCGAACCGGCCTACGCCGCGGCCGGCGCGGGGGTGGCCTTAGCCAACCTGGCGGTGTATGCCGAGGCGCGGCCAGGGCAGGTAGTGGCGCTGTTCACGGCGGCGATGCTCTTCGGCTTCGAGCGCTACCGCCGCGGCGGCAACTGGAGATGGCTTGGTGTGGCGCCCGCGGCGGAGCTGCTGTGGGCCAATAGCCACGGCTCGTACGTGCTGGGCCTGCTGCTGTGCGGACTGTACGGGCTGGCAGCACTGTGGGAAACCGGGCGCTGGGGCGCGCTGGCGCCGTGGGCGCTGACCGGCGCGGCGGCGGTGGCCGCTTCGCTGATCAATCCGCTGGGAGTGGGACTCTACCGCTTCACCCTCGGCGCTTCGCAACTGAGCGTCAACCGGCAGCTCGTGCACGAGTGGAAGCCGCCAGACTTCAGCGACCTGAGCTTCGCGCCGATCCTGCTCACGGTGCTGCTGCTGCTGGCCCTGCCGGCCTTCTTGCGGGTGAGCCCGCGCGGACGCGCCCAGCAATTGCTGCTGGTGGCGGGAGCGGGGGGGGCACTGCAGAGCCAGCAGTTTATCCTGTTCTTTGCGGTGGCGGCGGCGCCACTAGCGGGTGAGCTGCTGCAGGAGGCATGGCCCAGTCGGGCCCTTACGCGCCTGTCGGCAGGCAGCGCCGTCGCGCTGGCGCTGACGCTGCTGGGGCTGACCCTGGCCGGGCCGGTCACACGCCTTACGCCGGGGGCATACCACCAGGCGGTGGCGGCGGACTACCCGGTGGACGCGGTGGCGTTCATCGAGGCGCATCAACTCGCGGGTCCGATGTGGAACGAGGTCGATTGGGGCGGCTACCTGATCGGCGCGCTGCCACGGCTGCCGGTGTTTGTCGATGCCCGAACGGAGATGTACGGCCAGCGATTCGAGGCAGAGACAGCCGCCATCACGTTCGGGACCAAACCCGTGGCGCCGGTGCTGCAGCAGTACGGCATCAAATTGGCGATGGTGAATACGCACGGCGCGGTAGCGGGCGAGCTTCGCGCGCTGCCGGGCTGGCGTCAGGCATACAGCGACAAGCTGGCCGCGGTGTTTGTGCGGGCAGACTGATGGCTATCGGAACGGCGAGTCCGCGTCTGCTGGCGGCGCCCAGGCGGGTTCTAAGGCCACGCGCGCTGGCCTGGCCCTGGAGCGCCTCGGACATGATGCTGTGGCTGGCCTTCGCCGGCGCGATGATCGCGGGCGGCGCGGCGCGAGCAAGCCGGGTGCTGGCGGCGGATTTCCCGCTGAACGACGGCGGGATGTTCTACGCCATGATGCGCGACCTTCAGGCGGCCCACCTGGCGCTGCCGGAGGTCACCTCTTACAACAGCTTGTCTGCCCCGTACGCGTACCCACCACTGGGCTTCTACGCCGGGATAGCCGTGGCTGGGATATTCCATATAAGTCTGCTGGACACGCTGCGATTCGTGCCACTGGCGGCGAGCTGCCTGTGCCTGCCGGCGTTCTGGCTGCTGGCGAGCTCACTCTTTCCTGAGAACAAGGTCGGGGTCACGGCAGCCACGCTGGCGTTCGGACTGATACCGCGCAGCTTCATCTGGACGGTGATGGGCGGCGGACTCACCAGGGCGCCGGGGTTTTTGTTTGCCCTGCTGGCAATCTGGCAGATTCAGCGGCTGCTTATGGGCCGGCCCCGGGCCGCCCACTGGAGCTCGCTGTTCGCCAGCTTGACGCTGCTGTCACACCTGGAAGGCGCAATGTTCCTCGCGAGCGGCGTGGTCGCGCTGTGGCTAGCGCAGAGTCGAACGCGTCAGGCGTTCAGAAGCATATTATTGGTGGCGGCCGTCTCGGCCATGGCCACAGCACCCTGGTGGGTAACGGTGCTGGCGCGGTTCGGCCCGGGGCCCTTCGTGGCAGCAATGCATTCCGGAGCCAACGGCCTGACGCCCGTGGAGCTGCTGCTGAGCATCGCCTTTCGTCTCGTGCTGGCGCCCCGCCAGACCGCCGAAGCCACCGTTCCAATCCTTGGCGCGCTGGCACTGCTTGGCGCGTACATACAATGCCGCCGCCGTTGCTGGTTGCTGCCCGGCTGGTGGACCTTGATCATCGTTCTGGAGCCTCGCGCGGCGGCGACCTATGCCGCTGTGCCGGAGGCACTCCTCGCCGGTGTGGCGACCAGCACCGCGCTTCCGGCGCTTATTGGACGGGCAAAGAATCTCGCGGTCCGCCGAATGCTCACCGTCACCATTTTCGGCAGCCTGCTCGCATATTGTTTGTGGGCCGCTCTGCTGGCTGCGCCGCGCCCGCAAACAGAGCTGACCAAGCTTGTGGCGCTTTCACCCGGGGAACGGGCTGCGATGACCTGGCTGGCCGGCGAAACGCCCGCTTCGAGCGCGATCCTATCGCTCACGCCTACTACGTGGGAGACGGACAAATCCGCGGAATGGCTGCCGGTGTTGGCACATCGCACCAGCGTTGCGACCGTCCAGGCGACCGAATGGCTGCCGTCCACGTTCCAGATCCGCACAGCTTGGGCGACGCAACTTGCTCGCTGCCGGCAGCAGAATACTGGTTGCTTGGAACAGTGGGCCGAGGCCAATGGCCAACGGTTCGATTACCTCTATGTGCCCAAACAGGCGTCCGCCATATCGTGGGGGCCGCTCCGGACTTCGCTCGAGCACGATAGTCGATACAGCCTGGTGTACGACGGGATAGGCGCGCGGATCTACCGCCACGCCGGGTAGCTCAGGCCACCACTCGCTGGCCTGAAAGTCCCACGAGCTTCACCCCTGACTGACGCTCAGCGTTGGAACGCGCACTATTGTTGCTGCTGCTCCGCCAGCAGTGGGCTGCCCCCCTGAGCAGGCCAAGCCGTCACCGCGTGTGGTCCCTTACAAAATGCCTATTTCCCGAGCGACTGCAGGATCGAGTTATCGATGAACTGCTCCGGCTTGGCGGTCTTGGCGTTGGGGTTGCTCACCAGGCTCAGGACGTTCTGGATGCCTTCGGGGCTGACGGTGGGCAGCTTGTCCTTAGCCCAGGCGGGCTCGACGTAGTCGTAGCTGGCCTTGGCGATGGCCTGGGTGGACTTTGTCCATTTGGCCAGGGACTGCTCTACCGCTGCCTCGTTGGCGGGATTGATCGAGAAGTTCCAAGCGTCGAGGTAGCCCTGCAGGAAGCCCTTGACGACCTCGGGCTTTGACTTCAAGTAGTCGCGAGTGACCGTGACGCCGGAGTGGGTCAGGGGCAGGCCCAGCTTGGGGCCGTTGACCAACTCCTTCAGGCCAGCCTTGTCCGCGAGTGCGGTTGTCGGAGGTGACACGATGCCGGCTGCAACGTCGCCCTTCTCGACGACCGCCAGGATGCCCTGGATGCTCCCCGACGGCTGCAGCTTGACCTGCTTGTCCAGGTTGAAGTGCCGCAAGTAAAGCCGGGCCGCGGCGTCGGTGGACGAGCCGGCGCTGGTGATGGCTACGGACTTGCCCGCGAGATCCTTCAGCTCGTTGATACCCTTGCCGGCATACATCGAGAACACCGGGTAGTTGGACGCGGCGGCGATCATCACGAGGGAGGCGCCAGCCAGATCGGCCGACACCAGCTCGTTGCCGCCGGGGGTGCCGAACTGGAGCTCGCCGGCCATCATGGCCGGCGGCTGGGCCGTGCCGGACACGAGGCCAGCGTCGACTTCAAGCCCATGTTTCTGGAAGAACTTCTGGTCGATGGCCACATACAGCGGCCCCTGGACGGCGCTGATCTGCGAGTATGCGGCTTTCACCTTGGTGAGGCCGCTGGCAGCCGGGCTCACCGCGGTGCTGCCCGCCGGCTTGGCGGACGCGCCCGTCGCGCTGCTGGCCGCCGGTTTGGCCGGCGCGCTGGCCGCGGGCTTGGCAGCAGCCCCACTGGCGGCGACGGACGCAGGGGCGCTGCTCACGGGCGTGGCCGCTCCGCCACCGCAGGCGGCGAGCGCCAGAGAGCACAGCACCGCGGGCGTGAACTTAGGGAAATGCAAGCGAAAAACTTTCGGGCTAGGCCCGCGCCTATGGTCTGACATCTGACCTCTACTTTACCAGCCCGGCCAAAACGGCTTCGTTTACCAGTCGATGCCGAACAACTGCTTGAGGTCCGCCGGTTGAGGCAGCGAGCTTTGCGCTCCCTGCCTCAACGTGGCCGCGGCGCCGGCGGCGCTGGCCAATCGAGCGGCGGTAGTGAGGTCCTTGCCGCGGCTCAAGGCCGCGCCCAGCGCTCCCATGAAAGCGTCGCCGGCTCCGGTGGTGTCTACGCTGTTCACACGGAAGACGTCGATGTCGACAACGCCATCTGCCGTGCAGAGAACCGAGCCATCGGCGCCCATGGTCACGATGACCGACTGCACACCCATTTGTTGCCGCGCTCGCATGGCTGCACGACGCGCCGTGCCTGCCGAAACCACCGGAATGCCGATGACGGCGCCGGCCTCATTCTTGTTGACCACCAGGACATCCAGGTCGTGCAGGAGGTCGGAGCTGACGTTGTTCGGCGGAGCCGCGTTGAACAGCACGCGCGCGCCCCGCTGCCGCGCCAACGCCGTCGCGTCATGCACCGCCGCCAGCGGAATCTCCATCTGCAGCAGCAGCACGGAATTTCGGTCCAGCAGCGGCGCCAGCCGCTCGATCTCGTCCTTGCCCACCGTGTTGTTGGCTCCGGGAGCAACGGCGATCAGATTGCGGCCTTTGGCGTCGACGATGATCAGCGCCGAACCGGTGGGCTGCGCCGAATCCTTGACGATGCCCTCGGCGTTTACGCCGGCGTTCTTCAGCTCGGTCAGCATCCTCTCAGCGAAGGCGTCGCCGCCGACGCGGCCCACCATGGCGACGTCGGCGCCCAGGCGGCCGGCCGCCACAGCCTGGTTGGCGCCCTTGCCGCCGGGATACATCAGCAGCCGGTCGCCCATGACCGTCGCGCCAGGTTCGGGGAGGACCGGGACATTGAGGACCAGGTCCATATTCAGACTGCCGAAGACGACTACGCGGCTCATGCTCGCCTACTGTAGCAACTTCGATCCGAAGAACATGGGCGGCAAGCTCTTGACCATCGCCTGGTAGTCGTCGCGAGCGAAATCCGCCAGCCGCAGCTGCGGATTGACCGGCCGAATGCGCTCGAATTGGGCTCGCTTTTCAGCATCGGCGGGCGGCGGAATGGTGGCGTCAATCAGCATTTTGGAGCCGTAACGCTGCCAAAAGGGCGTGCCAGGAGCGCCCAATTCGGGCAGGATGGCGTCCATGGCGTGGTTGTGCGTGTTGGGAATGATCACCACGTCCTCGGATGGGTTCACCCGGGTGGCGATGGCCCACAACAGCTCGGAGTGGTTGAAGATGTCCACGTCCTGGTCCACGGCGATGGCCCACTTTGGATGCTGGTACTCCGACGAAAGCGCGGCCATCAGCAGGTTCTTGGCTTCGCCGTAGTAGCGTGGGGTCATCTGAATCGCCAGCCCGAACACGCCCGGCAGGGCCATGACGTTGTGCAGGTTGGGGCCGCCGCCGATGTCTTTGAGGCGCCGGAAGATGGTCGCGCTCATGGGAATTTTGTGGAACACGCAGCCCTCCATCTCGGAGCCATTCTGGAGGTTCTTGAAGATGGCGTCGTGCCGCCGCGTCATGGCCGTGTACTCGATGACAGGGTTCTGGCCGGTGCCGGTGATGTAGTAGTCCTGAAATTCGGAGAACGGCCCCTCGTCCTCGCGATAGTGCGGCGGAACGAAGCCTTCCAACACGATCTCGGCGTCGGCGGGCACTTCCAGGTCTACCGTCTCGCACTTCACCAGTTTCACCGGATGGCCGAGGTAGCCGCCGGCAATCTCAAACTCGTCCACCCCATAGGCCGTGGTCGTAGAGGCGGCAGCGTAGTACAGCGGATAGTGGCCGATGAAGATGGCTATCGGCATCGGCTCGTTGCGCTCCTGGTACTTGAGGTAGTTGCGCCAGGCGTGGCGGGGGTAGAACAGGATGCCGGTCTTGTTGGGGCCTTTGACTTGCAGCCGGTGAAAGCTCAGGTTCCGTTGTCCCGTGTCGGGGTCCTTGGTCACGACCAGCCCGGAGCCGATGACCGGCCCGCCGTCGCGCTGGCCGGCCACGTGAACAGGCAGCTCACACAGGTCGAACTCACCCTTGCCGAGTTTGACCTCCTTCACCGGCCCGTCGCTCACCATCTCCGGCAGAATTCGGCGACCCATACGTTCCGCCACCAAGGGCACCACCGTGTCCTCGCGCGCGCCGAAGGCAAGAGCTGCCTGGCGCACATTGGCCGGAGCCTGGCCCAACGACCGCCAGCCGTGCGGCAGGTTCTCGAAGAACAGCGCCTTCTCGCGGCTCTGGTACAGCAGCGCCCCCATCTGGGTGTGCGGGTCCACCGGCTTGTCGATGCGGATCAGCTCGCCGGCATCGTCCAGTTCCTGGATCCAGGTGCGGAGGTCTTTGCTTGTGTCCACCGGACTAGGATAGACTGCCCTTCCAGATGCCATTTGCCGCCGCCGCCGACACTACCCGCCTGTATTTTGAGGAGCATGGCGCCGGTGAGCCGCTGGTGCTCATCAGCGGCCAAGGCAGCGACCACCACATGTGGGATCCCATTCGGGAGGACTTTGCAGCCCGATATCGGGTCATCGTGTTCGATCACCGCGGCACCGGCGAGAGTGAGAAGCCCACGGATCCGAGCGGCTATTCGATGCACCGCTTCGCCAGCGACGTCATCACCATCCTCGACCACTTGCGGATTGAGCGCGCCCACGCCTACGGCCTGTCGATGGGCGGGCGCATCTGCCAATGGCTCGGGATCGAGCATGGCAGTCGCCTTGGGGCACTTGTGCTTGGTTGCACCACGCCAGGCAACGCTCACGGCGTCCGCCGCCCGGCGGAGGTCAACGCCATGATGGCAAACCGATCGACCGATCCCGAGGAAGCGCTGAAGTTCTATTTAGATCCATTCGTCTCGCCCGCATGGGCTAAGGCGCATCCTGAGTATCTCGCCACTGCGAGACATCGGGTGAGGCACCCGATTCCGCGCTTCGCCCAGCGTTTCCACTACCAGGCCAGCGAGGCACACGATGCTTGGAACCAGCTGTCGTGGATTCACGTACCCGCGCTGGTCATCCACGGCAGTGAGGACCAGATCAATCCCGCCGCCAACGCGCCCCTGCTGGCCGAGCGAATCGCCGGGGCCGAGCTGCACATCATCCAGGCTGGCCGCCACGGCTACTTCCTGGAGTTTCACGAGGAAGCCAGCCGCGTGGTGCTCGAGTTTCTGGCCCGGCACCCGATCATGGGCTAATCGCCGATAACCAGCAGCAGCTGGCCTCGATCGACCTCCTGGCCAGGCTGGACGCTGACCTCCGTCACGTGGCCTGAACGCGGGCTCTTCAGCTCCATCTGCATCTTCATCGCCTCCACAATCACCAGCGCCTGCCCCTCGTGCACCTCATCGCCCGGCGTGGCGCGAACGGCTGTTACCAGGCCTGGGATGGGCGCTTTGAGGCTGGCCGGACCCGCCGCCGCGCCTGGGTCGCGATCCCGGACCAGCCCGAAATCGCGCTCGACTTCGACCGCGTAGCCGCGGCCGTCGACCTGGACCTCGCCCTCTGTCCGTGCCACCTGGTACGAGCGGCCGTCCAGCAAAAGCGAGTGCAACCAGCCGCGCGCGGTTTGCCGTAGGTCTACGTCGTGAGGCTTGCCGTCAACCATCACCGTGTAGAGGCCAGGGTCTCCGGCGAATTGGACATCGACGGAGTAATCCCTGCCGCCGACTGTGGCGACGTACTTCACCGCGCGATGGCGGCTCGAGCTGCCAGTTTCCACTTGCTGGCTTCGACGGAGGGCCGGCCATCTTCCGGCGCAGCGGGGCGCGCCCCGCGCTGCAACTCCAACACCGCGATGGCGATGGCCGCGACCTCTTGGGCGCCGGCGTCGGACTCGGCCGGACGCCAATGCTCTGCGATGAAGCCGGTGTGCAGCTCGCCTTTCCGGAAGGCATCGTTCGCCATGGCCCAGGCATGGAACGGAATGGTGGTCTTCAAGCCGGGGATGCGCAGCTCGCCCAGAGCGCGGCGCATGCGCTCGATGGCCGCCGGTCTATCCTGCGCCCAGACGATCAGCTTGCCAAGCAGAGAATCGTAGTAGCGTGTAACCTCCACGCCGGGGTGCAGCATGTGATCGAAACGCACGCCGGGGCCGGATGGTTCGCTCACGTCCAGGGCCGTGCCGGTGAACGGCAGGAATTGCAGGTCCGGATCCTCAGCCGTGATGCGGCACTCGATGGCTGCGCCTCGCCAGGTCACGTCCTCCTGCCCGAGCCCCAGCTTCTCGCCGGCGGCTATCCGGATTTGCTCGCGCACCAGGTCCAGCCCGGTGAGCCACTCCGTTACCGGGTGCTCAACCTGCAGCCGGGTGTTGACTTCAAGGAAATAAAACTCGCCGGACTGGTCCAGCAGGAATTCCACCGTGCCGGCGTTGGTGTAGCCGGCCGCCTTGGCCGCCGCGACGGCCGCCGCCCCCATTCGCTGCCGCAGCTCGGGGGTCACCGCGACTGAAGGCGACTCCTCGATGAGCTTCTGGTGCCGGCGCTGCACCGAGCACTCGCGCTCGCCGAGATGAATGCAGTTGCCGTGCTCGTCGGCCAGGACCTGCACCTCGACGTGCCGCGGACGCTCCACGAGCCGTTCCAGGAACACACGCTTGTCGCCAAAGGCGGCCTGCGCCTCACCTTGCGACAGCCGCAGCGCGGCGCCCAACTCCTCCGGCTGGTGCACCTCGTGGATGCCCTTGCCGCCACCGCCGGCCGCGGCCTTGACCAGCAACGGGAAGCCGATCCGCTGGGCCTCGCGCTGGAGCTGCACCTCGTCTTCCACCGGCTCCGTGGTTCCCGGCGCCAGCGCCACGCCCACGCCGGCCACCGTCTTCTTCGCCGCCAGCTTGTCGCCCAGCAGACCCATCGCCTCGGCGCTCGGCCCGATGAGCTTCACGCCCGCTTGAGCACACGCCCGCGCGAAGTCCGGGCTTTCCGACAGGAAGCCATAGCCCGGGTGGATGGCGTCCGCGCCTGCCTTCTTGGCCACATCCAGGATCTTGTCCATTCGCAGATAACTCTCGCTGGCGGGCGCCGGACCGATCGCGTACGCCTCGTCCGCCATGCGCACATGCAGCGCCAGCCGGTCCACGTCGGAGTACACCGCCACCGTGCCAATGCCCATCTCGCGACAGGTACGGAGCACCCGCACGGCAATCTCGCCGCGATTGGCGACGAGGATTTTTCGGAACATGGCACTAAAGCTCGGCTGGAGTGATGATGTCGACCAGTCGAGAGGCGCCACGCCGGAGGCGCTCATCCGTGGTCACGAGTCGACTGCCGCGGAGCTCCAGTGCAAGCGCCACGTACACAGCATCGTAGACCCGGGTCCAGCCTAGCCGCCGCGCGACCTTAACCGCGGCGTCGAGAAGCTCAGGTGTTGGACCCCAGTGACGGATCACCTCAGCATCAAGGCGGCGCATGGCCTCCTCTGCATCGTGCTGAGCAATGTCACCACGCGAGGCGTGTTCGTGCAGTACGCTGTTGACCTCCCACAACATGAGGCCTGGACTGTGCAGCGTGTGGGCCTGGTAGAGGGCAAAGCCCCCAACATTGAGGGCGGCCACGATTGCTGCACTCGCGTCCAGTATTAAGTCACTCAATGGCCCCTTCGCGATTCCCAGACCCAGGCGACGACATTAGGCATGGGCGCGCCCCAGAATGTGGTGTCGTGACCGGGGGGCAGCGGCAGCATCTTCGGCTCCTCGCCGGCGTAATCGAGGTCTTCCTCTTCGATCAGATGCTGTGTGCCCACCTTCTGGGAGGGCAGCTTTCCCGAGCGGATCCAGCGGCGGATCGTCTCGGGGTTTTTGTGGAGCCGGCGGGCGGCTTCAGGAACGGTGATCATGTAGTCGTATGCTACTACAGCGGGATATTGCCGTGCTTCTTGGCGGGCAGGGTTTGGCGCTTGGTTTGGAGCATCTCCAGCGCGGCGATGAGCTTGGGGCGGGTTTCGCGCGGCTCGATGATGTCGTCGATGAAGCCGCGGCCCGCCGCCAGGAAGGGGTTGGCGTAGCGGGCGCGATACTGGGCGGCTAGGCGCGCTTTTTCGGCCACGGGGTCGTCAACCGCCGCGAGCTCACGGCGGTTGACGATTTCGACGGCGCCTTCGGGGCCCATCACGGCGATCTCGGCCGTGGGCCAGGCGTAGTTGATGTCCGCGCCGACGTGCTTGCTGGACATGACGTCATAGGCGCCGCCGTAGGCCTTGCGGGTGATGACGGCGATCTTGGGGACGGTGGCCTCGCAGTAGGCGAAAAGCAGCTTGGCGCCGTGGCGGATGATGCCGCCGTGCTCCTGACCCCGGCCGGGCAGGAAGCCGGGTACGTCCACGAACGTCAGCAGGGGGATGTTGAAGGCATCGCAGAAGCGCACGAAGCGGGCGCCTTTATCGGAGGAGTCGATGTCCAGCGTTCCAGCCAAAGCGGCCGGCTGCTGGGCCACCACGCCCACCGAGCGGCCGTTGAGGCGACCGAAGCCGACAATGATGTTCTTGGCCCACGACGCGTGGACCTCCAGGAATTGCCCGAGATCGACGATGCGATGGATCACGTCCAGCATGTCGTAGGGCTTGTTGGGGTTGTCGGGCACAAGCCCATCCAGTTCGGGGTCCATGCGGCCCGCAGGATCGTCGCGCGGGCCGAGCGGCGGATCGTCGAGGTTGTTCTGGGGGATGTAGGACAGCAGCTCGCGCACCAGGTGCAGGCAGTGGGCCTCGCTGTCGGCGGCGAAATGGGCCACGCCACTGACGCTGGCGTGCGTTTCGGCGCCGCCAAGCTCTTCCATCGAAATGTCCTCGCGAGTGACCTGCTTGACCACGTTGGGACCGGTGACGAACATGTGCGAGGTGTCGCGAACCATGAGGATGAAGTCGGTGATGGCCGGCGAATAGACGGCTCCGCCGGCGCAGGGGCCAAGGATGGCCGAGATTTGCGGGATCACGCCCGAGGCCAGCGTATTCCGGTAGAAGATGTCCGCGTACCCGGCCAGGCTGAGCACGCCTTCCTGGATGCGGGCGCCGCCGGAGTCGTTGAGGCCGATGACGGGCGCGCCATTGCGCATGGCCAGGTCCATGAGCTTGCACACTTTCTCGGCGTGCGCTTCGCCGAGCGACCCGCCGAAGACGGTGAAGTCCTGGGAGAAGACGTGCACCAGCCGGCCATCGATGCGGCCGTAGCCGGTTACGACGCCATCGCCGAGTGCCTGGTCCTCGCCCAGGCCACGGCTGGTGACAAACATGCCGGTTTCGTTGAACGTGCCGGGATCGAGCAGGAGGTCGATGCGCTCTCTCGCGGTCAGCTTGCCTTTACGATGTTGCTCTTCAATGCGCGCGGCTCCGCCGCCAAGCAAGGCTTGGCGCCTGAGCTGCTCCAGGTGCTCCGCGGGAGTCCCGTCTAAAGCCATTTGATCCAGGTTTGGAAGTCGACTTCGCGCCAGTGCCGGCGCATGAGGCCCTCTTGCTCCCAACCGTGGCGACGATAGAAGTCCTGGGCGCGGACGTTCACAGCCGCGACGTCGAGGAACAGCTTGTGGCAGCGGCGGCGCCGGCAGCCGGCCTCGAAGGCAGCCAGCAGCTTGTCGCCGATGCCCTGGCCGCGGTGCGGCTGAAGGACCACCAGCTCGCGCAAGTAGCCCACGCCCTCGGCGATGCTGTAACGCGCGGCGCCGACCAGATTGCCATCGTCCTCCATGCTGGCGCCGAGATGGTACTCGCCCGTGAGAATCCACAGGAACGGCTCGCCAAACAGCTCTTCGTTGAACTGACGCCAGGCGATTTCGAAGAAATCTTGCGCCGCGCCGCGCGTGACATCGTGGACCTGGATGTCAGCCGCCAAGGCCGCTCTCTTGCAGGATGTGTTCCACAGCGGTGTACGGATCGTACTGCCGCCGGCCAACTTCCTCCGCGTAACGGTCAAACGCAGGCACGCGGTGCATGACGGCGCGCAGCAGCCGGTCGCGCAAAATGGCGTCGATCTCGACAGTGGCGGCCTGGCGACGGCGCAGTTCGTACTGGCCCGACTGGCGCGCGAACGCTATGTGCTGGGCCACTTTATCCAGCAGCTCGTCCACGCCCTGGTTCTCGGTGGCCACCGTCTTGAGGACCGGCGCCGACCACTTGCCCTCCTGCATGCCGATGTGGACCATCAGGTTCAGGTCCTTGAACACGCGGTCCGCGCCATCGCGGTCGGCCTTGTTGACCACGAACACGTCGGCCACCTCCAGCAGGCCGGCCTTCATCGTCTGGACCGCATCGCCCAGGCCGGGCACCATCACCACCACCGTCGTGTCGGCTACCCGGATGACGTCGATCTCCTCCTGGCCCACGCCCACCGTCTCGACCAGCACCACGTCCTTGCCAATGGCGGCCATGAGTGCGACGACATTCTGGCTGGCTTTAGCCAGGCCGCCCGGCTGGCCGCGGCTGGCCATGCTGCGGATGAACACGCCGGCATCGGCGAAGCGATCCTGCATGCGAATGCGATCCCCCAGGATGGCTCCGCCGTTGAAGGGACTCGACGGATCGACGGCCACGATTCCAACAGTCTGGCCACGGTCGCGATACGTGGCGGCGATCTTGTCCACGAGGCTGCTCTTGCCGGCGCCCGGCGGGCCGGTGACTCCGATCACGTGCGCCTTGCCGGCCTTGGGATAGACCTGGCTCATGATCGCAGGCACGGCTTCAGGATCGCTTTCCAGAGCGGTCATCAGCCGCGCGGCGGCGCGGACTTCGCCATTCAGGGCACGCTCAACGAGCTCGGAGCTCATCACGGCGCGGCTCTGCGCCGTTCGGTGACTGCCTGTTTCAGGAAGTCGATGATCTCCGGGCCGCTCGCGCCCGGCAAGAACACTTTGCGGACGCCCTGCTGCTCCAGCCACAGGACGTCGTTGGGCGGGATGATGCCGCCGCCGAACAGGATCACGTCGGCCAGGCCTTGCTCACGCATGATCCGGGCGGTCTCGCCGAAGATGTGCTTGTGCGCAGCCGACAGCACGCTGATGCCCACGGCGTCGGCATCCTCCTGCAGCGCCGTGTTGACGATGGCCTCCGGCGTCTGGTACAGCCCGGTGTAGATCACCTCGAAGCCGGCATCCCTCAACAGCCGCGCCACCACCTTGGCGCCACGATCGTGGCCATCCATGCCCGCTTTGGCGACGATGACCCGAATTGGCCGGGAGTCGGGAGTGCGGACTCCCGATTCCTCCTCAGAAATAGCCGGGATCCCGATACTCGCCAAAGATGTCGCGCAGGGTGTCCATGATCTCGCCCACGGTGGCGTAGGCGTGGACGGCGTCGAGGATGGGCGGGACCAGGTTCGCTTCGCCGAAGGCCGCCTTGCGAACGCTCTCCAGCGCACGCTTGTAGTTTGTGCCGCGGCTTGCCCGAAGCTCCTGCAGGCGCGCCACCTGCTGCTGCTCGAGCGAGTCGTCGATCTCCAGGATGGGAATGGCCGGCTCGGCCTCGTCGGTGGTGTAGCCGTTGAGGCCGACGATGATCTGCTGGTGCGAATCGACCAGCGTCTGGTAGCGCGAGGCAGCGTCGGCAATTTCCATCTGCGGGAAGCCCGCTTCTATGGCGGCCACCATGCCGCCCATGGCCTCGATGCGCTCCAGGTAGGAGTAGAAGCCCGCTTCCATCTGGTCCGTCAGCTTCTCCAGGTAGTAGGAGCCGGCGAACGGATCGATGGTGTTGGTCAGTCCGGTCTCGATCTGGAGGATCTGCTGCGTGCGCAGCGCGACGGTAACGGCATTCTCAGCGGGTAGCGCATAGGTTTCGTCGAAAGAGTTGGTGTGCATCGACTGGCCGCCGCCCAGCACGCCGGCCAGCGCTTGCAGCGCCACGCGCGCGATGTTGTTCAATGGCTGTTGCGCCGTCAGCGTCACGCCAGCCGTCTGCATGTGGGCGCGCAGCGTGTAGGAGCGGGAGTCCCGCGGGTTGTAACGCCGGATCATCTCGCGCGCCCAGATGCGGCGGGCGGCCCGCATTTTCGCGATTTCCTCGAAGAAGTCGTTGTGCAGATCCCAGAAGAAGCTCAAGCGCGGCGCGAACTCGTCGACCTTCAGGCCCCGCTTCACGCCCTCTTCGACGTAGGTCAGGCCGTCGATCAACGTGAAGGCCAGCTCCTGCACGGCCGTCGAGCCGGCCTCACGGATGTGATAGCCGCTGACGCTGACGGTGTTCCACTCCGGCATGCTGCTGGCGCACCACTCGAACATGTCGACCACCACGCGCAGCGATGGCTTAATTGGGAAAGCCCACTCCTTCTGGGCGATGTACTCCTTGAGGATGTCGTTCTGGAGGGTGCCCCGCAGCTTGCTGGCCGGCACGCCCTGCTTCTCCGCGACGGCGACATACAGGCATAGCGCCACAATGGCCGTGGCGTTGATGGTCATGGACGTGCTGACTTGGTCCAGCGGGATGCCAGCCAGCAGCGTTTCCATATCTGCCAGACTGTCGATGGCGGCGCCGCACTTGCCAATCTCACCCTTGGATCGCGGATCGTCCGAGTCATACCCCAGCAGCGTTGGCAGATGGAAGGCCACGCTCAGCCCAGTCTGCCCCTGCTCCAGCAGGTAGTGATAACGCCGGTTCGTGTCGGCTGCCGAACCAAAGCCGGAGAACATGCGAATCGTCCACGGCCGGCCGCGGTACATGGTCGGGTACGGCCCCCGGGTAAATGGCAGCTCGCCGGGGAAGCCAATGTCGCGCGCGTAGTCCATGCTCGCGATGTCCTCTGACGTGTAAACGCACTTGATGTCGGTGCCAGAGGAATTGGTTCTGATCCGCTCGCCCGCTTGCCGATGAGAGCCGGCCTCCGCCGGCGGATGAGCTCCCTCACCCCGTCCCTCTCCCGCCGCGGCGGGAGAGGGAGGTTTTACTGCCATCAAATGACCTCCGCGGTCCGAAAGCGCTCGACCTCGGCCTGGCTGTAGCCCAGCTCCAGCAGCACTTCATCGGTGTGCTGGCCCAGGGTGGGCGGCGCCAGGCGCGCGGTGGCGGGCGTGCCGCCCAGCAGGTAGGGCACGCCGGCCACCTCGATGTGGCCTTGCGTGGAGTGCTCCATGCCCAGCTTCAGCCCCAGGTGCAGCACCCGCGGATCCTCGAACACCTCCGCCACATTCTTGATCGCGTCGGCGGGAATGCCGGCGGCGGTGAGGCGCGCCACGAGATCGGCGGTGGTGAAGTGGCTGAAGCGCTCTCCGATGATCTCGGCCAGAGCAGTCCGATTGCTGACTCGGCCGGCATTCGACGTGAAGCGCTCGTCTGAAAGCAGGCCCTGCAGCTCCATAGCGTCACAGAAGCGTTGCCACAGGCGTTCGTTGGCAACGCCCACGTTGATGAAGCCATCCTTGGTTGGCAGCGTCTCGTAGGGTGCGATCGTCGCGTGGGTGTTGCCTTGCAAGCCAGCCACTTTGCCCGCGTTCAAGTAGGCCGAGGCGTGGTGCATCAAGGTGGCCACCATGCCACCCAGCAACGACGTCTCGATGAACTGCCCCTGGCCAGTGTCGCGGCGGCTGTACAGGGCCGATACGACCGCGAAGGCGCCGAACATGCCGGCGACCTGATCGGCGATGGACACGCCCATGCGGGTGGGCTGGTCGTGGCCGGTCACGCTCATGAGGCCGCCAGCGCCCTGAGCCGTCATGTCGTACCCCGGCAGGATGCTGCCCGGCCCGGTTTGGCCATAACCTGAGATGGAGCAGTAGACCGCCCTCGGGTTGTATGCATTGACCTGCTCGTAACCGAGGCCGAGGCGGGCCATGGTGCCGGGCGAAAAATTCTCGACTACAACATCGGCTCGCGCCAGCAGCCGCTCGGCAATCTCCTTGCCCTTCTTCAGGTCCAGCGTCAGCGATCGCTTGTTGCGGTTCATAGCGAAGAAGTAGGTGCTCTCGTCGCCCATGAAGGGTGGGCCCCAACCGCGCGAGTCGTCGCCGCCGTGGCGAGCCTCGATCTTGATTACGCTGGCGCCCATGTCGCCCAGCATCTGGGCGCAGAACGGCCCGGCCAGCGCGCGGCTGAAGTCCACCACCCGCAGCCCAGTCAGCGGCGGATCAGCCATTCGCTTGTCCCTCTCCCATCGCAATGGGAGAGGCTAGGTGAGGGCTCCCTTCCGCGGAAGGTCGCGCTCGCCCCGGCCAATGCTCGCGTAGGCCCTGCACCCAGCCCTGCATGTGCGCCACTTCCCGCGCCACCGCCAGGTTGAAATAGTGGTTGTACTGGCCCATGCGCCGAAACTTCTGGTAGCGCGCCTTCAAGGTCTTGCGCAACGGGGCCCGCTGCAGCTCCGCCAGCGCGCGCTCGATCGACGCCTTCAGCAAGCGTGACGCCTCC
>DATKQD010000295.1:0-8303 GCA_035532895.1 Chloroflexota bacterium
AGCCCCTGCTCGCGGAGCCGCTGCCGGTGAGCCTGCACTTTGTTCTTCGTCGGTATGGACATGGTTACATGTAACTTATCACGCCTCGAGAATCTCGCAAGGTCTTGTATCCGCGGCCCCCGATTGCCGCGTGTTCTCCGCCGTAGCCGCGCCGCGCCAGCGTGCCTCGCGAGCTCGATGACCAGGGCGTCCCACCGCTGGGGCCCCGCGAATCCCGCCGCGACTGGCCTCAGGCTGGCAAGGGCACTTTGCTGGCGGTTGAGCCACCGGGCAGGCCCAGGCCGCGGTAGGCCTCGAAGCGCTTGCTCAGCTCCCTGAAGAAGGCCGGGCACGCTTCCGGTTCGGGCGCGAAGGGCGCAAACAGGAACTCGCCCACGGTGATTCCGGCCGCCGCCATGGCCGGGATGTCCTCCAGCACTTCCTCCAGCGAGCGCCCGCCGCCGGTTCGCATCCAATACGCTACGTCCAGATCGGCCGGGTGGCGTCCAGCGGCGCTGAGCGCATCGCGCAGCTGCTGAATCTTGGGTGCCAGCTCCTCGGGCGTCTCTCGATACGCCTGAAAGGGAATCCAGCCGTTACCCAGCTCTACCACGCGCCGCACCAGCCGCGGCGTGAACTTGCCGCCAAACCAAATGGGAATGTCGAAGGCATGGTCCGGCCGCGGCTCGCACAGCATGTCATCGAAGTTGACGTATTGCGAATGAAACGAGGCTGGCGAGCTGCCCCACAGCGCGCGGCACGCACCCAGGTTGTCGTTCAGCACAGCGCCGCGCTCCTTGAAGGGCACGTTCAAGGAGTTGTACTCCTCCTCTTGCCAGCTGGTGGACACGCCCATCACCAGCCGACCACCCGAAAGCGCGTGCACGCTGGCCGCGGTTTTGGCCAGCAGCACACCGGGACGCAGTGGAGCGATGAGGATGCCGGTCATCAAGCCGATGCGCTGCGTGGCGCCCGCAAACGCGCTCAGGGTCGTCAGCGGCTCCGGCCACGGCTCAACGGGGGTATGCATGTTGGGTCCGTAGGTGTGGTTAGCGGGGTTCGGCTCCGCATGATTGATCACGTGCTCCGCCAGGCACACGTAATCCAAGCCGGCATCGTCCGCCGCCCTGGCCAGATCGATCATCTCCCGCAGCGGGCGCCCAATGAACATGCGCGCCGAAAAAACTAGAGCCAGTCGCATAGTGCAAACCTCCCGCCCGGCGGGATTATGTGAACTATGCCTTTCGGCCCAAGCCTGCGCCCGCTGTGGCGTGCGCATTGTAGCCCCAGCAACGTCGCGGGGTACAGTGACGGCTGGAACGGTCGAGTTGGGCTTGTGGGAGGATAGCCGCGTGGCACGAGCCGAGGAACGTGAGCTCCGCCAGCAGCTGGCGGAGAGCTGCCAGGTACTGGCCCGCCTGGGGCTGGTCGATTACATGGGCCACCCAAGCGTGCGCCTGCCAGGGACGGATCGCGTGCTCATCAAACCGCAGCACTCACTGCGCATTCGCTCGCAGGATCGCCTTACGCCGGACGATTTCGTGCTGATCGACCTGGATGGCAACCTGCTGGAAGGTGCGGATCCGCCGCCGGGCGAGCGTTTCATTCACACCGCGATGTACCGCCAGCGGCCAGATGTGCAGGCAGTTGTGCACACGCACCAGCCGATGGCCACGGTGATGGGCGCAGCGGGTGTGCCCATCCTACCCATCCTGCACGTTGAGGGCGCCCTGGTGGCCGAGCCCGTGCCGCTGTGGCCCTGCGCCAAGCTGGTCACGGATGCCCAGCTCGGACGCGAACTGGCCGATACGCTGGGCAGCCATTCCGTTTGCCACTTGCAGGGCCACGGCATTGTGAGCGTGGGCCCCACCCTACCCGAGGCCACGCTCGACGCCATCTGGCTGGAGCGGCTGGCCGAGGCCAACTGGCGTGTACGCGCCATGGGCGCCAGCCCGCGCGTGATCCCGGCCGAGGAATTGCACCAGCGCCAGGCGCACGGCGTGGGCTGGGAGGTGCGCTGGGCCTACTACCGCGAGCAGGCTGGGCTGTAGGAACAACGCATCAGAGCGAGCGCTCCGGCGGGTGCGGCGCCGAGGGCCTGTGCAGGATGTCATCCAGGGCTTCGCGCTCGGCAGCCTGGGCAGGAGTTTGTCTCCCGCTCAACCGGCGCGGCGGCGCACCCAGCTGACCGGCTTCCGGATTCAACTGATGATCGATCGCGTCGGCGGCAGCCTGGCGCGCCCGGCTCTCGAGCGATACCTCCGCCTCTGGTGCAGGGGGCGCGGCCACCACCCCGACGCCGCTCAGGCGCCGCTGCTCGTCCTCAAACCCGGCCTCCTCGGTGGCGCGCGCCCGTTTGAGGCCGGCCTGACGCAAGCTCTGCCAGGCCAGCAGATCGCCCGGCAGCACGCTCCAGGCGCCGTGGCTCTTTTCAGCCGGCAGGCGGCCCTGCTGCACCGCCCGCCGCAGCACCTCCACGGACAGCTCTACCCGGCGGGCCGCCTCCGCCAGCGAGATGCGCTCTTCGCCCGATGCCTCCGGTTGCGTGGGACTCATGCCGCCTCACCTCCGCCGGACGCGTGCCGCCCGGCGGCTCCCTTTTCGGCCATTCTACTGCCGTCGCCCGCCAGCAGCGCCTCCGCGAGTGGGATATCCGCCGCCACGGTGATCTTAGGGTTGGGCCGCGTGGCTTCCACCACCTCTACGGGATAGCCCGCCCAGTCCAGCACAGCAGCGGTATCGGTCCCCTCGAAGTGGTGTCGTTCGGCTCGCCCGTAGGCATCGAGCAGCCAGGCGGCCCGGGCGGCCTGTGGCGTTTGCGCGCGCCAGATGCTGCTCGCGGCAACTGCCTCTATGACCGCGGCAGGCACGGCGGAGCCCGGTGCCGCTGTCGCGGCCGGCCGCAACAGCGGGGCGTCCACTGGCTGAGCCAGCAACGCCGCGCCCGCTGCCCGGGCGGCTTCGTACACTCGAACGACATCTGCGCACGCCACCAGGGGGCGCGCAGCGTCGTGCAGGGCCACAACGTCATCCGGCTCAAGGCGATTCCGCAGCGCTCGCAAGCCGCACCACTCGGAGGCGCGCCGGGTAGCGCCCCCGCGCACCACGGCGCAGCCGGGCGCCAGTGCCGCAACCTCCGCCAGCTCCTCCTCGGCGGCCACCAGGAGCACTTCGGCGCCAGCAATCAGCAGCGTCTCCACGGAATACAGCAACAGCGGACGGCCAGCGAGCGGGAGCAGCGCCTTGTTGCGGTTCGCCGCCATGCGCGTGCCTCGGCCGGCAGCCAGGATAATCGCGTAGAACACAGGGCGAGTCAGCCTGGCTCGGGTTGGTCGATTTCCAGCCGCAGCCGAACGTCGCCCAGCTGCACCACATCGCCGGAATTGAGGATGCCTGGCTCAGTGAGCCGGCGATCGTTCACGGCAGTGCCATTGGTGCTGCGCAAGTCCTCCAGCCACCACTGGCCGTGCTGGTGGCGGATGGCCGCGTGGTGGGCCGAAACCGCCTGATCGCCGAGCACAATGGTGTTATCCGGCGCGCGGCCCAGTGTCGCGCTGGACCACAGGTCGAAGCTGGCGCGCGCCAGCGCCGGCTCCGGCGCCGCCAGGACCCGCAACCGAACGCGGCTGCTCGGCGGGATGATCTTGTCGCGCGCGGCCGCGGCGCGCCGTACGCCGCCCCAGGCAGCCTTAGCCACCGCGAAAAGAAAGACGTACAGCAGTACCAGAAAGCCGATGCGCAGGACGAACAGGAGCGCATCGGCGCTCACTCGGCTTCCACCTCAAATACCATCTCCACGCCGCAGATACCGATGCGGTCGCCGGAGTGCAACGGAGCCGACTGGACGGCCGCGCCGTTCAGTTGCGTGCCGTTACGGCTGCCCTCATCCCGGAGCACAAAGCCTCCCTCTTCCAGCGTGATGCGAGCGTGCCGGCGCGACACACGAACATCGGTCAGGGTGAGATCGTTCTCGGCGGCTCGGCCGATGCTGAACGGCAGCGCCGTCACAGCCCAGGTCGCGGCGCCGCCACCCAGCAGGCTCAAGCGCGCGCGAGGCACCGAACTGCCGGGACGCTCCTCCGCGCGGTCGAACGCGTTCTGCCGGCGCAACCTGTCCTGTCCGAGCTTGGGGTCGGGCGAGGCGAGCAAAAAGCGTGGCGGCCGGGCCTGGTCCTCTGGCGCAGCCGAAGCCACCTGTACCTGGCCGGGTAAGACGGCAGGGTCCGCCCACAGCTCCACCCGCGGGGGCTGGCCGAAGTTGAAGTCGCGCTCACGCGCCACCTCTACCGCGTAGCTCGCCAGTGTCGCCTCGATGGCCGGATCCAGGCGGCGCAGGTCAGCCTCGCTGGCTGGGTTCAGCCGTACCTGCAGGCGGCTCGGCACGGTGCCCTGGCTGGCTCCCGCGATCTCCGCCAGCCCCTCCAGGTGGCGGCCCAGCTCGCGGGCCACTTCTACCGGCTGCAGCTCCCCGCCCAGCAACCGCACCACGCGGCCATCCATCAGCTCGTGCAGAAAGCCCTCGAAGCGAGAGAGGGCGCTCATCTCCCGCGCATTATAGGAGCGACACGGGCGAGCAGTATGCTGAACCGAGCATGAGGCACGCCTGAAGAACATCGTTGTGGCGCCACAGGCCTTCAAAGGGAGCCTGCCTGCGCACGAGGTCGCCCGCGCCATCGTCCGCGGCATCCACGAGTTCCATCCCAGCATCCTCAGCCACACCATTCCCGTGGCCGACGGTGGCGAGGGCACTGTGGATGCCTTGCTGGCGGCCCTGGGCGGCGAGCGGCGAAGTACCCGGGTCGAGGGGCCCTTGGGCCAACTGGTGGACGCGGCGTGGGGCATCACCAGAGCGGGCGACGCCGTGATCGAGATGGCCGCCGCGAGTGGCTTGCCGTTGCTGGCGCCAGCCGAGCTCGATCCTGGGCGCGCCAGCACCTACGGCACCGGCCAGCTCATTCGCGCGGCTTTGGATTGCGGTGCCCGACGGATCATCATCGGCATCGGCGGATCCGCCACCAATGACGGCGGCGCGGGCGCGTTGCAGGCGTTGGGCCTGCGATTGTTGGATGAGCACGGCTGCGACCTGGAACGTGGCGGCGCGGCGCTGGGCCGCCTTGATCGGGCGGATAGAAGCGGCCTGGACGCTCGACTGGCCGGCACTGAGCTGCGGGTGATGTGCGACGTCACCAACCCCCTGCTGGGGCCGACCGGCGCCACCGCCGTGTACGGACCGCAAAAGGGGGTGCGGCCGCGGATCATGGCCGAGCTTGACGCAGCGCTGGCCCGGTTCGCCCAGGTGGTGGAACGCGACCTGGGCATGGCAGTGGCGTCCCTGCCAGGATCGGGTGCCGCGGGTGGGCTGGGTGCCGGCCTCCTGGCCCTGGGCGGGAAGCTGGAGCCTGGCGCTGAGCTGGTGCTGGACCTGGCGGGTATCGACGCCCGCCTCACCGGGGCTGACCTGGCCATCGCCGGCGAAGGCCGGCTGGATGGCCAGAGCGCCCAGGGCAAGGCCAGCCTGGCCGTGGCACGCCGGGCGCAGCGGGCCGGCGTGCCCGCGCTGGTGCTTGCCGGCGGGCTGGGTGAGGGTTGGGAAGCCTGCTACGAGCAGGGCGTCTCCGCCGTCATGGTCACCGCGCCGGGGCCCATCTCGCTTGCCGACGCCAGCGCTCAAGCCGCTGAGCTTATTGCCGCCGCCACTCAGCGCGCCCTGCGCCTCATCGACCTGGGCCACAACATGTGAGAATCTCCAGTGATGCTGCTGGTTCTGGATGTCAGCAACACGTCCACCAAGTTCGGCGTGTACGACGGCGAGCGGCTGGTGGGCAGCTGGCGCGTCAATACCGACGTAAGGCAGACCGCCGATGAGTACGGCATTCTGTTGTCGCGCCTCATCGAAGGAACGGTGCAGCAAGGCGCCATCTCCGATTGCATTATGTCGAGTGTGGTGCCCCCACTCAACGCGACGTTCCTGGAGATGGCTGAGCGCTGCTTCGGGTTGGAATGTCTGGTGGTGAGCCACCAATTGGACCTGGGGCTTGCGTTCCGGACAGAAGATCCGGCGGAAACCGGGGCAGACCGGATCGTGAACTCGCTGGCGGCCTACAAGATCTACGGCGGACCCTGCATTGTGGTGAAGTTCGGCACAGCCACCACGTTCGACGCGGTTTCGGCGGATGGCGCTTTTTTGGGCGGCGCCATCGCCGCCGGCCCGCGCCTGTCGCTCGATGCACTGGCGGCCCGCGCGGCGCGGCTGTACACGGTGGAGCTGCGAGCTCCGCCGAGGGCCATCTCGACCACGACCACGGGCAACCTGCAGTCCGGCGTTGTGTGGGGTTACGTCGGGCTCATCGAAGGGTTGGTAGCGCGCTTCAAGGCGGAGCTGGGGCCGGTGAAAGCGGTGGTAGCTACCGGCTGGGAGGCGCAGTTTTACGGGCCTCTCACCGCCGCCATCGATGTCGTCAACCCCAACCTCACGCTGGAGGGGCTGCGCTTGGCCTGCGAGGCGCTTCGGCGATGAGCGAGCTTAGCGGCAAGCGCGTGCTGCTGGGCGTGTGCGGCGGCATTGCCGCGTACAAGGCCATTGAGCTGGCGCGGCGCCTCACCCAGGCCGGCGCGCGCGTGGACGTGGCGATGACCCGCTCGGCCACCCAGTTCGTAGGCCCGCTCACGTTCGAGGCGCTCACGCGCCGGCCTGTGCTCACGGATGCGCTGGCGCTGGACGAGCGCTCGGAGATCGCCCACGTGGAGCTGGGCCGCGCAGCGGACCTGGTGCTGGTGGCACCAGCCACGGCGAACATGATTGGCCGGCTGGCGCACGGGCTGGCGGAGGACCCGATCAGCGTCACCGTACTGGCTACGCCAGCCCCCGTGCTGCTGGTGCCGGCCATGGACCATCACATGTGGCTGAGCTTGGCCGTGCAAGCCAACCTGGACCTGCTGCGCGGCCGGGGCGTGCACGTGCTGCCGCCCTTGCACGGGCGGCTCGCCTCGGGCGCCGTGGGCTGGGGGCGCCTGCCGGAGCCCGAGGCGATTGTGGCCGAGGTGCAGGCAGTGCTGGCCGGCAGAGCCGGCGGCGAGCCGGGTCCCCTAGCAGGCAAGCGCGTGCTGGTGACGGCCGGAGGCACGCAAGAGCCCATCGATCCCGTGCGCTACATGGGCAACCGCTCGAGCGGCAAGATGGGCATCGCCATTGCCGAGGAGGCGCTGCGGCGTGGCGCGCTGGTGACACTGGTCCACGCCGCCGTAAGCGTTCCCCTGCCCGGCGGAGTGGAGTTGGTTGCCGCGCCGACCGCCGCGCTGCTGGCCGCGGCGGTGCAGGAGCACGCTCCCCGCGCGCAGCTCATTGTGATGGCCGCCGCCGTGGCTGACTTCCGGCCCCGACAAATTGCGGACCGCAAGATCAAGAAAGATGGCGCCGCGTTGACGCTGGACCTCGAGCCCACGGCGGACATCCTGGCATCGATCGCCCACCTCCCGTTAATAAAAGTCGGCTTCGCCGCCGAAACGAACGACCTGCTGGCCAACGCGCAGGATAAGCTGCGGCGCAAGCAGCTCGACCTCATCGCCGCGAACGACGTCCTAGAGGAGGGTTCCGGCTTCGGGACCGATACCAACCGCGTGCTGCTGCTGGGACGCGACGGCCCGGTGGAGGAGCTTCCCCTGCTGGCCAAGCGCGATGTTGCCGCCCGAATCCTGGACCGCGTACAGCGCCTGCTGTCTGGCTAGAAGTTCGGCTGGAAAGCCATTGGCGGCCCTAAGCCGATCCCCTGTCGCCACAGTTGGCGAGCTCAATCGACGCTCTGGAGGAACCCCACCCCGGCCGCCGCGGCAGGTTTCCGGCCGAACTTCTAGTGGCCGCGGAGGCGGCGCTAGAGGTGTGCTGGCTGGCCGCAGCGAGGGCAGCGCCGCTCGCCGCGTAGGGCGCTGCCACAACGAAAGCACGATTCCATTCCTGCCTCCACGGGCTCGATGAAGGGATACGCCAGCTGCAGCCGGAGACGAATGAAGACGATGCGCTCCTCCTCATCCAGCTCACGCCGGTCGTCAGCGCGCAGCAGCAGGTTGGTTTCACTCACGTTCAGGCCCAGGGCTGCGCCCAGCCACAGGATCTCGTCGAAGCTGCCGGGCCCCCGCCTGCCGGTCTCCAGCAGGCCAACCTCTGCCACCGGCAGATGCAGCGCCGAAGCGAGCGCACGCTGCGTAACCTTCTGCCGCAGCCGAAGGCGGCGCAGCACGGGGCCAAAGCCCTGGCCCGGATGCACCGAACGGTAGCGCCGTACGCGCTCGACCCGCTGCTCGGCCTCCCGCCCAAAGTGCCAGAATTC
>DATKQD010000296.1:0-27200 GCA_035532895.1 Chloroflexota bacterium
CTGCCACTGGCCATCGCTGGCCTGGTGATCGGCAGCGCCACCAGCCGGGAGCAGCGCCTGCCAGCGTCGGCCGGCGCTGGCGCCACAGGTTCTCCGCCACAGCCGCCGAGCTCCGCGGCCGCGCTGGCGCCAACGGGCGAAGCGGCGGCCACGCTGACATCGAACAGCATGCCGGGCCATCTCCGCTCTGGTGGCCTGATCTTGTGGGGCACCTGGTTGTTGTGCGATTTCATCTTCTTCACCGTGAGCGTGTTCTTCCACCGCTACTACCTGGTGACCATGGCACCGGCGGTGGCGGCGTTGTTCGGCATTGGGCTGGCAGACCTGTGGACCCGTCTGCAGCGCGGCAGCCACTGGGCCTGGCTGCTGCCGGCGTGCATTTTGGGTGACGCGCTCGTGCAATGGCGGCTCATCGCTCCCTTTGGCGGCTTCGAGCCGCTGAGCCGTGTCGTCCTGCTGTGCGCCAGCGTCGCGGTCGCGCTGCTCGCCGCCCTGATTGTCCACGGCTCGCCCGTTCCCTCCATGCCAGCCCGCCCTCCAGTGCGCGTGCCGAGGTGGCTGGTCCGCCTGGCCATGGGGTTGGGCCTGACCAGCCTGCTGCTTGCGCCGGCCGTCTGGGCCATCATCCCCATTCGGGATCCGCTCACCTGGGTGACCCGCGGAAGCATGCCCTACGCCGGCCCCACGCAGCCGGGGGTGTTTGGCCAGGTGTTCTTGCCGCCTGGTGCCATGCCATCGGCCTTTTTTGTCGAACAGTACCAGCGCTTCACCGCTCGCGAAGCCCGGTACCTGGTAGCCCACCAGGGCCACGCCACTTTCCTGCTGGCCACCAGCAGCGCCCTGGCCGCGGCCCCACTGGCCCTGCTGAGCAACCGCCCGGTCATGGCGTTCGGTGGCTTCTTCGGGACCGATCACATTCTTACCAGCGGCCAGTTTGCGCACCTCGTGGCCACCGGGACCGTCCGTTATGTGCAGGTGCCCTTTGTGTTCTTCGGCGGCCCCAGATACCCCGGCAACCTGCCCACTTGGGTCACCCAGCACTGCCGGCCTGCGCGCCAAGCCGGCCCGGGGATGTACGACTGTTTGACGGGGACGCTATGATCGCCCGCGAGGAGAAGATGGCGTGAGCATCATCAGCATCTCCTGGGGGTCGTTCAGCAGCGGCGTGCCGCTAGCCGAGCACGTGGCAGAACGGCTGGGCTACCGCTGCGTGAGCCGTGAAGACCTCACCGAGGCGGCGGCAAAGCTGGGGGTACCCGAACCTAAGCTGCAAGACCTGTTCGAACGGCGGCCCGGCTTCTGGGAGCGGCTCACGGAATCGCGCGAGCGCTACATCACCTTCATCCGCGCCGCGATGTACGACCTGGCACAGGGGACACCCATGGTGTATCACGGGCAGGGCGGCCAGATACTCCTGCGTGAAGTGAGCCACGCACTGAAGGTCTGCATGATTGCCCCCCTGGAGATGCGCATAGGTGCCCTGTTGCAGCAAGGCCACCCCACGCGCGAATCCGCCGAGCGGTACATCCATAAGGTGGACGAGCAGCGACAGCAGCGCATCCGCGACCTGTTCAACGTCGACTGGCGCGACCCCGGCCTGTACGACGTGGTCGTCAACATGGGCAACCTCAGCCTGGATTCAGCCGTGGACACGATTGTGAACCTGGTCAAACAGCCGGAGTTCCAGCCCACACCCTCCTCGCAAAAGGTGCTGAACGACCTCACGCTGGCCGCGCGGGTGCGTGTGCAGCTCGCTGTGAGCACGGGCGATGGGTTGGATTTCGATGTCCAGGCGGATGGCGGCGTAGTGTGGCTGACGGGCTCAACGGATGGGCTCGATTCCAGCTATCTCGACCAGGCCGTGGCCATCGCCAACGGTGTACCGGGCGTTACCGAGGTGCGCTTCGATCTGGAACCGCGGCCCATCCTGCCCTACCTCATCCAGTAATGTGCCGGAGCTTCCAGAGATCGAGGTCTTGCGCCAGTCGCTCGGTCCACAGCTGCAAGGGCAGCGCATCGCGCGGCTGGACATCAATCAGCGTAAGGGATACATGCTCCGCTGCCCGGCCGAAACACTGCGGGCTGAGTTGCCCGGGCGCACCGTGGCCAGCGTGGCCCGGCGGGGCAAGCATCTGCTGCTGGAGCTGGCCAACGATGAAGGCAACGCCTCGTTCCTGATCGTGAACCCCATGCTGGCGGGACGTTTCGCGCTCGGCCCCAACAGCGGCAAGCCCCCGGCGAATTGGGTCTTCGGTCTGGGTTTGGTCAGCAGTCGCACACTGCACTATATGGATGCGCGCGACATGGGCCGCGTCTACTGGACACCCAACCCCCAGCAGGACGTTCCCGGCTGGGCTGAGCTCGGGCCCGAGGCCGACAGCCTCGCAGAGATGGGGCTGGACGCCTTTCGGCAGCGCTGGCGGCGCTATCGCGGCGAGGTGAAGGACATCCTGCGCAACCAGGCTTTTCTGTCCGGCATCGGTAACGCCTATTCAGATGAAGTGCTGTTCGCGGCGCACCTGCTGCCGCTGCGGCGGCGCGCGTCTCTCACGCCCGAGGACGAAGCCCGCCTATTCGAGACGATACCAAGCGTGCTGAAGGCGGCGGTCACCGCCATTCAGGCCAATCCCAACTACGTGGAATCCAAGCAGGATCGCGCCTTCATGGCGGTGCACGGCAAAGGCGGTGGCACCTGCCCGCGCTGCGGCCACCGCATCAGCCAGATTGGCTCCGACCGCGAGCCAATGAACTTCTGCCGAGGCTGCCAGAGTTGAGGCTTCCCTGTTATAGTCCCTGTGAAAGAAAGATGAATGACAAGACATGTGATGAGGAGGAGCATTGCCTCTAGCCATACCCAAGCCTGAGATTGTTGCCAAATACCGCACGAGCGAGCACGACTCCGGCTCCGCCGACGTGCAGATCGCGGTGCTCACGGCGCGCATCAACCATTTGAACGAGCATCTCAAGAAGAACATCCACGATTTCCATTCCCGCCGCGGCCTGCTGCAGATGGTGGGACGCCGCCGCCGGCTGCTGGCCTATTTGAGCCGCACCGAGGTGGCCCGCTACCAGAAGCTCATCGCCTCCCTCGGCTTGCGCAAGTAGCGCGGGCCCCTGGAGCCAGGCGCAGGTCAAGAGAAGAAGTGGCACAAGAGGCCGGCCGTCGTGCCGGCCTCTTCGCATAGTGCCACCCAGTTGAAAGAAGAAAGAACAACATGATGCATCGCACCGCCAGGAAGCTTGGCGTCCACGACATTGAATTTGAGACCGGCCGCGTAGCCGGCCTGGCAGACGGCGCCGTGCTGGTTCGCCTGCACGACACTATGGTGCTGGCCACCGTGGTGAGCGCCAGCCCCCGCGAAGGGATCGACTTTTTCCCCCTGACCGTGGATTACGAAGAGCGCATGTACGCCGCGGGCAAGATTCCCGGCGGCTTCATCAAGCGCGAAGGGCGCGCCAGCCAGGCCGCCATCCTCACCTGCAGACTCACCGACCGACCCATTCGGCCGCTTTTCCCCAAGGGCTACAAGAACGAAGTCCAGATCATCATCACCGTCCTCTCGGCCGACCAGGAGAACGACCCCGACATCCTGGCCATCAACGGCGCATCCGCGGCGCTGAGCATCTCGAGCATCCCCTTCCTGGGGCCCGTCGGCGCTGTGCGGGTGGGTTATGTCAATGGCGAATTCGTCATCAACCCCACCTTCGAGCAGCTGAAGAAGAGCCGCCTGGAGCTGGCCATTGCCGGCACCTCGGACGCGGTAATGATGGTGGAGGCGGGCGCGAACGAGCTGCCGGAGAACCTGATGTTGGAGGCCGTCCGCCGCGGCCACGAAGCGCTGCGCGCCTCCATTGAAGCGCAAGAGGAGCTGGTGCGCCTCGCGGGCAAGCCCAAACGCGACTTCGTACCGCCGGTAGTGAACGAGGCCATCCGCGACGAGATTCGGACCTGGGTAATGCCCCGCCTTGAGGCGGCCATGTTCAACCCGGACAAGGCCAGCCGCGAGCACGCCACGGAGGATGTGGGCAAGCAAGTGAAGGACGCCTTCGCCGCGCGCATCGAGGGCGGCGATCTGAGCGCCAAGGACCTGGACTCGGTGCTTTACGACGCGGAGAAGACCGTCGTGCGCAGCGCCATTCTGGATCGCCAGATGCGTGTGGATGGCCGCAACCTGACCGAGGTCCGGCCAGTATCGTGCGAGGCGGGGGTCCTCCCCCGGACCCATGGCACCGGCTTGTTCACGCGCGGGCAAACCCAGGTGTTGAGCGTGCTCACGCTGGGTTCACCTGGTGACAAGCAGATGATCGACGACATCAGCCCGGAAGAGTCCAAGAGCTTCATGCACGAGTACCGCTTCCCACCCTTCAGCACGGGCGAGGTGAAGCGACTCGGCGCTCCGGGCCGGCGTGAAATTGGCCACGGGGCATTGGTTGAGCGCTCCATCTTTCCTATCATTCCCCCGGCGGAAGAGTTCCCCTACGTGATTCGGATCGTGAGCGAGGTCCTTTCATCCAACGGCTCCAGCTCCATGGGTTCGGTGTGTGGCAGCACGATGGCGCTGATGGACGCCGGCGTGCCCATCAAGGCGCCGGTGGCGGGCGTAGCGATGGGGCTCATCAGTGGAGAGGGCGGGCGGTACGCCATCCTCACCGATATCCAGGGCGTAGAAGATGCCCTGGGCGACATGGACTTCAAGGTGGCCGGCACGGAGAACGGCGTCACCGGGCTGCAAATGGACATCAAGGTGAAAGGCATCACCTACGAGATCATGGAGAAGGCGCTGGCCCAGGCCAAAGAGGCGCGTGCCTTCATCATGGGCAAGATGCTGGCCGCCATCGACAAGCCACGGGCGGACCTCTCGCCCTATGCCCCACGCATCCTTACCATTCGCATCAATCCGGAGAAGATTGGCGCGCTCATTGGCCCCGGCGGCAAAACCATCCGCAAGATCACCGAAGAAACCGGCGTCACGGTGGACATCGAGGAGGATGGCCGCGTCATGATCGCCTCGGCGGATGGCGAGGCCAAGGATAAAGCGGTCGCCATGATCCAGGCGATCACTGAGGACGTGGAAGTCGGCCGCAAGTATCACGGCCAGGTGAAGCGCATCATGACCTTTGGCGCCTTCGTAGAGATTGCCCCGGGTAAGGAGGGGCTCGTTCACATTTCCGACCTGGCCAACGAGCGTGTAGGCAAGGTGGAGGACGTGCTGAAGCTGGGCGACGAAGTGGATGTGATCGTCAAGGAGGTTGACTCGCAGGGGCGGATCAACCTGTCCCGCCGGGCCACTCTGCCCGATTATGACCCGGCCGCGGACACCAGCGGTGGTGGCGATCGCGGCCCGCGGCCCCGCTTCGATGGCCCACGCGAGCGCAGCGACCGGCCCTACGGGGGCTTCCGCGATCGAGGCGACCGCCCCGCGGGCGGCTTCCGCGACCGGGGCGAACGCCCTGCCGGTGGCTTCCGTGACCGGGGCGACCGACCTGCTGGCGGCTTCCGCGACCGGCAACCCGGTGGCGGCGGGTTCCGCGACCGGGCCCCGCGCGAGGGCGGGAGCTTCGCCGGGCGCAACGGCGAGGCGCACGAGGGTGGCTTCTCCAGCCGGCAGGACAACCCCGCGGACGAACAGGGCCGCGTACAGGAAGGTACCGAGCGCCCCTGGAATGAGCCGGGGGAGTCGCGCCGGGACGAATGATCCAGGTCGCGGTGGCCGGCGCCCTGGGGCGCATGGGCCAGGCCGTGATCGAGGCGGTTCAGGCTGAGGACGACCTGCAGGTCGTAGCCGGGATCGACATTCAGGCCACGGGCGCCGCCTCGGTGAGTAGTGGCTGGTTGCTGTGCAACCGGCTGGATGAGGCACTGGAGCGCACGCAGCCGCGGGTGCTGGTGGATTTCACCGTGGCCGAGGCCGCCGCGGCCAATGCGCTGGAGGCGGTGAACCGGGGTGTGTCGCCCGTGGTGGGAACTACCGGCATGAACGCCGAACAACTTCAGGCCCTGCGCGATGCCAGCCGCCAGCGGCAGGTGGGTGCCTTTGTTGCGCCGAACTTCGCGCTCGGCGCTGTGCTGATGATGCACTTCGCCCGCATTGCCGCACGCTACTTCGATTCGGCCGAGGTGATTGAGCTGCACCACGACCGGAAAATCGACGCCCCTTCCGGTACCGCCGTGAAAACCGCGCAGGACATGCTCGCCGCGCGTGGCCAGCCCTTCAGAAGCAACAGCCCCACCAAAGAACCTCTCCCGGGCGCGCGGGGCGGCGAACTGGGCGGAGTACGCATCCACAGCGTGCGCCTCCCCGGGCTGGACTCGCACCAGGAAGTGATCTTCGGAGGGCAGGGGCAAACGCTGACGCTGCGGCACGATACCCTGGGCGCCAGCGCCTTCATGCCGGGCATCCTGATCGCTATTCGCCAGGTGCTGAGCCGCAACGAGCTCGTCGTCGGGTTAGACGAGCTTCTCGGGCTGACTTGAAGGCCGGCGCGGTCTTCGTCGTACACTACGCACAGCGGCAGGCGTCCCCGGACTAACCAGTACAGGAGGCAGGCATGGCGAAGCTGGGCCGTTTGATGACGGCCATGCTCACCCCGTTCACAGATTCGGGCGCGGTGGACTTCGCTAAAGCTGGCGAGCTGGCCCAACACCTCGTGGCCTCCGGCTCTGAAGGGCTGGTGATCACGGGCACGACCGGCGAATCGCCCACGCTGACCGAGGAAGAAAAGCTGGAGCTGTACCGTGTAACCAAGCGCGCGGTCGGCCCGGATGTCGACATCATCGCCGGCACGGGCAACTACAGCACCGCCGAGTCCATTCACCTCACGCGGGAGGCGGAGCGCCAGGGTGTGGATGGCGTGCTGCTGGTGGTGCCCTACTACAACAACCCCCCGCAGGAGGGGCTGTATCAGCACTTCAAGGCCATCGCCGATAGCACCTCACTGCCCTGCATCCTCTACAATATCCCCAGTCGGAGTCCCCGCAACACCGAACCGGCGACGCTCAAGCGGCTGGCGCAGATCGACAATATCGTGGCGCTCAAGGAAGCCAACAGTGGGCTCGCGCACCTGTACGGAGTCTTTCAAGCCATCCCAGAGGGGTTTCTGGTCTACAGCGGCAACGACAACGACACCTTCGCCA
This sequence comes from Chloroflexota bacterium, assembly GCA_035532895.1. Taxonomy (GTDB): domain Bacteria; phylum Chloroflexota; class JAJPGV01; order JAJPGV01; family JAJPGV01; genus DATKQD01. The sequence continues at coordinate 7,136 of DATKQD010000296.1, forward strand.
TGATGAGCCTTGGCGCTCATGGCGTGGTGAGCGTGGCTGCGCACCTGGCTGGCCGGCAGGAGCGTGCGATGGTGGACGCCATGGCCCGGGGCGACATGGCCACTGCCCGCAAGCTGCACTTGAGTCTTGTGCCGCTGGTTGATGCGCTCTTCCCCAGCAGCGCCGCCAGCCCCATGGCGCTGAAGGCGGCCATGAACAGCTTGGGCTTCGCCGTCGGCACGCCACGCCTGCCGCTGGTGAAGCTGCCCGAGGCGGAAACGGCCAAGCTGCGCGACGTTCTGGCCACCTGTGCACTCGATGACTACCTCAGCAGGAGCGGCAGCTCCCCTGCCAAGCAGCCCGTCTCTGTATAACTCGCTCGGAGAGGTTGCCGCCGCCATTCGGGACTGCCAGGGCTGTGGCCTGTGCCGCGGGCGCAAGCTTGCTGTGCCTGGGGAGGGCCCCAGCGGGAGCGACCTCATGCTCATTGGAGAGGGCCCAGGCTTCAACGAGAACGAGCAGGGGCGGCCCTTCGTGGGCGCCGCCGGCAAGTTCCTGGAGCAGCTCTTGGCATCCATTCAGCTGACCCGAGGCGATGTGTACATCACCAATGTCGTGAAGTGCCGGCCGCCCAACAACCGCGACCCCCAGCCGGATGAGATCGCCGCCTGCGCCACCTACCTGGAGCGGCAGTTGGAGCTGGTGCAGCCTAAAGTGGTGGTAACGCTGGGGCGCTTCTCCATGGCGCGCTGGTTCCCGGGGCAATCCATCAGCCGCATCCACGGCCAGGCGCAGCAGTTTGGGCGGATGTGGGTGTACCCCTGCTTCCATCCCGCCGCGGCACTGCACCAGGAACGCTACAAGGCCCTCATCGAGGAAGATTTCCGCAAGCTGCCGGTGGTGCTGGCACGGGCCACACCACCGCCGCCGCCACCTGAACCGCCGCGCCAGCTGGGGCTCTTCGCGTGAACCGGGCTGGAATTTTGGATAGGCAACAAGGACACAGCGTATTGCTATGAGCACCCCCGTACTTCGCGTCATTCCACTTGGTGGCCTGGGCGAGATTGGCCGCAACATGATGGCCGTCGAATGTGGCGACGACATCGTGCTGATCGACGGCGGCCTCATGTTTCCGGAAGACGAGATGCTGGGCATCGACCTCGTGATCCCGGACGTGACGTACTTGCTGGATAAGGCGCAGAACATCCGTGGCTGGATCATCACGCACGGCCACGAGGATCACACCGGCGGACTGCCCTATCTGCTGCCTCAGCTGAACTTTCCGCCTCTCTACGGCACCAAGCTGACCATGGGTCTGATCAAGGTCAAGCTGCAGGAACACCACCTGCAGCAGGAGGCTCAACTCAACATCGTGCAGGCCGGCGACTCGCTGCAACTGGGCAAGCTCAGCGCGGACCTGTTCCAGGTGTGCCACAGCATCCCGGACGCCGTGGGCGTGGCGCTGCACTCGCCCGTGGGCACCATCGTCCATACCGGCGATTTCAAGCTGGATCACACACCGGTAGACGGGCGCCGCACCGACTACGCCAAGCTTGCCCGGTTGAGCGCGGAGGGCGTGCTGGCGCTCTTCTCAGACAGCACGCGCGTGGAGGTTCCGGGCTACACGCCCTCGGAGCAGGTCATTTCGGAGACGTTCGACAATGTGTTCGCCAATGCACCGGGGCGCATCATCATCGCCACGTTCGCCTCACTCATCTCCCGCGTGCAGCAGGTGATCGACGCATCCGCCAAGCACGGGCGGCGAGTGGGCGTGGTGGGACGCAGCATGGTGAACAACGTCGCCATGGCGAGGGAACTCGGCTACCTGAGTGACCCAGCGGAATGCCTGCGGCCCATCGAGGAGCTGGCCAAACTGCCGCTGGAGCAGGTGGTGATCGTCACCACCGGCGCCCAGGGCGAGCCCACCTCCGCCCTCAGTCGCATGGCGAACCGCGATCACCGGCAGATCAACATCGTGAAGGGTGACACCGTCATCCTGTCCTCCTCACCGATTCCGGGCAACGAGGAGCTGGTGGCGCGCACCATCGACAGCTTGTACAAGCAGGGCGCCAACGTGCTGTACCACCGTCTGCTGCCGGTGCACGTGTCGGGCCATGCCAGCCAGGAGGAGCAGAAGCTGATGCTCAACCTGGTCAAGCCCAAGTTCTTCGTGCCCATCCACGGCGAGTACCACCACCTCATCCTGCACGGGCGGCTGGCACAGTCCCTCGGCTGGCCAGCAGAAAACGTGATCGTGGCCGAAGACGGCGACATCCTGGAATTCACGGCGGACAGCGCGCGCAAGGTCGGCAAGGTCCCCTACGGCTACGTGTTCGTGGATGGCCTGGGCGTGGGCGACATTGGCACCGTGGTCCTGCGCGACCGCAAAGCGCTGGCGCAGGACGGCATGCTGGTGGCGATCATCGCGGTGAACCGCCAAACCGGCAAACCAACCGGCCTGCCGGACATCATCACGCGCGGCTTCGTGTACGAGAAGGGCGCGGAAGAGATGCTGGAAGAAGCGCGCCACAGAGCGCTGGAGGCCCTGAACCACCAGCGCGAGCAGACGGCGGACTACAGCTTCGTAAAGAATAAGGTCCGAGACACGTTATCTAAGTATCTCTACGAGCAGACGAAGCGGCACCCCATGATCCTGCCCGTAGTGGTGGAGGTGTAAACGTGTCGATGGCCAAGCCATCCTTTAGCGATTCATGCCGTCCGCGCGGCTGAAGGCGGCCGCCCCGGCGCGGCGCCCCGCGCGGGAGGAGCCAGCAGAAGTGACATCGGGGCTGCCGGCGGCGCTGGCCCGCGAAATTGGGGGAATTGCCGTTCTGGCCGTTGCCGGGCTGGTGCTCATCGGTATCTTCCCCTCGGATTCCGTGCTTGGCCACAGCCTGGGGCCAGCGATCCTGCGCGCCGTGGGGCCGCTGGGTGGCCTGCTGCTGGGCGTAGGGCTGGCTGCACTTGGCATTGGGCTGATGTGGGAAGCGATTCGCCAGGAGCGAATGCTGAGCTGGGGCCGCTCCTCGGGGTTTCTGCTGCTGCTGGCCGCGGCCACATCGTTCTCCCAGCTCATCGCCGCGCAGGGCGGCCTGGCCGGCCACACCGTGCTGCGGGGGCTGCAGTTCACCGTCGGCCCGGTGGGCGCGGTGCTGGTGCTGCTGGCGACGCTGACGATTGGCACCCTGCTCACCTTCACGCTTTCGTTGTCAGTGCTGTATCAGGATCTGGTGTCTGCGCTGGGCCGGGCTCAGGCCCGCCTGGGCGCCGCGTCGGCCACACTGCGCAAGCGCCCGCCGGCCCGGCCCCGGCCGGTGATCGAGATCAATGCCGGTGGCGAAGATCTCGCCGAGGCCAAGATCATCCGCTTCCCCAAGCGCCTGCCGTCACCCAAGGCTGAGCAGCTGTTGCCGGCGCCATCACCGGTAACCGCCCTACCTGAGGAGGAGCCGCCGGCGGCTCCCAGCATTGTCACGCGGCCGGACTTTGACTGGCAGCTGCCACCGGTGGACCTTCTAGAGGGCAGCACGCAATACTCCGCCACCCCTGACGACCTGGAGCGCAAGGCGCAGATCATCGTGGATACGCTCGCGTCGTTCGGAGTAGAGACAGCTGTCCGCGAGATCAAATCCGGCCCGGCCATTACCCGCTTCGGCCTGATGCCCGCGGAGGGGGTGAAGGTTTCGCGCATCACCAACCTGGCCGACGACGTCGCCTTGCGACTCTCCGCGGCGAGCATTCGCGTGCAGGCGCCCGTGCCCGGCTACGGCATGGTAGGCATCGAGATTCCCAACGACTCCACCTCGGTGGTGAACCTGCGGGCGCTGCTGAAGTCGGATGAATGGAACCGAGGCAAAGGCAAGCTGCGCGTGGCGCTGGGGCGCGATGTGGCCGGTAAGCCAGTTGTGGCGGAGCTGACCAAGGCTCCCCACCTGCTCATCGCCGGCTCAACCGGATCGGGAAAGAGCGTCTGCATCAGCACTCTGATCGCCAGCTTGCTGTTCCAGAACACGCCGGAGGAACTGAAGCTTATCCTCATCGACCCCAAGATGGTGGAAATGACCGCCTATCGCGGCGTACCGCACCTGCAGATGCCGGTCATCACCAAAGTGGACGTGGTGCTGAATGCACTCAAGTGGCTGACACGGGAGATGGAACGGCGCTACGAGCTGTTCGCCAACGAAGGCGTGCGCAACATCGATGGCCACAACAGCAAGGCGCGCGAGCGGCTGCCCTACATCGTGGTGGTGATCGACGAGCTGGCCGACCTCATGATGACCGCGCCAGACGAGGTGGAGCGCATCATTTGCCGGCTGGCCCAGCTGGCGCGCGCCTGCGGCATTCATCTGGTGGTGGCCACGCAGCGCCCATCCGTAGACGTCGTGACTGGCCTCATCAAAGCCAACCTCCCCACCCGCATCGCCTTCGCCGTGTCCTCGCAGGTGGATTCACGCACCATACTTGATACCGTAGGCGCGGAGAAGCTGCTGGGCCGAGGCGATATGCTGTACGCCCCATCGGATTCCGCCAAGCAGATTCGCGTGCAGGGCACGTTCGTGTCCGACAACGAGATCAACAACATGGTGGACTTCTGGCGGCGGCAAGTGCCTTCGGGAACCAAGGAGGCCGTGAGCTTGGAGGAGCTGGAGCAAGCCGCCGAAGAGGTCGATGACGAAGCCGACGACCTGCTGGAAGAAGCGCGCGACATCGTGATGGCCAGCGATCGCGCATCGACGTCGCTGCTCCAGCGCAAGCTGCGCGTGGGCTATAACCGAGCCAGCCGTCTCATCGAGCAGCTGGAGGAGGAGGGCGTCGTCGGCCCGCCGGAGGGCAACAGCCGCACCCGTGAGGTCCTCCTGAACCACAACGTCGAGGTCTACGAAGACCAGTAGCAGGGTCCGGGCGCGGCGGGACCGCTCACCGGGCTCGACCGTAGCGCAGCTGCAGCCCCTGAAGGGCGTTCAGCGCCTGGAGGGGTGTCATGTTCTGCAAGTCCAGGTCTTCCAGCTCGTCACGGAAGGATTCCGCGGGCGAGAAAAGGGCCAGCTGATGGGCCGGGTGGCGGGCGTGGCCATTGGGAGCTCCTGGTGACGCGGCCTCCAGAGTCGCCAGCAACTCCTCAGCCCGCCGAATAACGCTTCGGGGTGCTCCGGCCAGCTTGGCCACGTAGATGCCGTAGCTGCGGTCCGCGCCGCCCGGTACCACCTTTCGCAGGAAAACAACCTGCCCCTTTTCCTCCAGCACATCCATGCGGAAGTTGTGGACGCGCGGCAGCTCTGCCTCCAGGGCGGTGAGCTCGTGGTAGTGCGTGGCGAACAGGGTTTTGGCGCCGCAAGCCGGATGATTGTGAATGTACTCCACCACCGCCTGAGCGATCGCCAGGCCATCGAAGGTACTGGTGCCCCGGCCCACCTCATCGAGAATGATCAGGGATCGGGGAGTGGACGACTGCAGGATGAGGCTCGTCTCCACCATCTCCACCATGAAGGTGGACTGCCCGGAGGCCAGGTCATCCTGCGCGCCCACACGGGTGAATACACGGTCTACCAACCCGACGTGCGCGCTAGCCGCGGGCACAAAGCTGCCTATCTGCGCCAGCAGGACAATGAGCGCTACCTGGCGCAGATAGGTGGACTTGCCGGCCATGTTGGGCCCCGTGAGCAGCATCATCTGGCAACCGTCGTTGCGCAGGTGGCAGTCGTTGGGCACGAAGACCCCGGGCGGCAATGCCAGCTCGATCACCGGATGCCGGCCCTCCACGACGTCCAGCGCGTCGCCCAAATCCAATGTGGGCCGACAGTAGTGGCGGGTCACGGCCACGTGGGCAAGTCCTCGCACGACGTCCACATATGCCAGCGCCTGAGCCACGTTGCGCATGGTTGGCGCCCAGCCCGCGACCTCTGCCCGCAGCCGCTCGAACATCTCCGTCTCAAGTGCTACGCGCCGCTCCTCAGCCGTGAGCACGATGGACTCATACTCCTTGAGCCGCGGCGTCACGAACCTTTCGCCTCCGGCCAGCGTTTGCTTGCGCTGATAGTCCGCGGGCACCTGGGCGAGGTTGCCATTACTCACTTCGATGTAGTAACCGAACACTCGGTTGTACCCGACCCGGAGGTTCCGGATGCCTGTGCGCTCGCGCTCCGTGACCTCCAGCCCAGCAATGCCGGCTTTGGCATCGCTGGCGCCCGCAAGCAGGCCGTCCAGCTCAGGTGAGAAGCCGGGCCGGATGACTCCGCCATCAGTCAGCGTGGCCGGGGGCTCGTCTCGCAGTGCCCCACGCACCAGGCCGACCACTTCCGGGAAGTCGCGCAGTGCCGCGGCGAGCTGGGCCAGGCGCTCCGGAGCCGCGGCCAGCGCCGTGCGGACCGCCGGCAACAGCTCCAGGGATGCAGCCAGGGCCACCAGGTCACGCGGGGAGGCGAGGCCCTGCGTACAGCGCGCAGCCAGACGCTCCAGGTCCGGCATGCGGCGCAGCAGATCGGCCACCTCGCCACCCATGAGGCCGTTGTCCACGAAGGCGGCCACGTGCTCCTGCCGCGCCTCCAGCTCGGCCAGGTCCAGCAGCGGTGCAGCCAGCCACTGGCGGAGGAGCCGGCCACCCATTGGTGTACAGGTCGCATCTACCACGGAGAGGAGGCTGCCTTTCACCTCGCCGGTCGTGGTGCGGAGGATTTCGAGGTTGCGTCGGGAATACTGGTCCAGCGTGAGAAAGCCTTCCGCGCGGTACGTGCGCAGCTCACTGATAGGCAGCTTTTCCCCGGCGAGGTGCCGGGTGTGGCCCAGGTAGTGCAACACGCCGCCGGCCGCGCGCGTGGCCAGCGGCAAGTCCCCCAGGCCAAACGCCTCCAGGCTGGCTGCCTCCAGCTGGCGCAGCAGCGTGTCGCGGCAGCCACCGGGCTCGAACATCCAGGCGTCCGCCGTGCTGAGTGGCACATCGCCCAGCAGGGGCGCCAGCGCCTCGAGCTGCTCACCGAGCACCAGGCACTCCGCCGGCCCCACGCGGTGCAGCTCGCGCACCAGGGCCGCGGCATCACCCAGCTCGGTAGCGGCGAACTGCCCCGTGCTGGCGTCGATGTAGGCCAGGCCATAGCGACCATCGGCAGAGACAAGCGCCAGCAGATAGGTATTATGGGTGGCTTCCAGCAGTCCCGGCTCCACAACGGTGCCGGGCGTAAGCACGCGCAGAACCTCGCGCTCCATCATTTTGGAGCCCGGCTCGCCCAGCTGCTCGGCCATCGCCACCCGATAGCCCTTGGCCATCAGCCGCGCCAGGTAGTGCTCCACCGCGTGGTGCGGCACGCCCGCCATGGGCACCCGCTCCCCGCGAGCCATGGGGCGCGATGTCAGCGTGATCTGCAGTTCCCGCGCCACGAGCTTGGCGTCCTCATCGAACGTCTCATAGAAATCCCCAAGCCGAAAGAAGAGGATGGTATCCGGGTGCTGCCGCTTGAGGTTGAGGTACTGCCGGCGCAGAGGCGTATCGTCGGCCAAGTTGCTGGGCCGCATCATAGCATCACCAGGGCGCTTTGGGCTCGCCAGCCGGGGCCGAGACGCGGGCTCCCGGCCAGCTCACGGCCCGGTTGGTCAGGCCAGCTGGGCAGCTATGACGGCAGCTTGGTTGTGATCGGTATCTTTGGCGCTGTAGACCAGGGTGAGCGTGCCGTCGGAGGCAATCTGGCGCAGATGCTGCAAACGCGCCTGCTGATCCTGGGCGGAGAGCTCGGCCCGGTAACGGGTTTGGAACTCGGGCCAGCGAGCGATCTCGTGGTTGAACCACTGGCGGAGTTCGTTGCTAGGGCCCAGCTCTTTGAGCCATTCGTCCACTTGGGCGGCCTGCTTGGTGACGCCTCGCGGCCACACACGATCCACGAGCACCCGAACGCCATCCGTCTTGGCTGGCGTTTCGTAGACGCGCTTCAGTTGTACGGGCATGGTTTGTCCTCCTTGCTGCACGGAGCTTGCCACGCACCAGCGTGCGGCCGGCGGTTGCAGAGGGTACGCTTGAAAGCAATGAAGGCGCTGGTTTCCGCGATCGTGGCCCTGCTCGCCCTGGCGACGGGGGCTGTTCACCTGGCACTCGACTTCGTGCTGTTTCATGGGCACATCTTCAGCTCACCGGCTCCACCCCCAGGGCCTCGCCGCGCAGGCCCACCGCCTGGGGGACTACCCAGCCCGCTGCCCGTGCCCTTCATCGGACACTCGCTGCCGCGACTCTTCCTGGCCAACTTCGTTGCGGCGGTAGTGCTGGTTGTGCTCTTCCTACTGGCGCCGCGGCTGGCCTATGGCTACCGCTTGGCCGTGGATGTACTGCTCGTCGCCTTTTCCGCCGCCACCCTCATTGGCTGGAACAACCTGCACGGCCCCAACCCGCGGGGCCTGGGCCACGTGGCCGTGGGGCTGGAGATTACCCTGATCGTGTTCGCGGTCATCCATGCGGCCATTTCCGCGCCACTGAGGGCGCCGATCGCGACGGTCGGCCAGGGTTAGAAGGCGGGTGGGCGCTTAGTAGTACTGGCGCCCCACAAGCTCTATAACCGCGGCGGGCTTCTCTGAGCCTTCGACTTCGATGGTGATCTGCGTCACGGATTGCAGCGTGTCAGGGGCCACCGCTTCCACGCTCACCAACTTGCTCTTGGCGCGCACGTGCTTGCCCACCGGCACTGGGGCGGGAAAGCGCACCCGGTTGAGACCGTAGTTCACCGCCATCTTCATCTGGGGCCGGTTTCCGCCAGCTGTGGGCGGTGGTGGAGCGGCATCAGCGGCGGCCGTCGGGCTCTGCCTGTAACGGGGCAGCGTGAGGCACAGCGACAGCGTGAGGAAGCCATGGGCAATGGTGCCCTTGAAGGGCGTCCCCTTGGCGCGCTCCGGATCCACGTGAATGAACTGATGATCGCCGGTCACGTCGGCAAACTGGTTCACCATGTCCTGGGTGACAAGCATCCAGTCGCCCGGCGTAGACTCCTGCCCAATGCGCCCCTGCATCTCATCGACGAGCGCCGTCAGCCCTTCCGCCATGGTCTTTCCTCCTCTATGCTCGAGCAGCGGCCATTTGCGGCCGCCGAAGAACCAGCATACACCACCCACGCTGCCTTGATCGGCGAGAAGTTCGGCCGGAAAGCCATTGACGGCCCTCAGCCGATCCCCTGTCGCCACAGTTAGCGAGCTCAATCGATGCTCTGGAGGAACCCCACCCGGCCGCCGCGGCAGGTTTCCGGCCGAACTTCTGGTCCAGGCCCATCAGCGAGGTCGGGAGCTCGCATCCACGCCTCCTTCAACAGCCAGCGTGCATGCCACATATCTCGCTGTCGTCGCCCTCGACGCTTCGCCGGGGGCTGGAGAAATCGCGGTTTGCGGGCTCACCTCGCCGCTCCATTCGAAATATTTTGGGGCCCGCGGTCCGGCCCTTTCAGGGCTGCACGAAGAAGTCGGCCAATGGGACAGCCTGCTGGTCATTCGCGGTGAGTGGCGGTAGGCCCCAGGCGTCCTCGATGGTTCGCAGCAGGGAATAGTGGGTGGCGGGAACCCGCGACACGTAGCCACGCTTCACGTCCCGCCCAGCGAGGATGAGCGGCACCTGGTTGCCCGCGCCGCCATCGGCCTCGTCCCAGACAATGGCCAGCAGCGAATCCTGTTGGGTGAAGGCGGGCGACTCGAGCAGTGGCGGCAGGTTTTGCGCCAGCCACTGGTCGCCTGTGGCGACGCTGCAATCGTGCATATCGTGGCAGATGTTGGGTGTGATCCACGAGAAGTCGGGCAGCTGGTTCGCGGCAAGGGCCTGCGATAGCTGGTTGTAAGGCACCAGGCTGTGGCAGCGACCCCAGTTCTGCCGCACATCCGTGAAGTAGATGAACGGATTGTGCTTCTGCGCGTAGACATCGGTGCTGCCCGTGTAGCAGGCTCCAGGCACGCTCTCCAGGTAGGCCATGCCGCTCTTGCCGGCCAGCGCCAGCGTATCGGCCAGGTTGGGGGCGGACACGAAGCAGCGACTGCAGTCCGTGTCGATGCCGTAGGTGCTGCCTCCGATGAGCGCCAGATAGTTGGGCAAGCTGGGGTGCGCCACCGCCGAGTAGGCCGCCGAATACGCATAGCGCGAGGCCAGGGCATTCAGGTACGGCGCCGCGGGGTTCCCGATGATGGCGGCTGTCCCCTTATTTTCCATCACCACCAGCACGATATGCGCCAGGTTGGGCACGCCGCCGCTGCCCGGGGCACCAAGCACGAGTGGCGCGGCAGGCGTGGCAGGCGACTGTGCCAGCGCCCCCGATCCCGGCAGCAGCGCCAGCAAAGCGAGGCCAATGCTGCCCACCAGCGCCCGCGGCCAGCGCCCCAACGCGGCGATCACCCTCCGCTTCCGGCGGGGTCCTCAGCGGGCAGCACTACGGCGCCGCTGACGGCTTCGCGATTCCCTGTTCCAACAGCTTCTGCTCGAACTCCTGGATGGACAAATCCAGCAGCTCAGCGGCGCGGCGATGGTCGCCGCCAGTCACGTCGAGCCCCTGCTGCAGCGCGTGGCGCTCCACCTCAGCCACCATGTCGCGGAAAGGCACGCGGTTCTGGATGCGCTGCACCACGTCCACCACGCGTTTTTCGCCGGCCGGCGAAAAGGTGAGGTGCCCAGGGGTGATAGGCCCGTCCTGCGCGGTTACCACGGCGCGTTCCACCACATTCTCCAGCTCGCGGACATTGCCTGGCCAGTCGTGGGCGAACAGCCGCTCCATAGCCTCTTCGGAAATGTGCGCTGGGGGCGATTCCGGGCTGAAGCGGTGCTTCTCGCAGAAGTGGGCAACCAGTGCCGGAATGTCATCCTTCCGCTCCCGCAGAGGCGGCAGTTCCAGCGAAATGACATTCAGCCGGTAATAGAGGTCCTCCCGAAAGCGTTGTTCCTGCACCTCCTGGCGCAGATCGCGGTTAGTCGCGGCCACCACGCGTACATCGACCTTGATCGGAGTAGAGCTGCCCACGCGCTCGAAATCGCGCTCCTGGAGCACGCGCAGCAGTTTGCGTTGCGTGGCCAGGGTCATTTCGCCGATCTCGTCCAGGAAAATGGTGCCGTGGTTGGCCAGCTCGAAGCGGCCCTTGCGCTGCATGAGCGCGCCGGTAAAGCTGCCCTTCTCGTGGCCGAACAGCTCGCTCTCCAGCAGGCTTTCGGGCAGCGCCGCGCAGTTGACTTTGATGAGCGGCCCGTGGCGCCGGCCGGAATTGAAGTGCAGCGCGTTAGCCACAAGCTCCTTGCCTGTACCTGTTTCGCCCCAGATCAAGACCGTGGCATCGGATCCGGCCACCCGCCCGATGGTCTTGTAGATTTCCTGCATCCGGCCGCTGTTGCCGATGATCTTCTCGGATGGGTCGCTGGTAACGATCGTTGTGCGCAGCGCCTCCACCTCGGACATCAGCTCCCGGTGTTCAAAGTAGCGACGGATGGCCATGAGCACATCGTCTAACTCAAACGGCTTGGTGACATAGTCGAAAGCACCCAACTGCATCGCCTGAATGGCGGTATTGGCGCTGCCATAAGCGGTCATGAGGATCGCACCCACGTGCGGGTGGGACTCGTTCAGCTGGCGCAGCAGATCCAGCCCGTTGGCATCCGGCAGACGCACATCAATGAGCATCAGGTCCGGACTCTCCTCAGCCAGGCGCTTTTCCACCTGTTCGCCATTGGCAGCCTGGCTGACCTCATAGCCATCTTGCGACAGGATGGCCTGGATGAGGTCGCGAATAGCGCTGTCATCGTCAGCCACGAGAATGCGCTTGGCGCCGCTCCCCTGCCGTGGCTTGGGCCGGGCTGTCACGCTGGCTACCATGCCTCGTGCACGCCCCCCTGAGGAGATTCGCGGATTGCCGTTCGGATTGGGTTTGACTGCATGCTGCCCTGCTTCCACCTATCGGTAGCTCCAAAGTCCGGGCGCTTGCGGGTGGCCTCGGCCAGCCCACGGGATCGAGCCTGATCTTATCAAGGCCACACGCGTTTGGGCGCCGATTTGCACGAAAACGCGCCGCCAAGGCTTTGATGCACCGCCTTGGCAGGTTGGCACGCGTTGTGCTAAAGCTGTGGTGTGCCAGCAGCCAAGAAAAAGGGGAAAATCCTGATTGTGGACGACGATCAGGAACTCGTGCGACTCATGAGCGAGCTGCTGCGCGATGCTGGCTATCGCGTAGAGAGCGAAACACGCAGTCTGCGCGTCTACGACAAGGCGAAGGAAACGCAGCCGGACCTCGTATTGCTGGACATCATGATGCCTTTCCTGGATGGCTGGGACGAGCTCAAGCTTTTCAGCCTGGACGATGAGCTGCGGCGGCTGCCAGTGATCGTGGTCACCGCTGATCGCGACGCGTTCAAAGGCATCGACGCCAAAAAGTATGGCGTGATCGACCAGGTGTTCAAGCCATTCGAACTGAACGACCTGCTCCAGCGTGTGGAGCGTGCCCTGGCCAGCATGGAGCAGCGCAGCCTGAGCTCGTCGTAGCGGGGCGCGTAGCACTTCACCTGGCACTCCCCCGACGAGCTGGCACAAAGCTTGCGATGCACCGCGGGCCAGAGCCTTCGACTCGAAAACTCCCGCTTTAGGAGCGACCACGAGGCAATGACAGCACCACTGACAGCTGTGCAGCAATCCATGCGCACCAGGCTGACTGCAGACCGCGAGCGCATTCTGGCCGAGATTGAGAGCGAGCAGGAGCGCCGGCGCGTGCTGGCCGACTCCAGCGGCGGCGAGCGCTACGGTAATCACCCCGGTGACGAGGGCAGCGACACCTTCGACAAGGAAAGCAGCCTAGCCATCCAAGCAAGCCTCGAAGCCATGCTGGCGGAAATCAATCACGCACTGCACCGGATCGACGAGGGCACCTATGGCGTCTGCGAGAACTGCGGGCAACCCATCCCGGTGGAGCGCCTGGAGATCCGCCCGCAGGCCACATTGTGCATCACCTGCAAATCGAAACTGGAGCACGACGCGCAATCCTCCCAATCCGCCTTCAGCGCGGCGCACGAGCCTGGCGTACACGCCATCTAAAGAGCCCGTTCGCCGGCCAGCCGGGTGATCGGGTCGGGCGGAGCCTGGCCTGTTTGGTCGGCCCCGGCCCAAGCATGTGGCCTGTTTCTTGCGAACTCATGGGCCAGCTGGAGGTTGAAACGGTATGGTGAATCCCACGGTTCCGCGCGAGTTGCGGCCGCATGATTGGGCGGGCTATTGGTACGCGCTGGTATTTCTGCTGATCTTCGCGGTCACCAGCGGCGTTTTCCTGCTGTTTCTCTACGAAGGCTGGGCACTGATTCACGTGCCCAACATCTCCCTGCCGAACCTTGGCTTCAGCCCGTCGGCGCTCTTCCCCCCAAGCGGGAAATAGCCCTTCAGCGCGGGGTCCCTCACCTCACCGGGAGCCTGGTTCGTGGGATGGCTGCCGGTACGGGGGCCGCGACAGGAAGTTCTCAGCCATAGATGAAAAGCCCGTCCGCAACGGGGCGTTCGCGGCCATCTGAGGGGCTGTTCACGGCCTCGGCGCCGAGCTGGCCGGGGAAGCGCACTGCCAGTTCGGCTGAGCCCCCGCTGTCGAAGGCCATGGCATTCCAGGCGCCGATGGTTTGGAAGTACCAGGCGAATTGCGGACGGGTTAACCCCTGATACGGCCAGCCCTCGTGCCCATCCACCGTGACCAGCGTAAGCAGCCGGCCGTCCCGCGAGATGCCGGCGCCAGAAACCGGATACGGCCGGTACGTCTCGAATGCCGCTGGGGCCTGGGGATCGCGATAAGGCAGACCATTACGAACCAGGATCGGCCCACCCCCTACCGCCGTTTTCAGGTGCTGCCACGACGGGTGCGACGTGTAGTCCACCCGAACCAGGGAGCCAACCGGCGCATATTGCGCCAGCCACGTGGCGGCTACGCCCTCACCAGCCAGCAGCAGCCCCGAGCCACGGACTGGAGGCACGCTGGCCTGATGCGCTTGTACTGCCGTCACCCGATACGCATCGCTTGAGCCATCTCCAGAGCTCACCGGTGCGAGGTGGCTCACGGTGGCGTTGTGCGCGCCCAGCACCGACCCCATGGACTGGTTAATGGCCACGACAGCCTGATCCATCAGCGGCAGGTTGACGGCCGCCAGCGGGAACACCAGGTTCGAGCTGGCGCCCTCCACCTGCACCGAACCATGCCAGCTGAACTTGCCTATCTCTGGCTGGCTGGCATTTGTCATGGCGAAAACGGCCCACTGGTTGCCGCTGCGGATGAGGTTGCCGTTCTGCACGGTGAGATTAAAGGGCACGCCAGAGGCATGGATGGCGAAGTAATCCGCGTTGATTCCAGCCAGGGCACCGGTTCGGTTAGCCATGGAGCTCACGGTCTCGCCAGTGCTCACGACGGAGTCATGTGCGAGCACACTGCCGACACTGATACCCGGCGCCGTTAGGTCGACCGTCAGCTGGTGTACGCGCAGCAGGCCGCTGGTGGTGAGCAGCTGGACTGAGCTGAGAACCAACCCGGGACGTATTTGCCGCGACTGGGTGGCCTGTGCCTCAATACGGGGCCAGCCGGGCAACTGTCCAATGCGCCCACCGGCGGGAATGTTCACGGCCGCGGCGGGCGTGACGATGACCATTGTCAGAAGCGCGCAGAGTACCCCAGCCAGCAGCCACGAACCCCGCACCTCACCATGTAAGTGCAGCCGGGGCCACGGTTCACGGTCGTTGGGCCATTAGGGCTAGGCGGGCGGTGTCAGATAGCGCTCACTGACCTCACGCGGATCTCGTCATTCGGCGGGAGAGCGTGAAATGACCCTTACTCAAGCCGTCAACCCGCGCGGTTAGCGGCCATGGATGGCCTCCCGAACCACATCGTCGTGCAGGTGATTGTGGGCTTCGGCGCCGCGATCGTCCGGCGCCTCACACTGATGGCAGGCCTCGACCTGAATTGTCGTGTGCCCGATCTCAAAGTCCGCGCACAAGGCCCGCTCCAGCCGCCGGACGAGGTGCTCGCCTTCCGAGAGACGCTCTTCGGAAACGACCACGTGACAGCTCAAAGCCAAATGCTCCGGTGAAAGGGCCCACACATGCAGGTCGTGTACGGAGTCGACGCCTTGCGTGCCGCCTATGCTCGTACGGATGGCAGCCAGATCCACGCCACCCGGTACGCCTTCGAGCAGGATGTTGCCGGTGTCCAGCACGATCCGCACGGCGCCCCAGGCGATGATGGCTGCGATGGCCAAGGAGATAATGGGATCGACCAGGTACCAGCCGCTCGCCAGGATGACGATGCCCGAAACAACGACGCCCCCCGAGGCGGCCAGATCGCCCATGACGTGCAGCAGGGCGGCACGCACATTGAGGCTCCCCTCGCTGACTGCCTTCAGCCGGAAGGCGATCACGGCATTCACCGCGATGGCCACCAGCGCCGAGCCGATGACCAGGGCGCCCTGGACCGGCTCCGGGTGCGACAGGCGCCGCGCGGCTTCGAAGGCCACCGCGATAACAATGACGATCAGCGTAGCGCCGTTGGCCAAAGCCGTGAGAATGCCAACGCGATGATAGCCATAGGTGCGGCGGAGATCCGGTGGGCGCTTCGCCTGCTCGAGGGCGAACCAGGCTAAACCCAGCGCAACAACATCCGTGAGGATGTGCCCGGCGTCGGCCAGCAGGGCCAGTGAGTGCGCCAGCATACCGGCGGCCGCTTCGACGATCAGAATCGCGGTGGTGAGGAAAAATGCTTGCCGCAGTGCCAACCCGCTCAACTCGGCGCGGCGCGGCTGCTTCCCCATGGCCATAGAGTAGCAACGCGGTCGTTGCCTGTGCGCAGCCTATGCCTGGCCGGGGGTGCCGCGGCCTTCGGCAGGTAGGTTTGACGAAGCCGGGGGTTGACGGTGGTGCGGGCTACGGAGCCGAGATGCTGTAGCGGGGCAGGGTAAAGCGGAAGCAACTGCCCAGGCCAACCGTGCTCTCGGCCTCGAGCTGGCCGCCAAGCTCATCGATGATGCCCTTGGAAATGTAGAGCCCCAGGCCCATGCCACCAAAGCGCCGCGATCGCACGGACGGAGCGGCCTGAAAGAAGCGGCTGAAGATGTGCGGCAGCTGGTCCGCCGGGATGCCAATGCCCTCGTCGCGCACTTCTACCGCGGCGTCATTGCCCTCGTTGTGTACCGCCACGCGCACCTCACCCCCATCGGGCGAGTACTTCACGGCATTGCTGAGCAAATTCGCGATCACCTGCTGCAACCGGTCGGGATCGCCCAATACCAGCAGCGGCGCACTGGGCACGCTCACCACAAAGGCGTGGCTGGGGTTGGTGGGCTTCATGCCACGGACCACCTCTTCCGCCAGCGCCACCACATCCACCGGCACGCGCGACACGTTGAGCGAGCGCCGCTCGATGCGCGACACGTCCAACAGGTCATCCACCAGCCGCTTCATGCGCTGGCTCTGCGCTTCGATGACCCTGAGGAAGTCGCCGCCGGAGGGTGCCATATCCGAAGCGCTGCGCCGCAGCAGCAGTTGCGTGTAGCCGAGGATGGATGTGAGGGGCGTTTTCAACTCATGCGAAGCGATTGAGAGGAAATCATCCTTGAGCTTCTCCACCTCGCGCCGCTCAGTGATGTCCTGGTACACCACCACCAGACCGATCTCCGTGCCATCCTCAGCTGCCACTCGGGAGACGACACGCCGCACGTCACGCGGGGAGGCGCCGGGGGTGGAGAACTCAGCCGCGCGGATATCACGGTGGGTGACGTTGTCGATGTCCGGTTGCGAGATTTCGAGCGGCGGCTCGCCGGTGACATCCATCACCTGCTTCACCGTCTGCCCGCGGAAGCCCTCTGGCATTTGGAACAGCGCACGGACGTACGCGTTGCTCAGCACCACCCGGCCACGGTCGTCGTACACCAGCAACCCGTCGCTCATGCTGTCGATGATGGCCGAAAGGGTGCGGCGTGATTCCTGAGCCTCCTGCACACGCCCAGCCAGCTCGGCCGTCGCGGCGCGTACGCGCTCCTCCAGCTGGCCGGAGAACGCGCGAATGGTTTCGTTGGCCGCCTCCAGATCGAGTACCCGGTCGTGCAGCGCCTCGGACAGCCGCTTGCGCTCGAGGCCCCGGCGTATGGTGAGCTTCAGCTCGTCCAGGTTGCAGGGCTTGAGCAAATAGTTCGAGGCCCCATGCCGGAGTGCCTGAATGGCGGACTCCATAGAGGCGAACCCGGTGAGCACGATGCACACGGTGCTGGGGTCGCGCTCGTGGGCCGCGGAGAGCACGGTGACGCCATCCGTGCTCTGGATGCGCAGGTCAGTGAGGATCACATCGAAGGGGGCCTCCCGGGCAATGGCCGCCAGTGCGTCCTCTCCGGTGGAAACGGTGGTGACACGAAAGCCCTCGAGTTTGAGGACTTCCTCCAGTGTGAGCAGCACCCCCGCATCATCATCCACCAGCAGGAGCCGAGTAACATTCCGCCCCATCAGGCCTGCGCTGCCGCGGGCAAAGTCACCACAAAGGTGGTGCCCTGGCCGGTTTTGCTCTTGACGGCGATGTCGCCGCTGTGCGCCTGCACAATGCCCAGGCTGACCCACAGCCCGAGGCCAGTGCCTTTGCCGCCCTTGGTCGAAAAGAACGGCTCGAAAACGTGGGGCAAGTGCTCGGGCGAAATGCCGCTGCCGCTGTCGGTGAACGCCACGCGAACCACAGGCCGCGGCTGGCCGGCGCCATCTTTTTCGCGGGCGGCAGTGGTGCGGATGCGCAAGTCGCCGCCACGGGGCATAGCGTCCTGACCGTTCAGGATGAGATTGAGGAATACCTGCTTGAGCTGATCCACATGGCCCAGCACCGCTGGCAGCGCCGCTTTGAAATCGCGCTGCACGATGATGGCGTGCTGTCGCAGCTGCTTATCCAGAAGCACCAGCACATCCTCCAGCAGGCCCTTGACATCGACGCCGACCGGCGTGAGCGAGGGCCGATAGAAGCCCAGCATCTCCTGGATGATGTTGGACACCCGTTGCGTTTCCGCGTTGGCAATTTCGAGAAAGCGGCGATCCTCTGGGTTCCCTTGAGACGTACGTGAGAGGAGGTAGAGGGCGTTCTTAATGGCTTCCAGCGGATTGTTGATCTCATGTGCAATGGAGGCGGCCAGCCGGCCGGTGGCGGCGAGCTTCTCGCTTTCAAAGAGCTGGTCCCGCAGTTGCCGGCGCTCCAGCTCGCGCACTTCTGTCAAGTCGTGCAGGATGGAGATGACGGCGTTCACTTCGCCGCGCTCATCCTCGATCTCTCCCGAGGTCACCGCCATGCTCAGCAGCTCGCCACTCTCCGGGTCAGCCAGCTCGAGTTCGACGCTTTTCGTGGCGCCAGCCTCGATGCGCATCTGCGAAAGGAACGACGTGAAGCGCGCATCGTTGGCTTCGTAGTGCCTGCGGCTGGCGGACGTGCCCGCCAGGGCACCCGGGCCCGCGGCGGTGGAAAACAGCCGCTCCGCGCGTTCGTTCATCAGCAGCACGTCGTTGTTGACGTCGGTCACAATCACCGGATCGGGCACGTTCTGGATGACCAGGTTCAGCCGCTGCCGCTCCTTGCGCGCCTGGAGGTCCAGCTCCTGCACGCGCTCGAAGCTGGAACGCAGCTCCTCGGTGGCCAGCTTCAGATCGGTCACGTTGCGCAGCACTGAAACCACGCCCACCTCGCCCGTGCGTGGACTGCGCGCGCGGTGCGAAGCGATCTCGTACAGCAAGTCCCGCCCCTCGATGGGGTCCACCAGGGTGAGCTCGCGCGGCTGCGGCCGATCGGCGAGCGAGTAGGCGGACAGCGTGACAGAGAGCAGGAAGTTATTGAGGCTGCACGCCTGCTTGCGGCCCTCACTGTCGTCGTCCGACATGGCAAACAGCTCGCGCGCCTTCTGATTTTCCAGCAGGATGGTGTTGCTCGTGTCCGTGAGCAGGACCGGGTCTGGCACGTTCTCCACAACGGCCAGCAGCCAGTCGCGCTCGCCCTCCAGTGCCTCCAGCGAGGCACGCATGCGATCCATAGCCTGCAGCTTGGCCAGGCCCGCGCCCAGCTGATCGGCAAACGGTCTCAAGGTCAGCGGATCCAGGTCCACCACGTCGCCGGCGCGGCCCGCGACGATGAGCAGACCCTCAACCGGGTAACGGTAGCAACTTAAACAGGCTGGGCCGAAGGCTTCGCGCGAATCGTCCGGCGGTTGCGCGCGACAGCAGCGGACATCGTCGCTAGCGCTGAACAGGGGCAGCGCCAGCGCCGCTCCCAGGCCGGCATCCAGCAGCAGCGCCCGCGGCGATAAGGGTAGGCCGGACTCGTCGGTCGAGGCCTCGAACCGTACAGGACGGCCACCCAGCGTGACCTCCATCCTCAAGGCTGACTGATCGGTGATGGACTGGACGAAGTATTGGACCAATTCATCGCTGAAATTCAGCGACGCCTGGCCCTCCACTGTTCCGCGGGCCCGATTCACGAGTGCCACAAACCCGGCCGGGTAATCCAGGTCCCGCACAATAGCAGACAGATACAGGCGGCACAAGCCACCCGCATCAGCCTCGCGCTGGCCCTGGTGAGCCAGCCGTGCCAGCGCACCGAGCGCTCTACCGGTCTCCTCCATGGTCGGAGCCACCCTCACCCTTCTCTCAGCCACCGTCGCCGGTGAAGCTCTTGCCAACGCCTCCGCGGGCCAGGACAGCCCGCAGGTGGGGGTGTCCTCAGCACCCTCATACGTGCGCTCCCATCTTTGGATCAGCGGCTGCTGGGTTGCCCTCTCTCTTCCAAGTCGCGCAGGCGGCGGCGCAGGTCAGCATTCTCGGCCGCGACAGCGTCGGCGCTGGGGCTGGCTGCCAGCGCCGGGCGGGATACCGGCGCAGTGATGCCTACCGCTTCGGCGTATTTCAAGTAGGTGTCGATGGACGCGACGACCACCCGCGCTTCCACCGTGATGAGGTCGATACCCACCAGCGAGATACGGACCCAGGCATCGATGACGATACCTTTGTCAAGAACCCTATCGAGCACATCAATGAGGCTCGTTCCTCCGGGTGCTCGCTCTACCGCCATGCTAATCCCCTCTCTTCCTACGCCCTCGGGCACCCTCGGTGGCGCCCGCGCGCGGTCGGCCCTC
>DATKQD010000297.1:0-5186 GCA_035532895.1 Chloroflexota bacterium
GAGTGGCTCCGGAATGAGGTAGGCTGACCGTGCGCCCGCGGCCACCGCGGCGTCATGCACGGCCCGGCCCTCGACGTTGGTGACACCCGAGGGGATGCAAATCATCACCTCCGGCTTCACGAAGCGGAAGCGCCCGCACACCTTGCCGATGAAGTAGCGCAGCATAGCTTCGGTGATCACGTAATCCGCGATCACGCCATCGCGCATGGGGCGGGTGACGGTGATGTTGCCCGGCGTGCGGCCGAGCATCATCTTGGCTTCATTGCCCACGGCCACGATGCGGTTCTCGTTGTTGGAGATGGCTACCACGGACGGCTCGTTCAGCACGATGCCCTTGCCTTGCAAGTACACCAGCACATTGGCCGTGCCGAGGTCAATCCCTATTTGCTTTTCGAACACGAAGGCTCCTTCACCGCGCCGAGAAAATGCCCGAACCGCCTCAGCCTACCCATTCCCAAGCGCGGGAAATGGCCGGAGAGCGGACGCGGCTCACACGCAAACGCGGTCAAACTTCGCTGATCCGCGCGCCAAGCTGAGAGAGCTTGCTCACGATGTCAGTGTAGCCGCGCTCGATGTGCTTAGTGTCGTCGATGTACGTGATGTCGTCGGCAACCAAGCCAGCGATGATGAGCGCCGCTCCCGAGCGAATGTCCAGCGCGTTGACGGTTGCCCCGTGCAGCCGCGTGGGCCCGTATACCGTGGCGAACTGGCCATTGATGGTGGTGTCGGCACCCATTTTCCCCAGCTCCTTCAAATACAGCAACCGGTCGCTGTAAAGCAGTTCGTGGATGAGACTCTCGCCTTCAGCCTGCGTAAGCAGCGTCCCAAAAGTGGCCTGCAGGTCCGTGGGGAAGCCGGGATAAGGAAATGTCGTGAGCACGGTTGGGGCGCAGGCCCGCGAGGCGCGCACCACCAGGCTGTCCCAGCGCTGGGTAACATCCACCCCCATCTCCAGCAGCTTCTCGGCCACGGCTTCGAGGTGGTCGCCCACCACTCGCTCCAGGGTCACGTCGCCCTGTGTCGCGGCCGCGGCGATGGCCAGCGTGCCCGCTTCGATGCGATCCGGAATCACCCGATAGCGGCCACCATGCAGCCGCTTCACGCCTTCCACCTCCAGCTGGTTCACACCCACACGCTGGATGTGCGCGCCCATGAAATTGAGGCAATCGATGAGGTCGATGACTTCCGGTTCGGGGGCGGCGTTCTTGATGGTAGTGTGGCCTTCGGCGAGGCACGCCGCCATAAGCGCATTCTCTGTACCGGTCACGCTGGGATAGTCGAACAGGATCTTCGCTCCAGTGAGCCTGCGTGCCGAGCAGGAGAAGATGCCCGCATCTTGGTGGATCTCCGCACCCAGTGCGCGAAAGCCCTTGAGATGCATGTCGATCGGTCGATAGCCCAGTACGTCGCCTCCAGGGGCGGGTGAGTGCGCCTCACCGAAGCGTGCCAGCAGCGGGCCCATCACCGTGAACGATGCGCGCAGCTTGCCCACGTGCTCCGCCGGCGCTTGGTAGCTATGCACCTGGTCGGCCTGAATCACCAGCTTGGGTGGCGTCATGTGGCGATCGATCTCGACCCGCGCCCCTATGCCGCGGAGCACATCCGCCATGGCCTGCACATCCTCGATATCCGGCACGTTTTCGAGGTACATTTCCTCGTTGGTGAGCAGCGCCGCCGCCATGATCGGCAGGGCAGCGTTCTTGGAGCCACTGATGGTGACATCACCCACCAGGCGCGCTCCTCCCTCAATCTTGAGGCGCGAGCTCACGAGGCCACGTTCATGCGCAATGCCGCGCTATCCGCCGGACAGCACGGGAACGCCGAGGTCAGTCGTTCTGGGCTGGAGTATGCCGTGCGTGACGATGCCCCTCGGCGACGCGCAGCCTGGCCAGTGCCCGTGCCAGTGCCGCTTGCGCCGCCGCCTGTCCTTCCGCGTCGCGCAGCTCGGCGAGGCTGGCGCGGGCGCGCTCCACGGCCTGCTGCGCTCGCGCTTGGTCCACCTCTTCGGCACGCTCCGCGGCGTCCGCCAGCACAATGACCTTGTCCGGCTCGACCTGCAGGATGCCGCCGGTCACCGCCAGCGCCACCTCCTCCGTGCCCTTCTTGAGCCGCAGCTCCCCAGGGTTGAGTGAAGCGATCATGGGCGCGTGGCGCGGCAGAATGCCCACCACGCCCGCGGCGCCCGGCGCGATAACCATGTCAGCCGTGTCACTCAGCACCAGTCGCTCCACCGTCACCACCTCAACCCTCAACGGCACAGGCTCACCTCCGGGGTCCAAGGGCCACGATCTGCCGGGCGATAGCCCAACGGACGCGGCGCGTAGCCGTCAACTAGTTGACGCACCGAAGCTCCCACAACTATCCGGCGCACTCAGCGAGCGGCCGCGGCAGTTTCTTCGTGCTTCTGGCGGGCTTCCTCAATGCCGCCCACCATGTAGAAGTCCTGCTCATCCAGGTCATCGTGCTTGCCATCCAGTATCTCCTTGAATCCGCGCACGGTTTCGCGGATGGCCACGTACTTGCCGGCGCTGCCAGTGAACTGCTCCGCCACGAACATGGGCTGGGTAAGAAAGCGCTGAATCTTCCGGGCGCGCGCCACCACCTGCTTCTGATCGTCGCTCAGTTCCTCCACGCCCAGGATGGAGATGATGGCTTGCAAATCCTTGTACGTCTGCAGCACCTGTTGCACGCCGCGCGCCACTTCGTAATGCTCGTCGCCCACGACGCGCGGGTCAAGGATGGTGGATGTGGAGGCCAGCGGGTCAACTGCCGGGTACAACCCCTGCTCAGTCAACGCCCGCTCCAACGAAATGGTGGAGTCCAAGTGGGTGAAGGCAGTGACGGGCGCGGGATCTGTTTGGTCATCGGCCGGGATGTAGATGGCCTGCATCGACGTGATAGAGCCCTTCTTGGTCGACGTGATGCGTTCCTGGAGACCGCCCATCTCGGATGCCAGCGTCGGCTGGTAGCCCACGGCCGATGGCATGCGACCCAACAGGGCCGACACCTCGGAGCCTGCCTGCACGAAGCGAAAGATGTTGTCGATGAACAGCAGGACATCCTCGCCCTGTTCGCGGAAGTACTCCGCAATGGTCACGCCGGTGAGACCCACGCGCAGGCGCGCGCCCGGTGGCTCGTTCATCTGGCCGAAGACCATGGCGGTCTTGCCGATGACCCCCGACTCGATCATCTCGTGGTAGAGGTCGTTACCCTCGCGGGTACGCTCGCCCACACCGGCGAACACGGAATACCCGCCGTGCTCGGCGGCGATATTGCGGATGAGCTCCTGGATGATGACCGTCTTGCCCACTCCAGCGCCGCCGAACACAGCCACTTTGCCCCCCTTGAGCATCGGGGCGATGAGGTCAATCACCTTAATGCCGGTTTCGAACAGCTGGGGTTGCGTTTCCTGCTCCTCAAGTGACGGAGCCGGCCGGTGGATGGGATAGTAGATGTCGGTCGCTACCGGGCCCTTTTCGTCAATCGGCTGGCCCAGCACATTGAAGATACGGCCCAGCGAAGCCTCGCCCACCGGCACCTTGATGGGTGACCCAGTGTCCACAGCCGGGGTGCCTCGCCGCAGCCCATCGGTAGACGACATGGAGACGCAGCGCACCCAGTTGTTACCAAGCAACTGTTGCACTTCCAGCACGATCTTCTGAGCGGTTGCGCCATTTTCGGCGGCCGGCTGAATCTCGATGGCGTTGTAAATGTCCGGCAATTGCTCCGGTGGGAACTCCACGTCCACCACTGGCCCAATGACCTGGACCACTTTCCCCTCTGTTGGCATGCTCGTCTGGCCCTCCTTTCAGGCGTTGGCCATCGCTTCGGCGCCAGAAGCGATTTCCGTGATTTCTCGGGTGATCGTTGCCTGACGCACCTTGTTATAGGTGACCGTCAGATCGTTGATGACATCGTTGGCGTTGTCAGTGGCGTTGCGCATCGCCACCATCTGCGCGGCATGCTCGCTGGCGATCTCTTCGAGCAACGCCTGATAGATGAGCGTCTCCACGTAACGCGGGAGCAGCTGGTTGAGCACTTCTACCGCGTTTGGCTCGTAAATCACGTCCTTGGCGCGTCGCTCCGTGCCTTCAGGCGGGACCACCGGCAGCAGCTGCTTCACCGTGGGCCGCTGGTTCGTCATGCTCACAAATTGGGTGTACAGCAGGCAAACGCGGTCGAACTCCTGATTGGCATAGCCCTTAACCACCAGCTGCGCAATGCCGGCCACGTCGGCCACCGCCGGCCGGTCCGGCAGGCTGAGGAAGTCGGCCAAGATGTGCACTCCGCGCCGGGCCAGGAAGTCGCGCCCTTTGCGGCCAACGGCGATCGTTTCGACGGTGGCTGGCGCTTCGTCCGCCACGAAGCGGGCGGCCTGGCGGTTGAGATTGCTGGGCAGCGCACCCTTCAGACCTCGGGCGGGGCTCATGAGCACCAGCGCGGAACTGCGCACCTGCCGCACAGCCAGCAGCGGCGGAACATCGTCCCCCGCCGCGGCCCCGGCGAGATCCGCCAGCACCTCCTCCAGTCGCGCCACGAACGGCCGGCTCGCGGTGACCCGCTCTTGCGCACGCCGCAGCCGCGACGCCGCGACTGTTTCCATGGCCTTGGTGATCTGCGCCACATTCTTGGTGGAGCGGATCTGGCGGCGTATATCCCTGAGGCTAGGCATGCGAACGTCCCAGGTTCATCTAAAAGGTCGAAGTCCTCTTGAAGTCGTCAATGGCGGCACGGAGCTTGGTCTCCGTCTCGGGTGAAAGCACGCGCTCCGTAGCGATGGCTTTGCCCAGCTCCGCGTGGCTGGCATCCATGTAACGGTGAAAGGCCGACTCGAAGGCCTGCACTTTCTCCACCGGCACATCGTCCAGGTAGCCGTTCACGCCGCAGAAGACGATCTCGACCTGCTTCTCCATTGACAGCGGCGCGTACTGCGGCTGCTTGAGCAGCTCTGTCATTCGGCGGCCGCGGTCCAACCGCTGCTGAGTGGCGCGGTCCAGGTCGGACCCGAACTGGGCGAACGCCGCCAGCTCGCGATACTGCGCCAGCTCCAGCTTGAGCCGCCCAGCCACCTGGCGCATGGCTTTGGTTTGCGCGGCGCTGCCGACGCGCGACACTGAGATGCCTACGTTCATGGCCGGCCGCTGCCCTGCGTAGAAGAGGTCGCTCTCCAGGAATATCTGCCCGTC
>DATKQD010000298.1:0-6295 GCA_035532895.1 Chloroflexota bacterium
CAACGGCGCTACGGCGGCTGGCTTCACGCAGTTGCAGAACATCCGCGGCGCCTGGCTTAACTTCCCCAACCCTGCCTTCAAGAACTATTACAACGCCGACCCATACCATGTGGACCATTTTGGGTTGCCGACCTCGCACATCACGCCCTTCGGCCCGTTTGACACCATCCGGCTGCAACGGACCGCGTTCCAGCTATGGCTGAGCGACGGCCCCGCCGGCATCAAAGCTGGCCAGCTTGTGGCCGTAAATGGCGGTGACATCGCCAAGACGGTGAACTTCTATCCCAAGGCCGCTACCACGCCGTCGGCTCCGCCCACCGGCGGAGCTCCGGCCGGGCCCGCGGGTCCGGTGACAGGCACTCAGGGCTTGCAGTACGGCTTCGCGGCTGAGCTGGCCGGCACAGCGCCTGGGCCCGCGGTCAACGCCGTCAAGGCAGCCGGCTTCGGCTGGGTCAAACAGCAGGTGCGCTGGGACGGCCTGCAGCCCTCCCCAACCACCGCAATTGGCTGGGGCAACCTGGACGCGGCCGTCAGCGCCGCCCAGGGGGCCGGTTTGAAGGTGATGTTCAGCGTGGTTGCCGCACCGGGATGGGCAGCCAATCCTGGCGCGAAGTTCCCCAAGAACCCGGCGGACGCGGCTGCCTTCTTCAGCCAGATGGCCACGCACTTCAAGGGCCGAGTCCAGGCCTATGAAGTGTGGAACGAGGAGAACTTCGCTACCGAGGTCGGCCCAGGCCAGATCAACGCCGGCAACTACGTCGAGCTGCTGAAGGCGGTGTACCCGGCCATCAAGGCAGCCGATCCGGCCGCCATTGTGGTGTCCGGCGCGCCCACGCCCACTGGCGTGAACGATCCGAACATCGCTTTCCGTGACCTGACCTACCTGCAGCAGATGTACGCCTACCAGAGCGGCGTCGTGAAGCAGTACTTCGATGCCCTGGGTGCGCACAACGAGCCCTTCGGCAATCAGCCTCAGGAAACGGTCGCCAACCACACAGCACCCGGATACTCCACCGATCCGAGCTTTTTCTTCCGCCAGGTCGAGGACTACCGCAACCTGATGGTCCAGAACGGCGACGGCGGCAAGGGCATCTGGGAGACCGAGATCGGCTACGACTCCAATCCCCTGGCGCCGGCCTCGTACTCCTACGCCCAAAGCATCACCGAGCAGCAGCAGGCAGACTGGACGGTGGGGCTGTTCAGCTATGCCAAGCAGAACTACCCCTGGATGGGCACGATGTTCATCTGGAACCTGAACTACCAGGCGGTGGTTGGCCAGAGCGACGAAAAGTGGGGCTTTGGCTACCTGCGAGGTGACTACACGCCGCGCCCCGCCTACACCGCCCTGGCGGCGATGCCGAAATAAGGAGATAAGCTGGGACTGATGGTCCCGAGCCTTCTTCGCGGGATGCTGGCGGGCTCGCTGGCGGCGCTGCTGCTAGCGAGCCCGGCCTTTGCCGACGATTACGGCAACCTGGATACGGACAAGTTCGTCATCCACAACGAGTCGGCGACGCTGCAGGTGCTGCCGGCCAGCCCGGAGGCTTGGAAGACCGTGACTGATACGGTCAAGCAGTTTCTGCCGCAATTGAACGTGACCGGCATCGAACTGTTCGTGCGCGACACGACCGACGCCACGCGCAGCCGGGCGGGCTTCTGCTACAGCACGCTGACCGGCCAGCTCACCTCGAAGGATCAATGGCGGCGCGGACCGAACGGCACGCTGCAGTGGTACCAGTTCATGGTCCTGCCGGCCAACAACCTCAACAACGGGCCGGTGTCGTACAGCGGCAACGTTTCCAAGGGTCTGGCCTACACGCTGGACGCCGGCGGCCTCGATGTCCTCCTGGATAACTGCGCCAACCCTAAGCTGCTCGCCACACCGCCCGTAGAGCATCCCGAGACCAACAAGCTGTGGACACCTGACCCCATGCTGCTGGTGAGCGCCAAGGCGCCTTTTGTGGAGCCCGCCCCGGCGGTCCCGGACTATGACGTCCCGAATGGCCACTTCTACACCCAGGCTAATGGCCAGGCCGGCGCCGGCGGCAGTGGCTACTCGGTAATCGACGACGACCAGGCCAGCATGTGGAGCGAGTTCCAGCGTCTGGGCGGCGTGGCAACCCTGGGCTACCCCATCTCGCAGCGCTATTCGCTGCCCGACAACTTAACCTACCAGGCGTTCCAAAAGGGCATCCTGCAATGGAACCCCCTCGACCGCACGGCACACCTGGCCAATATCTTCGACCAGCTCACCGCCGCCGGGCGTGATTCCTGGTTGTCGGCGTTCAAGCAGACGCCGCCCTCGGGCGACTGGAGCGGGGACGCCGGCCAGCCCTGGGACGCGATTGTCGCCAAGCACCTGGCCGTGCTGGACGCCAACCCGGCCATCAAGGCGGCCTACCTGGCCGATCCCAACGCGCTTGAGCACTACGGGCTGCCCATGGGCTATGCCGACTACGGCAATCTGGCCGTGGTCCGCTGCCAGCGGGCCGTGTTCCAGCAATGGAAGGTGGCCACGCAGTTCGCCACCACCAACCAGGTGCTCATCGCCAACGGTGGCGACGACGCCAAGGACGCCGGCCTGGTGCCCGCGGCCGCGGCCGCGCCGCTGCCGCCTCCACCGCCAGTGCTTACGCCCATCGAAGTCGGCTCCTCCGGCGCGCAGATGACCGACGCCACCGTTTCTCACGCGCTCGGCCAGCAGCACTAAGCCGCGGGACCACGCAAGCTGTTCCTCCCTTTACCCCAGTTGAGCGCTCAGGATAGGGCACTGGCCCGCGGGCGAGGCGGCTAGGCTTGGAACCGTGATCTATGTCCTTTGCGCGTTGGCGGCGCTGATTGGCTTGGCCGGCGCGTGGGCTCTGCGCCGCGAGTCGTTCTTTTGGGCTGGCGCGCTGCTGATCGGCGCGCTGGCGGCGGTGGCCTATGCCGGCGCCACCGCGGGCAGCGGGGCAGCGTTCCGGCTGTACTACGCACTCGGGGCCTCGATGTTCCCAGGCTGGGTTGGCGTCGGCAGCCTGTATCTAGTCGTCAGCCGTAAGACTGCCCGCTGGCCCGCACTGCTGGTGCTGGCGCTGTCGGCGGTTCAGCTGGGGCTTACCCTGCCCGCCGACGTGAACGCGGCGGCGCTCGCAGCGCTGAACGGCAGCAATGGCGAGGGCATTCTGGTTCGCGGTGGTTGGGTGGCGCCCACTGTCCTGTTCAACACCCTCGGATTGGGCTTTGCGGCGGTGGCCGCCTTTCTGGCCTGGTGGCGGGCCTTCCGGGTGCAGCAGCCCCGTACCGCGGCTGTCGCCATCGGCTTGTCGGTGGTGGTGATCGGCGTGCTGGCGCGATCGGCAGCCGTCTACCGCATGCTGACCGATATAGGCGCTCCACGGGCGTTCATGCTGTTGGATGCCGTGGCATTCGCCCTGGTGTGGGCTGGGGCTGCTCTCAGCCGCGAATTGCCGCGCCCGCTCGCGGCCATGCTCGGTTTGCAGCAGGTCCCCTCGCCCGCCGCGGCGGGCGAGGGTTAGGGTGAGGGAGCCTAGTTGTCGCTCTGCGGCCGGCGGTTCTGGCGCAGGAACTCTTCCAACGAGCGGACGACCGTCTCGCCGCTGGGGAAGTCGTCCAGCCGCGTGGGCTCGGTAGCTTCTTCCTCGCGTTCACGGCGCTCGCGGTCGCGTATGTAGTCTCGCAGCTGCTCGTTGGTGTTCACCGCGTCAGTTACCTGGTCCTCAAAGCGGCGAGCCGCGGTTTCGAGGTCGCCCACCTCCAGGTCGAAGCCTAGGAGGTCTCGCATGTGGCGCAGGAGCGAGGCGACGACCTTGGGATTGGGCGTGGTGGGGATGTAGTGCGGCACAGCACCCCACATCGAGATGGCCTTCAGGCCATCCTGGGCGCAGCGGTCCGTCAGCGTGCCGACTACGCCGGTCGGCCCCTCGTAGCGGGAGAAGGTGACATTGAGGCTGGTCATCCGCTCGCGCATGTCTGGGTCGCTGCTGGAGCCGCTCATGTGGACCGGCAGCGTGTGCACCACATCGGCGATTAACGCCCCCGCCAGCACCACATAGCTCACGCCGAGGTCACGAGCCAGGGCGGTGATGCTGGACGTGAACGTGCGCCACTTGAGGCTCGGCTCCTGACCCAGGAAGAACATGAAGTCGTGCGGCTGATCTTCGGCGCGATGGTAGAAGAATTCGTTGGCCGGCCACTCCAGCCGGCGCGCCAGCTTGTCGTCCAGCCGCACCCGGGGACGGTTTACGGAGAAGTCGTAAAACTCCTCCGGATCGATGTCCGCGAACTTGCGCGCGTGCCATTGTTCGACCAGCAGCCGCACCGCCGATGTGGCGCACGCGGCGGCATCATTCCAGCCAGAGAAAGCGACGATTAAGACAGGCTCACGGAGCTCCGGACGCTCGATGAGGCGGATGTGCTCCATCGCGGGAATGGTAGCTTACGCCAGCGCCATCTCCGGAGAAGCAAGCCAGCTTGCCCAGCCCAGCCGGCCCGGCGCGCGGGACTCCGTGCGTTGGTCCGGATCGTCGCTCCGCTTGCCCAAAGCGCGCCGAACCGCGCGCAAAATGGCATCCAATTCAAACGGCTTGGGGATGAAGGACGTGAGTGGCACGTCAGGCGGGCGAACGTCAGCGCTGATGACCAGCGTTGGAATGTCGGCGAAGCCTTCGGCCTGGAGCGCCCGCAGCAGCTCAATCCCGTCTGCCCCCGGCAGGTGGTAGTCGGTGATGATCAGGTCGGGCCGGTGGCGGCGGATGTGGTCCAACGCGGTTGGCGTGCTGCCGACGGCAGCGGCGTCGTAACCCTCCATCTTGAGGGCCTCGACAATCATGGTGCGGATCGCGGCGTCGTCCTCGACCACGAGAACAGTTGTCGAACGCTTCACGAGGCGATTGCTGAGCGCAAGTCATGCCAGAATACGGCCAGCCGAACTATGGTCGTGGTGTCCCTCCCCGTCCTTGTCTGCGTGTCCACGCAGCAATACCTGTGCCATGATACGCCACCGGCGCGTCGCTTCGCGGTGGTCATCAACCGGTGCTCTGTGCCGGCAGCGCCGCCAAACTCTTCATCACACCCTCGAGCTGCGTGGCGGCGCCCGGTTTCAGGCCGTAGTACACTAATGTGCCGCGGCGAGTTCCAGCCACTAACTCCAGGTCGCGCAGCACGCGCAGATGCTGCGAGGTGGCAGCTGGCGCGCGATTGACGGCCAGCGCCACGTCGTTGACGCACATCGGGCCTCCCGCCAGCACTTCGATGATCTGCAGTCGGGTCGGATCGCACAGCGCCTTGCGCAGCCGCGCCATGCCCAATTGCGCGCGGTTTCGGTTAAGGCGCGCGCGCGCCTGTTCCAGCTTGATGGGGTCCTTCGGCCGCATAGCGCCTTCCTGGTCCACCGGGTTGCATCCCATGTTGTTCTAGAGCAGTCTCCTGGGAACAACACTCGCGCAAACTCTGTGCCAGCCGAGCGAGCAGCGTAGCTAAGAAATTCCTAAGACGGCTGGACGGTCAACGTGTAGGTGCGCGCCTCGTAGGCGACAGCGATGGCCACGTTGTGGCTGCGCAGCATGCGACCGACGACGCGTCCGAACGGGTCGTCCTCCAGGCCTTCTGCAAAGCCCATGATGTAGCCGGCCATGAAACCGGCGAGGAAGGTTGTTTCTTCTTTGGCCGCTGGGTTCTGCTGTTGCCGGTACTGAGCAAAGGCCTTCGCCGCCTCGGCTGTGACCTGGGCTGCCTTATCCGCCATGCCGGGATGATACGCTGGCCGCCAGCCAAGCCCACTCACAAAGGAGCACGCCCCATGGAAGCCTCACTCGCGCAGATCGATGAGTTCATTCAAACCCACCGTCGGGCGATCATGATCACCTATCGTCAGGACGGCAGCTTGCAGACGTCGCCGGTGCGCGTGGGCCGGGATGGCCGCGGCCACATTGTCGTGACGTCGCGCTCGGTGACTGCCAAAGTCCACAACCTCGCTCGCGATCCGCGCGTGTCGCTGTGTGTCGTGACCGAGAAATGGTCCGGCGGCATCTGGCTGCATGTCGACGGCCGCTGCGAGGTCATCCGGCAGCCGGAGGCCATGCCACTGCTGGAGCAGGAATACCGCCTGCGCGAGGGCAAGGACCATCCGGACTGGGAGCAGTTCCGCCACGACATGGCCGCGGAGAACCGCGCGGCGCTGCTGATAACGCCGACGCGGGCCGCCTGCTCCGGGAAATGACGAAGACTCGGGGTGTGCTGGATGGCTACACGTCGTAGTACAGGTGGAATTCGTACGGGTGCGGCCGCAGCGAGA
>DATKQD010000299.1:0-3141 GCA_035532895.1 Chloroflexota bacterium
ATGGGCAAGCGGTTCCTATGATTGCCAGCCCAACCCCGGCGTTGGAAGAGCAGGTCTTGGATCGTCCTGGCTGCCCTGTCCACGTCTGGCTCAGTGGTCCAACAAGCGCACGGCCACTGGTATTGCTCCATGACGCCGGCATCGATCACCGCACGTTCAACCCGCAACTGGAGGCGTTCGGGCGCATCTACCACTTGGCGCTGATGGATGTGCGCGGGCACGGCCAGTCACGACCGCTGAGCCGGCCCTTCTCGATCGACGATGCGGGCGATGACGTGCTGGCGCTGCTGGACCGCCTGGGCGGACGGCCAGCCGCCCTGCTCGGACAGTCGATGGGCGGCAACATCGCTCAGGAGGTCGTCTTCCGGGAGCCGGCCAGGGTCTCAGCGCTGATTGCCGCGGACTGCGCCTGCAACACGCTGCCCCTGCCGGCCTACCAGCGGGCGCTGCTTGGCGTGTCGCCAGCACTCCTGCGCCTGATGCCGCGGCGTTTGCTGTGGAGCGGCACCGTTGCCGTGAGCAAGCGACCGGATGTGCGCCGCTATCTGTCTGCCGCGGTGCGGCGGCTCTCGAAGCCTGAGATCATCGAGATCATGGCGGGCACGCTGCGGGTGCTGCACGCCGAAGCCGGTTATCACGTGCCGTGCCCCCTTCTCATTGTGCGCGGAGAACATGACAGCGCCGGGGCCATCCGCCAGCAAGCGCCGATCTGGGCCGCGCGCGACGGCGCCGACTACACCGTCATCCCAGCCGCTGGCCATCTCTCCAACATGGATAACCCGGCGGCCTTCAATGAGCGTGTCCTGGGGTTCCTGGAGCGAGTGCTGTAGATGAGCGTCAACAAAGACGTCTTCGAGCGACGCCGGGACTTCAACTACGACTTTCAGTCAGCCGGCGCGCCCCCGACCGGTTGGGCGGAAGCCACGCGCCTGCCGGAGACGTTCGTGCCCACGCACTGCGCCTTCTGCGGGGTGCAGTGCGGCATGTTCCTGCGAGTGCGCGACGGCAAGGTGGTTGGCGTGGAACCACGCGACTACCCGCACAACCGCGGCTCCCTGTGCCCCAAAGGTGTCGTCGCCTACCAGCAGGTCGACCACCCGGACCGGCTGCGCTACCCGATGATGCGCCGGCACGGCAAGAACTCGCCGCTGGAGCGGGTCAGCTGGGATGAGGCGCTGGACTACGTGGCCCGCCGCTGGCAGGACATCCAGGCCGCGCATGGCCGCGACGCCATCGCCGTCTACAGCGGCTCGTCCATGACCAACGAGAAGTGCTACCTCATGGGCAAGTTCGCCCGCGTCGGCCTCGGCACCCGGCACGTGGACTACAACGGCCGGCTGTGCATGTCGGCGGCCGCCGGCGGCTACGACAAAGCGTTCGGTGTGGACCGCGCCCCGCTGCCCATGCCCGACATCCCCCTCGCAAAGTCCATCCTGATGGTGGGCGCGAACGTCGGCGAGTGCTTCCCGATCGTCATGCGCTGGTTGTGGCAGGCGCGCGACAACGGCGCCAGCCTCATCGTCATGGACCCGCGCGAGACGCCCGCCGCTCGCACGGCCGACATCTGGCTGCCGGTCAAGCCAGGCACCGACGTGGCCATCCTGAACGCCATCCTGCGGGTGCTGGTTCACGAGGGCATGGTCGACGAAGAGTACGTGGCGCGCCGGACCAACGGCTGGGAAGAAGTGCGGCAGGTGGCCGAGCCGTTCACGCCCGACGTGGCCGAGCGCATTTCCGGCGTCCCCGCTGAGCGCATCCTGGCCGCGGCCCGGCTGTACGGCCGGGCCGACCCGTCGCTCATCATGCACGCCCGCGGCATCGAGCACAGCAGCCACGGTGTGAACAACGTGCTGGCCTGCACCAACCTGGCGCTGGCGCGCGGGCAGGTCGGCAAGCCGGGTGGCGGCACGATGACGCTCACCGGCCAGGGCAATGGTCAGGGTGGGCGCGAGGTCGGCCAGAAAGCCAGTCAGCTACCGGGCTACCGGCACATCGACGTCGTCGAGGACCGCGAGTACGTGGCCGGCGTGTGGGGCATCCCGGTGGACGAGCTGCCCTGGGAAGGCGCCTCGGCGCTGGAGCAGATCCATCTCATGGCCAGAGGCGACATCAAGAGCTGCCTGGTGGTGTGCTCCAACCTGATGGTGTCGCTGCCGGAGAATGGCGTGGTCCAGCAGGCGCTGTGCAACCTGGAGCCGCTGGTGGTCATCGACTTCTTCCAGTCGGAAACGGCGGAGCTGGCCGACGTGGTGTTGCCGGGCACGGTGTGGTGCGAGGACGAGGGCACGACCACCAACCTGGAGGGCCGCGTCATCAAGATCAACCGCGCGGCCGAGCCGCCGGGCGAGGCCCGGCGCGACTGGGAGATCGTGTGCGACCTGGCGCGCCGCATGGGACGGGGCCAGTACTTCCCGTTCACGTCTGCGCGCGACATCTTCGACGAGCTGCGCCTGGCCTCGAAGGGCGGTGTGGCCGACTACTACGGCATCACCTGGGAGAAGATCGACGCCCAGGAGGGCGTCTTCTGGCCCTGCCCGTCAGAGGACCACCCTGGCACGCCGCGGCTGCACACCGAGCGCTTCGGCCATCCTGACGGCCGGGCGCGGTTCTTTCCTATTGAATATCTGCCGCCGGCGGAGGAGCCCTCGCCCGACTTTCCGTTCCGGCTGACCAGCGGCCGGGTGGTCTACCACTACCTGAGCGGTAACCAGACACGCCGCATCGGTTTCCTGAACAGCCAGGCTCCCGAGCCGTGGGTGGAGATCCATCCGCGGGCGGCGGAGCGGCTGGGCATCCAGGACGGCGAGCGAGTCCGAGTAAGGACGCCTCGCGCATCGATGGAGCTGAAGGCGTTGGTGGCGCCGACGATCCGGCCGGACACGCTGTTCATCCCGTTCCACTACGGCCATCGCCAGGCGGTCAACCAGCTGACCAACCCGGCCGTAGACCCGACAGTCAAGATTCCCGAGTACAAGGCCTGCGCGGCTACCATCGAACGGCTCGATGCGCCGCTGCCGGAGCAGGCCGGCCAGCCGAAGATCAACTTCACGGCCGAGACGGCGCCCAAGCTGTTCCCCTACGAGGCTGGGGAGACGAAGGCCCCAATCTCGCCCGGCAAGGTGCACTGATGACGATGGCCAT
>DATKQD010000300.1:0-8613 GCA_035532895.1 Chloroflexota bacterium
AGGGTCCGAAGTTTTCAAGTAGGCCCCGTGATTGGCCTGCTCAATGCCGATAGTACAGCATCCGAATCACGGATGGCGGGAACAGGTCAGCATGCGAGCAACTCGCTGAGGAGGAGGAGCTCATCACAGCCTGGTCACAGCTGGAACACTGGCACATGGTGTGCCGAAGCAGTGGCTGGCGTTCACCCAGCTGCGTGCTCAAGGCCGCGAGCAGCGCCGGCTGGTCGGGCTGCCGTCCCAGGCGCGAGGCACGTTGCCGGCAGGCGCCACCGCGATAGCGGCTACGACCGGTCGCTGGCTGACCACACACCACACAAGCCCGGGCTGTTCATGCGCCATCGCTCAATCCGTGACCGAATCGTGACATTTGGAGGCTCGGCGGTGCAGGCAGCAGCGGAGCCACGCCGCTTCCGGGGCTGCCCGATTCCGGAAAGACTGCGCTTGGTACTCGGACGGCGGCAGGTGGAGATCGGCCCCATGCAGACAAGGGGTGTTCCACAACCAACCCCATCGGGCCAGCGGCCAAACTGTGACCAGATTGTGAGTGCGCCAGGAAAGCCTGGACAGGGAGGATGAGATGTAAGCATCACGGAAAGCTTGTAGTGGAACCCAGCGGGTATCCAATCCCGCTCGGCAAAGCTTGGCCAGCAGCCGAAAGCGAGTCTCCCGCGACCCGGTGATCGCGGTGAGCCAGGTTCCGGCGGACAACGCCGGCACGGTGCTGGGCTACGGAGCGGACCGCAACGCCACCACGCCGCCCGGGTTGCGCGCGGTGAAGGTGTATCTGGGCGACGCGACGCGGACGAGCCTGGTGGGCACGGCCAGGCTGGGCCTGCCGCGCCCCGATCTCGCGCGGCGCTTGGGCCCTGGCTCGGAGCCAGCGGCTGGAGCTTCGCGCTGAACGCGTCCGGCTTTGCGCCGGGCCAGTACGCCCTGACAGCCCTGGCGTTGGGGCAGCCGCTCAGCGAACCGCGCGAGAGCAGTGTCGTGTTCAACGTGCTGCGACGAGGCCAGTTTGCGTTTGGCGAGGGCTTCTACGCTGGCGAGGGATTGGTGGGCGGCCTCCCCCGCTGGACGAATGGCGACGGGGCCATCGACCTGTATCCGCCGCCCGGACGCCTGACCATCCACATGCTGGTGCGCAAACCAAACTTTGGCATCTTCCACTTTGTGCCGGATCTCAAACTGCTGTGGGATGGGTCGGCGGCGCTGCCTGGTGGGCTGAGCTCCTCGCCGCTGCCAAACGATCAGTACCAGCTGACCATCAACCTCGCCGTACCGGAACCTGGATCACAGCATCGGCTGGAAATCGTGTCCGACACCTTTGGTGGAGACGTTCAGCGCCAAAACTGACGATGGGACAGTCTTGACGGAGCCCGGGGGTTCAGGCGTCGTCCGTGCTCTCGTGAGGCCTCACGAGCTCGTCACGATCCGGCAGCTGGAACACGACGCAGCATCTGGAAGCAAGCTGGCCCGGAGGGCACCGACCGAAGCGCTGCGCGGTGGTCACCGAAAAGGGCGACAGGCAAAGGCGCGAAGGCAAGATATACTGACTCCATGTCCAAGACATCTGTTGACGTGGATCAAGATATCGCCAGGGAAGCCGCTGCGCTTCTGGGCACAACGACCCTCAAGGACACCATCAACCTCGCGCTGCGCGAAGTGCTCCAGGCTCGGCGGCGCATGCAGCTCATTGCCCTCCTTGGCGACCAGCAGCGCTTTGATTTTCGCTCCGCGGAACAGGCCTGGGGCGGCGAAGAATAGCAGCTGGCTCGCGAGGTGTACCTGGCCGATACCAGCGTTTTCGCCCGGTTATCCAAAACTCCCGTGGCCGCGGCGTTTGGCCCATTGGCGGCCGCGGGGGCAGTCGCCCTGTGTGCGCCAGTCGTCTTCGAGTTGGGATTTGCAGCTCAGAGCGGCAAGGACCACGAAGACCTGATGGAACGGCTGCTGGCCTTTGCGTCCGTTCCGACCAGCGAGGCCGACCACCGGCGAGCGCTGGACCTGCAGGCGGCACTGGCCGCTCGCGGCCAACATCGCGCCATCTCGTTGGTGGACGCCGTGGTCGCCGCTGTGGCCGAGGCCCGAGGGCTCACTATCCTGCATTACGACGCGGACTTCGAGTTGATCGCGGGCATCACCGGCCAGGCGCAGCAGTGGATCGTGGAGCGCGGTACGGCTGATTGAGCGGGCGTGCCTCTCCTGGCGGGCCTTCCACGTTGGCGTGAGTCTGGTGGCCATGTCGCGGCCACGAACGACCAGTGAGCGCGCCCGACTCTCTCTGGCGGCGCACGGGGAACCTGCTCGAGGCACTACGCACGCTGATTGGTCAAGCGGGCTTACCGTAGACGAGTTTGTCGAGCGGAACAATGCGAGTTTGGTACGGCCGGGTGCAAGCTCGTGGCTGAAGATGGGCGCCCCGGCACAGCACGCTACGCATGCTGAACGCGGATGACTTCGGTTCCCAGAACCGTACGCCGATCCTGTTGGGGGTTGGTGGTGGTGTACTCGGCCACGAAGCTGCTGGGGCCGAACGGGCTGATGGCGCCGGCGCGATACATGGGCTGGAGGGAGCCCCGCGGTGTCACGGTGACGCGGTAGGCGTCCCGCGGGTGGGCGCCGATGACGAATTGCGCGGGTGCCAGCGCACTGGCGGTGGCCGTGACAGCCCCGCTGGCGATGCTCACGTTGTTGAAGTATTGATGGGCGTAAGCGAGCGTCAGATCCACGTGCTGAATGGCGCGCCGGGCGATGAAGGTGTGCTGGACGAGAACGCTGCCATCGGCGCGCAGGGTAACTTCGCGTTCCAGCTGCCAGCCGTCGCCTTGCAGGGTCTCGGCCAGCCGGTAGCGGCCGTAATCGACGGCTGAGGTGGGATAGATGCGCACGAGGGCGAAGCTGGTGCCGTCCACGGTGATCCGTGAGGCGGTGTCCCAGTCGCTGAGGTCGAGCAGGCTCAAGCCCGCGTCGTTCTGGATATAGGGCTTGCCGTCGCCCCCGGCTTTCTCATACTGCAGGGTCACGCCACCGCGGCTGAGGGTGTAGCGGGCGACATCGGCATCGCGGTACAGGCTGGCGACTGTGCCGATGTTCTGCACGCGGCCCACGATGTAGCCCAGCCAGAACAGCGTGAGGGCGCCGACCGCCAGGGCCAGCCAGCGAAGGGATGGCCGGGCAACGGTTGGCTTTGAGCTGTCCATTCAGGCCGGGAGCTGCACTTCACAACCGAGCGGCGCATAGCTGGGCAGCGCGCGGAGACCGCCGCGGACCAGCGAGGGCACGATGGCGCTCGTCTCGACAGTCAGCGTTTCCTGGGCCACTTATCGATCACCGTTTTCATGGTATTACCACGCCAATTCCACGGCAGGGCGAGCGCCGCCTTCCTCGCGTCCACCGGCAGCGACCAGCCAGATCGTAGCTATGACAGCGCCGGTGAAGACGCAGCCCAGGGCCAGGTACGGCCAGGCGGACTCCGGGTAGCTGAGGAAGACGCGATACGCATCGGCCCAGTGGGTGATGGCGGTCGCGCTGGGCGACGCGAGCTGCTGGATGAAGGAGAAGGCGAAGCCCCACAGCGGCGTATTGATGGCTGCGTAGCCGAACGCCGTCACGCACAGCAGAGTGCGGCAGCCGCGGAGGCCGGCGGACGGCTGGTGCGCCAGCTGGATGGTGAGGAGGGCGATGGGCGCCAGAGCGTATGGCTCGTTGACGAGCTTGGAGCCCGCCAGGAAGGCCAGGACCATGATCAGGAACCCGGCGCGCAGCGGCAGCGGACGGCGCAGCAGCAGCCAGGTGGCGGCAAGCAGCGCGAGCGGCAGCAGCCAGCTGCCCAGCAGGCCGGACGCGTAGAGCTGCCAGCGTGGCTGCCAATCCGTGAACGGCAGCTGTTCGGCCCAGGTACCCCAGGCCTGCTGGACGGTGAGGCCGGAGGCGAAGCGCGACATCTGGGCCTGAACAACGTAGCGGACACCGCCGGCGACCGGTGCGATCAGCACGGCCAGCGTGGCCGCCAGGCTGGCGAACACCGCCAGGAGCCGGCGCTTGGCGCCGTGCCGGCCGCTCTGCCACAGCGCCGCCGCGACCAGGGCCGGCAGGACCACCAGTGGCACGTACTTGGTGGCGGCGCCGAGGCCGAGCAGCACGCCGCACCAGCCCCAGTGCCGCCGTTCGGCCAGGAGCAGCGCCGCCACCAGAAAGAACACCATGACGCTGTCGAAGGTCCAGACGCCGGCCAGCAGGACCAAGGGGTTGAAGGCGTACCAGGCGAGCTCCCGCGGTGAGACGCCGAGCTTGCGCATGAGGGCGAGGGTGCCAATGTCGGCCAGCAGGTCGGGCAGATGGATCAACGTGAGGAGCGAGACCGGCAGGCTTGAGGCGAAATAGGCCGGCTGCACCGGAAAGATAACCTGCAACCCGCCGTGCAACGCGGTGTACAGGTGCGCCAGGGGCCAGTAGACGTACAGCATGAGCGGTGGGTAGGCCCACGACTCGTAAAAGTCACTGGCGTGCCCGGCCGCCTGGGTGAGCAGGCTGAGCTCGCGCGTCACTTCGTAGGGGCGGCGAAGCGTATCCAGCAGGCTGCCGGCGCCGTTCAGCTCGGCAAAGACGTTGGCCCACGTTTGGCCGTCCCACGTGTGCGTGAGCGGAACCACCAACAGCCGCATCGCCACAGCCAGCCCCAGGAGGGTTGGGAAGGGCAGTGAGCCCAGGGAGCGCCCCCAACGCTGAAACAGATGGGCTATAGCCTGAAATGGCCGCGCGATCTTCGTCAGTATGCTTATCCGCGAGAGTGTAGCCCGGAACCCGGCGCTGCCCTACTGCCAGGAGCGCGGAAGATGCACATGTGGATGGCTCCCCAATCAGCAGTGTAGTCGCGGCACCCAACCCCTGGGCGTGGCGGCTCGCCCCTGCGCGGCTCCGGTTGCTCCTGGAGGCGGGCAGCGCGGCGCTGGGTGGGTCCATTGGCTGGTCGGCCCTGCTGGGCGCCATCGCACTCCGCATCCTGCTGAGCCCGCTGCAGCACACCTGGGACTCGCAGACCTGGTGGAACGCGCTGGCGCAGATGGGAGCGGACCCCAATCCTCTCACGGCCATCGCCCACCCCTATCAGAGCATGCGCGCGATGAGCGACCTGGCCGCCGGGCTGGGGCGGGAGCTGTACTACGAGTACTGGGCCTATCCGCCCGGCATGCTCATGCTGTGGTGGCCGCTGGCGCGGCTGTGGACGCTAGCTGCCGGCCCGATGATCCCGCACTTCGCCATCCCCGACACGTTCACCGCCGCGCCCTTTCCACCGCTGCTGTCGTTCCTCATGAAAGTGCCGGCCATCGCGGCGGACGTCATCACGGCTGGGCTGCTCGCGCGCCTGGCGGGTCGAACGACGGCACGCTGGTACCTGTTCAATCCCTACGTCCTCCTGGTCTGCCTGTGGACCTTCGACCCGGTCATGATGCCGCTGCTGCTGGGTGGGCTGCTGGCGGCGGAGCGCGGGCGCTGGACACTGTCGGGCATGCTCCTCGGCCTGGGCGGGGCGGTGAAGTTCGTGCCGCTGCTGTTCCTGGCGCCGGTGTGCCTGTGGGCCATGCGGCGCTCCAGGACACGCTGGAGATCGGCCGTGTTCGCGGCGGGCGGCGGTGCTGTGGCGTTTGCTGTGGTCTGCCTGCCGTGGTGGAATGGGGTGCAGTTCGCCCTCGCCTTTCAGGCCGGCCGAGCCGGCGGGAGTATGTCCTGGCAGAGCATCTGGAATGCCCTGGGCTGGTGGCAGCCGCTGGCCGACTTTCGCACCGTACACCTGTCCCTCTCGGCCGGCATCGGCGACCTCACGCTCTCGGGCGCCCTGCTGGTGACGCTCTGGTTGACCTGGCTGCGGCAGCTCGACTTGTGGGACATGAGCCTGGCGCTGATGCTGGCCTACCTGGCGGGATCGAAGTTGGTGAACGAGGTGTACCCGTTGCCGGCGCTGGCGCTGGCGGCCATCTGCCTGGCCCGAGGGGCCAGCCCGGCGCGGCAGCGGCTGGTGCTGGCGCTGTGGGTCACACCCCTGGTGTTTGCCCTGATTAACGTGCCATTCTGGGGATTTGTGGTCTCGCCGGCTGAAGCGCTCGGCCTGGTTTCTGCCAACGGCGCCTGGACCTATTACCAGGGCTACGCGCAAACGTACCAGTACCTGTCGCCGGCGCTGGCCGGCATCGGCGTGACCTTCCAGGGCGCCTGTGTGTACGGCATCGTGCACCTGGTTCGAGGTCGGCGCACTGAGGCCGGCACGAGGCTGGGTCCGGTTCTGGCCCATGCTGTTTGACGCCTGGCCGGGGGCCAAGCCGACGCAGCTGAAGGCCGTGCGAATGGTGCTGCTGGGCCTGAGCGTGGCCTTGATCGGGTGGCTCGGCTACGCCATCGGCCGCGGCCAGTCGCTCGCCCAGATCGCGCGCCTGTATCGCGACGAGACGGTGAACCAGTACACCATCGATACGGGCCAGCTGGTGGCCCAGTTCGCCCGCGCCAGCGGCGATTTGAAGCCGCTGCTCTCAACAACCGATGGCGTCAGCCTGGTGGACTACAGCGACTGGGATTACACCTCGGTCGTCATTGTGGACGGCGTACGCTACGAGCTGGTTCGGCTGGTGCCATCCTCGTCGGTCGACTACGGCAACAAGCGCATCGTCGAGGGACTGCGAAGCACGGACTGGCAGCTTTCGCGCGAGATAACGCTCAGCGGCAATCAGGCGACCATCAAGTTCGGTTTCCTGGCTGACAAGCCGGTGCACGATGTACGCCTGACCATGGCGCATGTCGATTGGTATTACCTGAGCGTCAGCCCCAGCGCGACTGGCTTCGTCGCCACGGTGCCTCACGCCAGCCGGACCGAGGTTGAAACGGGTGAGATCCGGACGCCCGCCTACCAGGTGACGGTGACGGCGAAGCCAGCGGGCTCACCGGCGCCCGACGTGGTGACCATTGGCCTCAACACGCCCTACGGCATCGAGACGGTCGATACGCAGTTTCACCTGGCCAACCCACCGGTTGGGCGGGTCGTCTCTCTGGGAGAGGAAATCGTGAGCTACCGCAAGCTCTGAGTCCGCATTCCAGCTCGCGCCGGCAGTACTTTTGGGGAGTCCGCTGGGGTGGTTGTGGCGAATACCGGAGTGCGCGACTTGCACGGCTTCGCCGGCCGGCGAAACGCAAGCTGGAGGCGCTCAACGCGGCCTCTCGCCTTGAGGATCTGATGGTGCCACCGTCGAATCGGTTGCAGAAGCTCCGGGGCAGCCTGAGCGGCTTCCAGGCCATCCGGGTGAACGACCAATGGCGCGTGATCTTCAAATGGATCGACGGCGATGCACACGAGGTCGCGATCGTGGACTATCACTGAGGAGCCGTTTGGATCGTGGATAAGTCACTCGCCCCTGCCTCCCCCATCTTTAGAGCCACTTACTTATCAATTCCCAATTCCCATCTCTCGATCGTGATACGGTGTAAGGAGATTCTCAGGTAAGGAAGATTCGGTGCTGGCAAAGCTCACAT
The DNA here is from genome assembly GCA_035532895.1 of Chloroflexota bacterium. Classification (GTDB taxonomy): domain Bacteria; phylum Chloroflexota; class JAJPGV01; order JAJPGV01; family JAJPGV01; genus DATKQD01. Next base: position 7,519 of record DATKQD010000300.1, read on the forward strand.
CGAAAGGCCAGATTACCGTCCCCAGAGCCGTTCGAGAAAAACTCCAGGTCAAGCCGGGTGACGCGTTGGATTTCTCGTTTTCGGGCGATCGGGTCGAGATCCGCCCTGTCAAGCGGACGAGCATCCTCGCCTTCCGCGGGCTGTTCGCCATGACCGAGACGCTGCCATTCGAGCAGGAACGCAGCCAGGCTTGGGGGGCTCGAACCCGGGAGATAATCGCCCAACGCCGTGGCCAGTGAGGCGCTGGTCGACGCCAACATCCTGCTTCGACTGCTGACCAACCAGCCGCCGGAACTTGCCCAACGTGCGGCGGTCCTGCTGGAACGCGCGGAGCAGACCGGCCTGGAGCTTGTCGTCGCGCCTTTCACCATTGCCGAAGTCGTGTACGTCCTCCAGTCGGTCTACCACTGGGACCGCGATGTCGTGGCCAGTCGTTTGTTGCAGTTCCTCTCCACCTCAGTTGTCACCGTCCTCGACGCCGCCGTAGTCACCCGGGCGTTGACCTGGTTTCTTGACGTCCGGCAGATCGCTTTTGCGGATGCCTACCTCAGCGCTCTCGCGACGGCTCGTTGCCATGGCCGGGTCGTCTCGTTTGACCGCGACCTCCGGCGCTTGGAGGGCATCGAGGTTATTGCTCAACCCGGCGATTTGCCACACGGAGCCGCCGGCCCGCAATAGCCCTGGGGTCCGCGACGGTGACCGATAGATGCGTTTCGTTGACATCTTTCTGAGTGCCTGCTACGCTGGCAAGCGAGCCACGAACCCTTGGGTTGGGGCAACGATTTCGGGTTGGATGAAAGGGGTTTTTATGAGAAGGCTGGCCTCAGTGGCCGCGGGGATAGCGTTGCTGTCAAGCCTGATGCTGACCTCAGGAGCGGCAGCTCAAACGTCGCCGTCGGCGGTTCCCGCCCCACCACCGATCACGCCGGGTGTGGTTCCGACGGCGCTGGAATCGCTCATCACGGGAACCGCGCCCGCGAGCGAGACGGTGACCGTGAATACGTCCAGCGGCGGCGTTGCGGCAGCCGGGAACACGGCCTTCTCATTTCCGACTGGGGCCTTTGGCGCAGCCACGGGCAACGTGACCATCAACAT
>DATKQD010000301.1:0-27894 GCA_035532895.1 Chloroflexota bacterium
CTACCCTGACGCTCCTGAAAACCGCTGGGCTGGATTATGCCCGGCTGGACATGGAGCACTCCTCACCATCTATTGAAACGGTGGCGGACTTCGCTATCCTGGCGCGAGCGCTCAACTTTCCGCTGGTAGTGCGTCCGCCCGAGGGCAACCGCGAATGGATCACCCGGCTGCTGGACGTTGGAGTGTGGTGCCTGCACGTGCCGCAGGTGGATACGCCGGACATTGCCCGGCAAGTCGCGCAAGCGGCGCACTACGCGCCCCAGGGCATGCGCGGCATGGCCGGCATCGGCTCGCATAACGACTTCCTGGGTGGGGCCAAGCTGGACGAGCTGAACCAGCAGGTGCACGTCACCATCATGCTGGAATCGGCCGAGGCGTTCAGCCACTTGGACGAGATCGTCGCCACCCCGGGCATCGACGCGGTAACGCTGGGACCTTCGGACCTGGCACAGGAGCTGGGAGTGTTCGGCACGGCGCGCGAAAAGGAGACGGTGGATGAGCATCGCCTGCGGCTGATCGACGCTGCCAGGCGCCACGGAAAGGACGTGGCCATGCTGGTCCAGAACCTGGACGACGCCGAGCGGTGGATCGCCGCCGGTGTGAAGATCGTCGCCTACTCCAGCGACGTGGCGATTCTGATCGCTGGCTATCAGGCCGCGGCCCGGCGTCTCAAGGCTCCTGCACGCGTCTGACTCCGCCCGGTGCACGCCGCACCGAACGTCATCAGACCATGTGTGACTCGTCAGGAGGTGCGCAAGCACGAGCCGCTCGGGCGGGCAACTAACCCGCTTTCCGGCAGTGCGCCCCTCAGCCAGGGCGCTTCAGTCCGGACAACCCTACGGGCATGCAACGCTGAGGAGGCATCACCTTCCAAGGAGCAGCAGGTAGTAGGCGGCGAGAGGGGGTTCGAGTCATGGCCGCCGGCGGCCCAGCGTCGAGGACGCCGCCTCGCTGGATGGCTTGGCGGCCGAGCGGCGCGGATGATCTGGCTTCTGCGCGGGGCGGGGCCTTTGGTGGGCGAGGAGTATTCAGCCGGTGCGGGGCAGGCGGTTCATCTTCAGCCGGCGCGCGATCAGCTCGATCAGCTCTCGGTATGCGCGTCAATCGCGGCCCAGAAAGCTGCCCGCATGACGCGGCGCGGGGCATCGCCGATGCTGCTGCCACCTACCGTCTGCATGGCCCGCTGCAGCATGGCGGCATCGAGACCGCGAGGAATACGTGGACGGCTCGCAACGATGGCCGTGAGATCGGCCGCGGCCGCTTTGCTGAGCCAATCGTCGGCGAACTCTGTGGCGATGCGCGCCAACTGCTCCCCGGCACCCTCTGCCTCCCCCGGCTGGGCCGGGCTGCGAGACCCATCCTCGGGCGTAGATGCCGGAGCCGGCTTGCTCTTGCGCGTGCCGCGGCGCGATCGACTCGTGCCCGCGGAACCATCTTCGGCCCGTGGCCGGACATCTCCCCAAGGCTGCTGAGCTTCCTCGGCCTCAGCTAACGGCGCAGGCTCCTCCGCGGCCAGGGGGTTTGCCATTGGTACCGCTGGTGCCGGCTCTTCGGCCCCTGCACGCCGCGCGCGGGACCGGCGAGCCGTGGGTCGCTTCGCGGTCGCTAGGCCCTCCAGGGCCGCTGGCGCCAGCGGCTGATCACTTCCCGGAAGCGCGGCGCTCGGCGGTGTAGGGCTGGCCGCAGGTGCGGTATGGACGCTGCCGTGCGTGTTCCCGCCGCCGCCGAGCGCACCATCCGCACCGCTAGGCAGGTCCACCAGACCCTTGCCGGCCTTCCGGCGGGGGGGCGCGCGGCGCTCCAGCATGCCGTCCAGGATGCTCTCGGGCAACAGCAGGCTTTCGTCTGACTCGCGGACCAGCTCAACGGACTGGCTGCGGTCGCCCCCGGCGTCGATTCCCACCAGGGCCACGCGAACGCCACGGTCCTGGGCATATTCGATCCCTTCGCGAAGATCCTCATCACCGGAGAGCACGACCGCGCGTTGAATGGAGCGCTCCTGCGAAAGCACCATGAGGTCGCGCACCATGAGGGTATCCACACCCTTTTGCTGGCCCGCGGAGTTGATGCGGCCCAGCCGAAGCTTGACAAAGGCCAGCGAGGCCACATCCAGCTGATCGGGCGTTGGCACGCCTTGCTTAGCGCCGTCGTACCAATAGGTGCGCAGCAACTCGTCCTCGGGGTAACACTGGCGCAGCCAGGCTCGTAAGGCAACCATGAAATCGAGTGCGTTGAACAGCAGGTCATGCCGGCCCAGCTTCGCATGCAGGGCGGCGCTGGACCCCTGCTTGAAGAGGTAGCCGGCATCGACGAAAATGCAAAGGTTGCCCACTCCTCTACATGGTACTGGTTGGGCTCCACCGCTGAGTGCGCTACACTTGCCCTCGTTCCCCGGCTATGCCGGGGTTTATTGACCCCGGGCGTGGAGCTTAAGCTTCGGTCCGGGGCTTTTCATTTCGGGCTGAGCGCGGTTTGTGACTATCGCTCTGCCCCTCCCCCTTCGACCCGGCCCAAGGGTGCGTCGCCGCCTTGAGTTCGACATACCGCCTGCCCCGCCGGTCGCCACGACGCCACGACGAGTTGCATCGGCGGCAACCGGCGGGGACACTTTACGAAGCATTCAGCTTTGGGAGGTTCCGGCATGCAGGCAGCAGTTTTTCGTGAGCAGCACCAACCACTGACCATCGAAGCGATCGACGTTGACCGGCCGCGGGGGCGCGAGGTGCTGGTGCGCACCGTGGCTACCGGGGTCTGCCACAGCGACCTGCACGTAGTGAATGGCGATTCGCGCTACTCCGAGCGGCCCATGGTGCTCGGTCACGAGGGCGCTGGCATTGTGGAGGCGGTGGGCGAGCAGGTGAGCGCGCTCAAGCCGGGTGACCACGTGGTGGCCTGCCTTTCCGGCTTCTGCGGCGCCTGCCCTCAGTGCCTGTCCGGGCACCCCAACGTGTGCACCGGCGGCATCATCCCGCGCGACGCGGCCACGGCGCCACGGCTCTCGCAGCATGGCGAGAGAGTGTGGTCGTTCGCGGACATTGGCAGCTATGCCGAGCGCATGCTGCTGCACGAGAACTCCGTGGTGAAGATCGATGCAGATTTGCCGCTGGATCGCGCGGCACTGGTTGGCTGCGGCGTGCTCACCGGCGTCGGCGCGGCGCTGCGAACCTCTGGTCTCCAGGCCGGGCAAACCGTGGCCGTATTCGGCTGCGGCGGCGTAGGGCTGTCCATCATTCAGGGCGCGCGTATTGGCGGTGCGCGGCAGATCATCGCCGTGGATCAGTTCGATGCCAAGCTCGAAATGGCCACGCGCCTGGGTGCGACGCACACCGTGAACGGAACCAAAGACGAGGCCGTGGCCGCTGTCCGCGCGCTCACTGGCGGGCTGGGTGTGGACCACGCCTTCGAGGCAGTGGGCAACACTGGGCTGGTGCGCCAGGCCATCGAAAGCCTGGCCATTCGTGGCACGGCGACTATCGTGGGTGTATTGCCGCCCGATGCCCTCATCCAGTTTCCCTGGCTGGCCATTCGGCAGGAGTGCCGCGTCCAAACGTCGCGCATGGGCTCGAACCAGTTTCGGACGGACATTCCCCGCTACCTGGACTTTTACCAGCAGGGCCGTCTGCTGCTGGATGAGATGGTCTCGCGTCGCGGCCATCTGGACGACGTGAACGAAGCCTTTCGGGCCATGCAGGCCGGCGAGGTTGCCCGCACCGTGCTCCTGTTCGACTGAGGGCCCGCTCCGGCCATACCGCCCCCATGCCGCATACTGGGTGGGCATGGAATTCCGTGACCTCAAGGCGGCCCTGCTCGACCTGGATGGGGTGATGTACCGGGGCAACCAGCTGTGCCACGGAGCGGCGGAGCTGGTTGCCTTTCTCCGCGAGCAGGAGCTGCGCCCCTTCTTCCTCAGCAACAATTCGCGCTCCGGCCCCGAAGTTGTGGCGCAAAAGCTCACCTCCCTGGGGGTCCCCACCAGCGCCAACGAGGTAATCACCGCCGCGGAGCTGCTGGTGGATGACCGCGCGCGGCACCAGCCCAAGGGCCGCCTGGCTGCCATCGCTTCCGACTGGATCTGCGAGCAGCTAACGGCGGCTGGCTGGGAGGTGGTGGACGACGGGCCGGCGGATTGCCTGGTGGTTGGGCTCGACCACGACCTCACCTATGCCAAGCTGCAAGCCGCGCTGAATGCCCTGCTCAGTGGCGCGGAGTTCATCGCCGTGAACCACGACCGCGTGAATCCTATCCAGCACACATTGGAGCCAGGCTGTGGAGCTATCGCCGCGGCCCTGAGCAACGCCTGCGGGCGCCCCTCCCGCTGCATCGGCAAACCCAGCCAGGAGATGTTGCGCCGCGCACTCACCAGGCTGGGGCTTGATGCGGCGCAAGCGGTGATGGTGGGCGATTCGCTGGATAGCGACATGCCCATGGCCCGCGCGGGCGGCGCGCATTCAACGCTGGTGCTTTCGGGCCAGACGAGCCGGGGCGATGTGGACCGCCTGCCCGACAGCGAGCTGCCCGAACTGGTTTTAGAGGACGTCGCGGAGCTGCATCAGCGCTGGCAGGCCGCGTTGCAGCACTGATTCGCCGGAACAGCAAGTTCGTTCAGCTGGTAGGTCGCTGGTCCTCCAGCGGCACGAAGGCGATGTAGACCTCCTCGTTCTCCGGCACGCGCATGATGTGCCCTTTGCCGCTCAAGTCTTCGGCGAGGAACACAGTGCCGGGCACCACGCGGCGGACGGCGCCATCGCTCACCTCCAGCTCGTACTCGCCAGCCAGCACGAACACGTACTGGCGGCGCGGGGCGTGGTGCCAGTCCAGCACCATGCCTGGCCGCACGCGGTTGAAGCTGACGTTGCTGGCGCCGATGGGGCTGGTGCGGGCGACGGTAGCGCTGGTTGCCTGATAATCCAGCTCCAGCTCGGCGAAGTGCGACTCGCCGTCGGCGGTGGCATACATCCGAAAACTGTCCACGGCATAGCCTCCTTTGGTCAGCTCAGGGCCTCGCGGCCGCCCAGGTAGGGCTGCAGGCGCTGGGGAACGGCCACGCGGCCATCCTCAAGCTGGTGGTTCTCTAACAGCGGCGCAATGATGCGCGGCGTGGCGATGCCGGTGTTGTTCAGGGTGTGGACGAACTCCACTTTGCCCTCCTTCGTCCGGTAGCGCAGGTTAGCGCGGCGCGCCTGCCAATCGTGCAGGGTGGAGCAGCTGTGCGTCTCGAAGTAGCGCTGCTGGGCCGGCAGCCAGGTTTCGAGATCATTCATGCGGAACTTGCCGAGACCCATGTCGCCCGTGGAGCACTCCACCACCTGGTAGGGCAGCTCCAGCGCCTGCAGCACCTCCTCCGCGGCGGCCAGCAGCTGAGCGTGCCAGTGAGCGGACTCCTCCGCGTCGTTCCGGCACATGACGTACTGCTCCACCTTGTAGAACTGATGCACGCGCAGCAGCCCACGCACGTCGCGTCCAAAGCTGCCGGATTCGCGTCGAAAGCAGGCCGAGAAGCCGGCGTAACGCAGCGGCAGGTCGGCTTCCGAGAGAATCTCGCCCATGTGCAGCCCGGTGAGGATCACCTCGGCCGTACCGGAGAGGTACAGATCGTCGGCCGGCAGGTAGTAAACGTCGTCGCGCGCCTTGGGGAACTGGCCCATGCCGTACAATGCCGGCTCACGCACGAGCGAGGGGACGCTCAGCAGGGTGAACCCCTTGCCCACCAGCAGGTCGAACATGAAGCGCTGCAGGGCGGATTCGAGCAGCACCATGTCGCTTCGAAGGGCATAGGTTCGGCTGCCGGAAACCTTGCCGATGCGGTCAAAATCGGCCCAGCCGTGCATTTCCAGCAGCTCTACGTGGTCGCGCGGCGTGAAGCTGAACGTGGGTGGTGTGCCCCACTGCCGGACCAGCGTATTGGCGCCGGCATCGGGGCCCACCGGCGCACCCTCCCAGGGCAGATTCGGCACCTGCCACAGCAGCTCCTGCAGGCTGGCCTGCAGGCCCGTGTGCGTCTCCCGCAACTGGTCGATCTCCTCGCCCAGTGCGCGCGATTGCGCTTGGAGCACGGTGCGTTCCTCGGCCGAAGCGCGCTGAAAGCGCTTGGAGATCGCCTGGCGCTGGCCCTGGAGGTCGTCCAGGCGGGACTGCGTGGCCAGCTCATCAGCGTCGGCCGCCAAGAGTGCATCGACGTCCAGCGTCAAGGCTTTCTGGTCCACCGCGCGGCGCACAGCCTCTGGGTTTCGGCGGATGAATGCTCGGCTCAGCATGCGCGGGTTTCCGGCGCGCTCGGGCGAGTGCTTGCCTTCATGACGGGCGATTTCTGGTCACAACAACTCCGAGATACACAACGCTGCAGTCCACGGTGCGGCTCGGCCTCTGACCGCGGCGCCCCGATTCTCGCACAGGCGATTCGCCTCGGGGCTCCCGGCCACCGCCGCGGCCTGTCGGGCGCGGCGGTTGAGGCCCTCGGTCTTCAGCCGCTGATCCGGTGCAGGAGTACGCTGCGCTTGGCAGGAATGAACGTCTCGCGCAAGCGCTGACTCACCGCCGCGGGCAGAGGAGGGCCCAGTATGGAGCGGGCGTTCGCCTCCAGGTGTTCGCGGTTGGTGGTGCCGGTGAGCACTGAACTGACGGCCGGCGATTCCGCGGCGAAGGCATAGGCGGCATCGGTCAGCGTGGGGAAGCCTGGCCCCAGCACCCAGTCCAGCGGTGCATCATCCGGCACGGCATCCTCAGCCAGCACGCCCGCGTCCTTCCACTCCCGAATATGCGCGCGCAAGCGGTCCGGCCGGGAGATGATGCTGCGCACGGCGCACATCACCACCACCCCCGCGTTGCGCTGCTGGGCGTTGGGCAGGACCTCCACCAAACCCGCGGGCGAAATCAGGTTATGACCGAGCATGAGCACGTCAAAAAGGTCCTCTCGCAAGGCGCGGAGCAGCGCTTCGTGCGAGGGGTCCACTTCGTACAGCTCCGTCATGCCCAAAAACCGCGTGAGACCGTCGGCCTGCGCCTGGCGCATCTCATCCATGAACCGGTCCACCGTATCCGAGTAGGTAGTGGGCGATAGGCCGTGGAAGTACAGCACGTCCACGTATTCGGTTCGCAACCGGCGCAGGCTGGCCTCCAGTGAGGCGCGCAGCCCGCCAGCATCAGGGTCGCCGCGGCGTGCGTTGAACTTGGTGCACAGCACGTAGCTCTCGCGAGGAACGCCCTGCAGCGCCTCGCCCAGTGCCTCCTCGGCGCCAGTGTAGGCGGGTGCCGTATCGATGAGGTTGATGCCCAAGTCCAGCGCATGGCGCACCAGAAGGTGCACCTCCTGCTGCCGCAGGTTCTGGGCGTGGCCAAGGCGGTTTTCACCTCCGCTGCCCAGGCCCAGCAGAGAAACTCTCAGGTTGGTTCGTCCGAGTTGGCGGTACTTCATCTCTACCGAGCTTACAGCCTGCGCCCTCAGCTGGAGCATCGCCTTGGCGGACGGCCAGGGTGAGCGAGGGGCGTTGGGCTTTCACCACGGCACGGGATTTGCGTTCTGCCGACGAGGGAGCCGCACACCGCGAGCTCGCTTTGGAACGTATGCACCCTAAGCCATACTGCAAGTCCGCACTTCCACCGCCAGGCGGCCAGGCACAAACAGAGATCAGCCGGCTACGCCATCCGCCGGCAGCAAAGGTCTCGTGAACACATGCCCCGAGTCACCATCGGCCTGTGCACGTATTGCGGCAACAGCTTCCCTTATCGCAAGGAGCCCCTGGGCCGCTCGCTGTGTCCTATTTGCCTGAATCTGCTCCGAGAGAAGTACAGCTCGTCCGCTATCACGCGACTCGCCGTCGAGTTCCGCGTCAGCGTGGATGCCGTGAAGGATTGGGCGCGCCGTAATCGTGTGCAGCGGCACCTGGTATGCCTCAGCTGCGGCCGAGAGCTGCCCCGTTTCAGCGCCACGGGCCTGTGCCCGCTCTGCGCCCTCAGCCACCGCACCGGCTGAACATGAGGCGCGGCGCGACCTGCCACTCGGCCGTGGCAGGCGCGAGCGCTGGGCGCATAACCCCGTAATCGGCGCGGAGGCTCCGCCTATCCCCAGCCTATCCCTGTGCAGACGGCTTCAGCCATGGCCATGTTGGGAACGGGCGTTCTTCTTGCCGGAGGGCGATGGCTTGGCGGACGCGCTAGCGGCGGGCGTGGCGCTGCCCTTCGCGCTGGGAGTGGGACTTGCCGAAGGCTTCGGCGCGGGTGCGCCACGCACGAGTTCCGGGACGTATTGCACCGAGCTGCCTCGGAGCAGATAGCCACGACGGCCGCCGTATTCGGTAGGGAACACGTCGGCGGGCGCGGCGGGCCAATCATCCGGCTGGCCCTGCAATGCCGCGAGCATGAACGCGTGCCAGATGGGCGCCGCGCCAGTCACACCCGTCGTGCCTTGCATGGCGTGATCATCCGCATTGCCCACCCACGTCGCCGTCACCAGGTGTGGCGTCCAGCCGATGGTGAGGTTGTCCTTGAAGTCATTCGTGGTGCCGGTTTTGGCGGAGACGATGTGGTTGGGCAGCGTGAGCGCGGAACGAGCGCCGAACTCCATCACTCGGTTGCTATCGTCGCCGAGCATCTGGTTCATGATGAAGACCGTTCCGGCGTCGAGTACCCGGCGGGGCGCCGCTGGTTTGAGCAGCTCGTGACCTCCGGCGTCCTTCACCGACGAGACGAAGCGCGCCGGGTGCAGCTCGCCGCCGCTGGCCAGGGCAGTGGCGGCCTGGGCCATCTCCCACAGCGGCACCGGGTAGGCGCCCAGGGTAAGACTGGGCGAATAGCTGCTATCCGGCTTGGTAAGCGTGGTTACGCCCATCGATCGGGCGGTTTCCACGATGTTGGGGATGCCAGCGAGCAGCTCGATTTTCACCGCTGGAATGTTCAGTGAGTTGCCCAGGACCATCTCCACGGGCAGCACGCCGTGATAACGCAGGTCGTAGTCGTGCACGGTCCAGGGCTGGTTGCCGGAGGGCCCACCGCCCGTGGGCAAGCTGAAGGGACCGTCGTACACCGGCGTGAGCATGGTGACCTTGCGTTCCTGGATGGCGGTGGAGTAGGTAAAAAGCTTGAAGGATGAGCCGGGTTGGCGCGGCACCGCGGCCATATCGATCTGTGAACCGGGAGCGCCAGGCCCGGCCCCACCGACATAGGCCAGCACGTCGCCGGTAGCGGGGTCGATGCTGACCAGCGCGCCATCGGTGACCTGCAGGTTAGCCAGGCCCCGCACTTGGTCCGTTACGGTCTGCTGGGCCAAGCTCTGCAGGTGCGAGTCCAGCGTGGTCATCACCGTGAGTCCGGCCGTGGCGGGATTGATTTTCGTGCCGGCCGTGGCCTGCTGCAGTGCGCGGGCGACGAAGGCTGGCTGCGAGTTGACGTTATCGGTCGCCCCGGAGGCGAAGTGCAGGGGTTCCTTGAAAGCACTTGCCGCCTCAGCCGCGGTGATATCGCCAGCGCGGACCATCGCGTCCAGCACCAGCTGCTGCCGCTGCTTGGCATCCGTGGGGTGATTGATGGGGTCCAGCTGGCTGGGTGCATCGGGCAATCCGGCCAGGAGCGCGGATTGCGCCACATCCAGCTTGGCGGCCGTGGTGTTGAAGTAGGTCTGCGCTGCCGCTTCGACGCCGACCGCGCCGTGGCCGTAGGGAATGTTGTTCAGATAGGCCTGGAGTATCTGGTTCTTGGTAAGGGACTGCTCCAGATGGCTGGCCACGAACAGCTCACGCAGTTTGCGAGCAATAGTGGGCGCATCGCTCAGATAGGTGACCTTGGCGAGCTGCTGGGTGATAGTGCTGGCTCCCTGGAGGGAGCTGCCGTAGCGAACGTCGTGCCAGGCCGCGGCCACCAAACGCACCGGATCGATAGCGCCCTCCGTCCAAAAGTTGCGATCCTCAACGTCCACCGTGGCGCGCACCAGCGCGGGTGAGACGTCCTTGAGGGCCACCGGCAGGCGCGAGGTACCCGGTACGTGAACATCCGCCAAGAGCTGGCCGCTCCGGTCGTAAACCAGCGAATCTACCGGGAACTGGTGCGGCGCTGGCAGCGTGCCTGCTGCCTGAGCCACCATGCCCGCCGCGGCGGTGGCCAGCGCGGAGGTCGGCAGCAGCACCAGGCTGCCCAGGAGCACCAGCAGACCGGTGGCCAGCCCCAGGATGATGGCAATGGCCGCGCCGGCCCAGGCCAGGCTGACCTTCCGGTGTCGTCGCAGCGCTGCCCGGCGCCGTGCCAGCAGCTCATGCGCTGGTGGGCCGTAGTCGCGATCGGGGTAACGACTGGTGGCCATCCACTGCCCTCCTGCCCTCGTACTGGGCTTCATCCAAGGACGGCCACCCGTCCCCAGCCCAAGCGGCCCATCTCAGCCGTTCGTTCTTGAAGTACGGCCGGCATGGCTGGCCGAGATGCACCACTCCGCCTATCAGCAAGCCGCATACCTGGCCGCGATCTTGCTCGCGCTCACCAGTGCCGTGGGTGGGCGACAATGAGGTGATGTACTGGGCGTCGCTGCTGCACTTTTACCAGCCTCCCGGCCAATTGCACGACGTGCTTCGCCGCGTGTGTGACGAAAGTTACCGGCCCTTGATCGATGTGTTTCGCCGGCACCGTAATGCCTGCGTCACGGTGAACATCAACGGCGTGCTCACCGAAATGTTGTGGGAGAACGGCTTTCAGGACGTCATCGATGGCCTCGGCGAACTGGCTGCGCGCGGCCAGGTCGAGTTCGTGGGTTCCGGCCAGTTTCATCCCATTCTGCCCCTGATTTCCGAGGACGAGCGCCGCCGCCAGATTGCGCGCAACCATGTCGTAAACCGCCACTTCTTTGGCGACGTCTACCAGCCTCGCGGCTTTTTCCCACCCGAAATGTGCTTCAGCAGCGACATTGTGGACAGCATCGTGGCGCAGGGGTACCAGTGGGTGCTGGTCAGCGGCGTGGCCTGCCCAGTGGCGTGGCCAATGGATGTGATCCACCAGGTCGCCGGCTCCGAAGGCTCACTCTCGGTGTTCTTCCGAGACGACGTGCTGTCCAATAAGGTTTCATTCCAATCGCTCGACGGGCCCGGCTTCATAGGGCACCTGCGCGATCTGGGCAGCTCGGAGGATGGCGATGTCTACGTGGTGACCGCGCAGGACGCGGAGACGTTTGGGCACCACATCAAGGACTGGGAAACCGTGTTCCTGGCCGAGGTATACGAGGCGCTGGCTGAGGAGCAGCCGCTCGCCGCGCTGGCCGGCAGCCGGCCCACCAGACAAACCGCCGCGGGCCAGCACAGCGCCTTGCTGGACTTTCAGGCGGAGCGTGAAAGCGAGATCCAGGCGGTAACGCTCAGCCAGCTGCTTGACAAGTTCCCGACCGGGCAGGTGGTTGAGCCGAAGGCTTCGTCGTGGAGCACTACCGCGGAGGATATCGACGCGGGCAACCCGTATCCGTTGTGGAACTCGCCGGATAACGAGGTGCACCGCCTGCAATGGGAGCACTTGCTCATCTGCCAGGAGTTGCTGCGCCAGGCGCAGCAGCACGCGGACAGCGAAGACAGCCGGTCCTTTGCCCGTATTGCCCGGAGCCTGATGGATCGCGCCGAGCACAGCTGCCAGTTCTGGTGGGCCAGCCGCCGCCCCATGTGGGACGTGAACATGATCCACCGCGGCCTCATGCAACAGGAGCAGGTGATCCTGAACGCCTTTCGCGCGGTGGCCCTCAGCCAGGCGACACCCGAAGTTCGCCGCGAGAGCTACTACCGCGTGCTGGCCGCGCGTGATGTGCGGGCGAAAATCGTGGACCAGCTCTTCCTGTAGGGGTGAGGGGGCGCGCTGCTCACGGCCATCATGCTGGATCATCCCGACATCGGCTCGCTGCCCATGGGGGCGCGCCTGACTCAGGGCGGGGCCGAGTTCCGGGTGTGGGCGCCCCAACGGCGGCTGGTAGAGGTGGAACTGCTGGACTCCGGCGCGCCGCCCTTCGCCATGGAGCCCGAGGCGACGGGCACCTGGTTCGTGCGACTGCCAGTGGGTGCTGGCACACGCTACCGCTACCGGCTGGATGGCGGTGCTTCGTTCCCGGACCCCTATTCGCGCTTCCAGCCACTCGGTGTACACGGGCCCAGCGAGCTTGTGGATGTGGACCAGTTGCACTGGCTGACGCGCGACTGGCGCGGCCTCAGCCCCGAAGGATTAGCGATCTATGAGTGCCACGTGGGGACAGCGACCGAAGCGGGCACACTTGACGCGCTGATCGGGCGGCTCGAGTACCTGCGCGAGCTCGGCGTGAATGCTATCGAACTCATGCCGCTCGCTGAGGCACCCGGCCGCTGGGGCTGGGGTTATGACGGCGTGCAGCTGTTCGCCGTCAGCCACAACTACGGTGGCCCGCTGGCGCTGGCCCGCTTCGTGGACGCCGCCCACGGTGCCGGTTTGGGTGTGATCCTCGATGTCGTGTACAACCATCTGGGTCCTGAGGGCAACTACCTGGGGCAATTCTCGGCCTACTACTTCACGGACCGGTACCGGACGCCGTGGGGTGACGCGCTCAACTACGACGGGCCGGGCAGCCCATGGACGCGCAAGCTGGTGGTGGACAACGCGAGGCAGTGGCTGCGCGACTTTCGGGTGGATGGCCTGCGGTTGGATGCGACCGCGCAGATACACGATGCCTCGCCACGGCATATCCTGGGTGAGCTCACCACGGCGGCGAGGTCCAGCGTGCCGGCCGGCCGATCCGTCGTGCTCATCGCTGAGAACAGCGCCAATGACTATCGCTATGTGGAGCCGGCCGGCAACGGCGGTTGGGGCTTTGACCTAGTGTGGGCAGACGACTTCCATCACGAGCTGCGACGCTTTTTGGCGGGCGATGCGGAGGGCTGGTTTCAGGACTACGAGGGCACCCTGGAGGAGCTGGCCCGCACCATTAACCAGGGCTTTCTGTATGAAGGTCAGTGGTCCACTTTTGGAGGGGGGCCACGAGGCGCTCCGGCGCGATCGCAACCAGCGCGCTGCTTCCAATACTGCATCCAGAACCATGACCAGGTGGGCAACCGGGCCGTGGGGGACCGGCTGTCCGAGAGTGTGGACCTGGATCGCTACCGTGTGGCCAGCGCGCTGTTCCTGCTGCTGCCGTACACTCCGCTGCTGTTCATGGGGCAGGAGTTTGCCGCGTCGAGCCCGTTTCAGTTTTTCAGCGACTTTGGCCCGGAGCTGGCTGAATCGGTGACTCAGGGCCGGCAGGCCGAGTTTGCCGGCTACTCAGCCTTCACCCGGTTGGACCTGCCCGACCCGCAGGACGAGGCCACCTTCCTGCGCTCCAAGCTGGACTTCGCCGAGGCCCAGCACGCACCCGGCGTGGGGATGCTTACGCTATATCGAGCGCTGCTGCACCTGCGTGCGACGGATGAGGTGCTGAGCTTGCAGGACCGTGGCCAGCTGGATGCGTCGGCGCCCACAAGCTCCCTGCTTCTGGTGAGCTTGGGTGGCGGGCGCCTGCTGGTCGCCAACTTCGGCCCAGAGGCCGAGCTGGAGCTGGAGCAGGGCGAAGTGCTCTTTCAGAGTAATGCCCGCGAGTACGGCGGCGATGGCCGGCCGGCAACCTTCACCGGTGGCCGGGCGAAGCTTCCCGCGCACACCGCGATCCTGGTCGCCGCACCGTGAGCTGACGAGCCGGTTTGGCAGGATCAGCTGTGTCTTGACTGGCGTGCTATGCTAACCAATCAGCAACCGTCCCCATCCTTGCGCGCGGCCCGAACCGGCCGCGTGTGGCGCGCGGATCGGGCGCAGGAATGTCCCTAAGCCACCGCCTCTCGGCGATGATGACTCCCTCTTCCCCATAAGGAGTAACGCGTGACGCTTCTCGAACTCGAAAGCAAGCCCCTCACTGAACTGCAGGATGTGGGGCGTGATTTGGACCTCGCCGGCGCCAGCCGCATGCGCAAGCAAGAGCTGGTGTGCCGCATCCTCCAGGGGCACACAGATGTGCCGGGCAACGTCTTCAGCGCGGGCGTGCTGGAGATCGTGGAGGATGGGTTCGGCTTCCTACGGCAGGAGCGGTTGCTGCCGGGACCAGATGACATCTACGTGTCGCAGTCACAGATACGGCGCTTTGGCCTGCGGACGGGCGACATGGTGTCGGGCCAGATTCGGCCGCCCAAAGAGAATGAGAAGTACTATGGGCTGCTGCGCGTGGAGGCGGTGAACGGCCAGGAGCCGGATGTGGCCAGGCGCCGGCCGCACTTTGAGAACCTGGTGCCCATCTTTCCGCGCGAGCAGTACGTGCTGGAAACCACCAAAGCTGACCTCTCCAGCCGGCTGGTAGACCTCGTCGCTCCCATTGGCCGGGGCCAGCGCGCCACTATTGTGTCGCCACCGAAGGCGGGCAAGACCATGCTGCTGCAGGCCATAGCCCGCGGCATTCTCACCAACTATCCGGACGTGCACATGATGGCCTGCCTCATCGGCGAACGGCCGGAGGAGGTAACGGACTGGCGCCGCTCAATCGAGGCCGAAGTCATCAGCTCCACCTTCGACGAGCCGACTGAGAACCACACCCGCGTGGCGCAAATGGCCCTCGAACGCGCCAAACGACTGGTGGAAGGTGGCCGGCACGTGGTGGTCTTGCTGGACAGCATCACCCGCCTCACCCGCGCATACAACCTGGATGTCCCATCCAGCGGACGGACCCTCTCGGGTGGGGTAGACCCCAGCGCCCTGTTCCCGCCAAAGCGGTTCTTCGGGGCCGCCCGCAACATTGAGGATGGCGGCAGCCTGACCATCATCGCCACCTGCCTGGTGGACACCAACAGCCGCATGGACGAGGTGATCTACGAGGAGTTCAAAGGCACGGGCAACATGGAGCTGTTCCTGGATCGCAAGCTTTCCGACCGGCGCGTCTTCCCTGCCATAGATATCCTGCGCTCCAGCACCCGCCGCGAGGAGCTGCTGTATGACGACCAGACGTTGCGCCAGGTGTGGCTCATGCGCCGCATGATCGCCGCCGTTGGCGGAAACGAAGGCACCGAACTCATCCTTCAGCGGCTCTCCAAAACGCAGGCCAACAAGGAGTTCCTCGCGACCCTTTCCAAAGACATCATGTAGCCCCGCCCGCGGGCCGATCCGCGCCCGCGGCAACTCTGCTGCGCCAGTGCGATGGCGTAGGCCAAACAGCGGAATGGCCCTCAACCGCACTCACTCGCCGACCGTACGCGGATGGGCAGGCGCGCGGTGAGCCGCCCCTGTTGGCGCCACTTGGTGGTTGTCTCTGCGCTGAGTGAGGAAGCTCGACCGCCTCAACCCCGCGACCCGCGGAGAATGTAGCCGGCCACCACGAGGAAGACCAGGGCGAACAACCCGACCACGACGTTCGTCGCGGCCACAGAGTGCGTTCGAGGAAAGAAGTCGGTACTGGCGCCAGTGGCCGAAGAGTCCACCGGCAGATTCTCGATCAAGTTTGTCACGTGGGTCGGGTAGTTCAGACTGCGCAACTCCGCCACGGTGTGAACTGCTCCAGCTGGGAAGCTGGCTGGCACGGTGACCCAGACGAGGCGGCGAAAGATGGCGAGCGAAGCATCGGTGAGGGGCTGCTGGCCCGGGATAGACGTGGGATGGGCCGCGCCGGGGGCGGCCTGCGTGAACTGCCAGATAGTTCCGGTGGTGGCGCTGGCGGCGCCAAAGTCGAAGTACCAAACTGGTTTGCCACTCACCCAACCCTGCTTTGGCACCGCCGCGGTATCGGGCAGCCGGTCGTTGGCCGAATCCACCAAGGGGCAGTCGACCAGCTGCGTGGTCACCGACTGCGGATACCCGTCGCGGACCAAATCCGCCGCGGATCGGGCGCTGTTGGCGGTGTACGCGGCCGGCACTTCCACGTCTACCACGCGCCAGAGATCCGTATAGCTCGCTTGAGCTGGCGTTACGCCAAAAATGCTGAACTGGCCTGGCACCACCAGCGGCTGCCCTGCCACGTCGCGCCCGCGCACCAGCCGCCACACCGGCTGGCTGGCCACTCTACCTCCGCTGAGCCGCGAGCGGATGCCCATGTCGTACGCCGCCGCCGGTGTTCCGTCGCGCCAGTAGGACACTCTGGCGTAATCGTCGCCGGCCGCGGCGCTCGTCGTCAGCGTGACGGTCGCCACTAGCGCCAGCCAGATCGCTCCACCCCGTCCGATCGCCCAGCTGAATGCCCGCTTCACGGTGTGCAGCGCGTCCGCCGGGCTCGAGCGCAAGTGACAGGTGTCCTCGGCCGCTGCATCCACAGTCCAGGTGGATCGGGCCTTCCAGCGCACATGAGGGTGAATGTAAGAGTAGCCCCTTGCTTCGGAGCGCGGAGTCAGCGTGCTGGCTACACTCCGGCCAATGGTTGAGCTGGCCGCGGGACCCCTGGGGCAAGCGCTCGACGTGTTGGCACGGCCGGGCGAGCTGTGGGTAACTGAGGCTGATGGCCGGGTGCGGTGCGTGGCATGCGGGCATCGCTGCCTTCTTGGGCCCTCGCGACGGGGTATCTGCCAGGTGCGTTTCAACCACGACGGCCAGCTTATGGTGCCCAGCGGTTATGTGGGCGCACTGCAGTGTGACCCGGTGGAGAAGAAGCCGTTCTTTCACGTGCTGCCTGGCGCCACGGCCCTGACGTTCGGCATGCTCGGCTGCGATCTGCACTGCGCCTACTGCCAGAATTGGATCACCTCCCAGGCCTTGCGCGACCCTGCCGCCGGCGCAGCGCCGGCCGAGGTGAGGCCCGAGCAATTAGCGCAGTTGGCAGCACAACAGGGCGCGCGGATCATCGCCAGCTCGTACAACGAGCCGCTGATCACCGCCGAATGGGCGCACGAGGTTTTTCGGCTTGCTCGGCCACTCGGTTTGCGCACGGCTTTCGTGTCCAACGGCAACGCCACACCGGAAGTGCTGGATTACCTGCGCCCACTGGTCGATTGCTACAAGGTGGACCTTAAGAGCATGCGCGATCGTGCCTATCGCCAACTGGGCGGTATGCTGCGCAACATTCTCGACACCCTGACGCAGCTTGTGGCGCTTGGCTTCTGGGTCGAAGTGGTGACCTTGGTAATCCCGGATTTCAATGATTCTCCGGCCGAGCTGCACGATGCCGCCCGCTTTCTGGCACAGCTTTCGCCGGATATCCCGTGGCACCTCACCGCCTTCCATGCCGACTACAAGATGCGCGCTGCCAGCGATACCACGGCGGAGATGCTGGCCGCCGCCTGCGAAATCGGCCGCGCAGCCGGTCTGCGCTATGTGTACGCGGGCAACCTTCCAGGCCAAACCGGCCGTTGGGAGCACACCTATTGCCCGCATTGCGACGAACTGCTCATCGAGCGGCGCGGCTTCCTGGTGCTGCGCAACACGCTTGCCGGCAACGGTTGCCCGCGCTGCGGCACAGCCATTGCCGGCGTTTGGGAGGGCCCGGGATCAGGGCTGGCTGCCTGACGGGCCAGAAGCCAAACGCCGCGATATTTTTCCTCACTCTGCACCATGGGCGAGTGAGCGGATGTGGTGCCTTCGGCAGGCCCACGGCGGGCTGGGCCCGGCAAAGGCCGGGCCTGACCCCCGCGGCGCTCTACGGCCTACAATGAGAGCGCTCTTGAGTTCGCACGGTCGCTCGTCTCGCCGCCCGCGCGGGCGCGTCCTACCTTCGGGGCAGGTGCCCGTGGCTACGCACCAACATGGCCCTGGTAGAGCGGCCCGGTCCCTCGCTTTGGTCAGCGCGGGGCACCGACCGTGACTTCAGCCCGGGGCGACGTGCTGCGCGCGGCAAACGCTATCGCGGCCCAGGTGGTGTCCACGCGGCGGCGCATCCACCGGCAGCCGGAGCTTGGCTTTCAGGTGCAGGGCACCGCTGGGTTGGTTGCCGAGCGCTTGGGCGAGTTGGGCCTTCAGGTGCGCACTGAAGTAGGGGGCAGCGGCGTGGTAGGGCTATTGGAGGGCGGCGGTTCCGGCGGCACGGTGTTGTTGCGGGCTGACATGGACGCTCTGCCCATCCAGGAGGCCAGTGGCGTTTCGTTCGCATCGGAGCGGCCAGGCATCATGCACGCTTGCGGGCATGATGCGCACACCGCCATGCTCCTCGGTGTGGCCGAGCTGCTGACCGAGCGGCGCCGGATGTTCGATGGCCGTGTCGTGTTCATGTTCCAGCCGGCCGAGGAAGTTGGTGGCGTGGATTCCGGCGCTGTCCGCATGATTGCCGCCGGCGTGCTGGACGATCCGCCGGTGGATGCTGCCTTCGCGCTGCACGTGGACGCCGCCTTCAGCGGCCAGATCGCGCTGATGCCGGGGCCGGCCATGGCCTCGACCGATTCGTTCACCATCACCGTACGCGGTTCGGGGGGGCATGCTGCCCGGCCGCAACGCACCGTGGACCCGATAGTGGTCGGCGCGCAAATCGTGGGTGCGCTGCAAACACTGGTGAGCCGCGAGGTGGCGCCGGAGCAGCCGGCGGTCGTCACGGTGGGCAAGTTCACCAGCGGCAGCGCGGCCAATGTGATTCCTGATACGGCCGAGCTGCGGGGCACCATTCGCTGCTACCGTCCCAGCGTCCGCGAAATGCTGCTGCGGCGCGTGGCCGAGCTCTCGGCCGGCATCGCTTCCGCCATGCGCGCCAGCGCCGAGTGCGTCATCAAGCCCGGCTACCCGGTGCTGGTGAACGACCCGGCCATGGTGTCGCTCGCGGCGGACACCGCCGCGGAGCTGCTGGGGCCCGATGTGCTGGTGCCCGGTGGCCGGCTCATGGGCGGGGAAGACTTCGCCTGCGTGCTGCAGCGGGTGCCTGGCGCCATGCTACGCCTGGGCGTGACCGATCGCGCGTGGGACACGCCGCGCCCAAAGCACAGTGCCCGTTTTGACCTGGACGAGCGCGCTTTGCCGGCGGGCGTCGCGCTTGTGGCCGGCACCGCCCTACGTTGGCTCGAGGCACACGGCAGCCGGGTCCCTCCGCCGGCCACCGTCTTGCGCCCTTCGTAAGCGGGACCGGGCTCGCTAGGCCGCCGCCCCCGCGATCATGCCGAGCATCGGAGACCCCTGTCCTATAATAGAAAATGAACAGTCATTCAATATGCGAAGCCAGGTGGAGGACACCACGTTAATGGAGCGAATTGGCGAGGGGCCCGAGGTCGGTGAACGGGCAAGCATGCCGGCCGGCCAGTAGTCGTGGAGAATAGGAACAACGCGTACTCGCGGCTGGGCTGGCTCCAGCGCTATCGCGGGCTCTGGCTGACCCAGAGCGGCAATGGGCTGCTCACCACGACGACTCTGCGAAAATGGCTGCCCATCGCCGTCCTTATCGGTATTGTGGCCGGAGTTGGCGCCATCGTTTTCTTCTGGGCCATCCAAGCCGCTACACAGCTGTTCCTCGGGCAGTTGGTCGGCTACCTCCCACCCTCCCCGGCCGGCGAGGGAAACCTCGGCATTACGAACATGGCCCGACCGTGGGTGTTGCCGCTTGTCGTGGCTCTTGGTGGACTGGTCAGCGGCCTTATCGTCTTCACCTGGGCGCCCGAAGCTGAGGGCCACGGAACTGACGCGGCCATTGCCGCCTTTCACCACGACGAAGGCTATATCCGGCCGCGGGTGCCCCTCATCAAGCTCGTCGCCTCGGCAATCACCATCGGCTCAGGCGGCAGCGGCGGGCGCGAGGGCCCGACGGCGCAGATTTCCGCCGGCTTCGGCTCCTTGCTTGGTCGCTGGCTCAAGCTGGATGCGCACGACCGGCGCATCGCCGTGGCCACCGGGATTGGCGCCGGCATCGGGTCCATCTTCCGTGCGCCGCTGGGCGGCGCCGTCCTGGCGGCGGAGATCCTGTATAAGGACGACCTCGAGCCCGAGGCGCTCATTCCGGGCCTGGTGGCCAGCATCGTGGGCTACACCATCTTTGGAGCGTGGGCTGGCTGGACGCCGATCTTCGGCAACCAGCAGGCGCTGGGTTTCCAACAGCCGATCCAGCTGCTGTATTACGGGCTGCTGGGCATCGCCTGCGGCCTGGCGGGCACGCTGTACTCCAAGAGCTTCTATGGCATCACGCACCTGTTCCACCAGTTGCACATTCCCCGAGCAGTCAAGCCGGCCATCGGTGGCCTGATCGTCGGCATCATCGGCCTGGTCATTCCCGAGGCGCTGGGCATGGGCTACGGCTGGGTGCAGGTCGGCATGGACCAGCGCGTTCTGGGCTTGCCACTGTGGGTCGTGCTGGTGATTCCCTTCGCCAAGATCCTGGCCACCTCACTGTCTATCGGCTCCGGTGGCAGCGGCGGCATCTTCGGGCCGGGCATGGTTATCGGCGGCTTACTCGGCGCCAGCTTCTGGCGCCTGACTGTTGGCGTGCTGCCAGGCATGCCGCCCGGTCCGGCGCCGTTCGTTATCGTGGGCATGATGGCGCTTTTCGGCGGCATCGCCCACGCCCCTCTGGCGGTCATGCTCATGGTCAGTGAGATGACCGGCAACCTGTCGCTGCTCGCCCCGGCCATGATTGCCGTGGGCATCGCCAGCTGGGTAGTGGGTGAGAACACCATCTACGCGAGCCAGCTGCCTACCCGCGCCGATTCGCCGGCCCATCGCCTGGAGCTGTCGTTCCCGCTTCTCAGCAGCTTGTTTGTACACCAGGCCGCGGTCGAGCCGCGGCTGCGTATTCAGCCGAACCAGATGGTCGCCGAGGTGGAGCAGCAGCTGAAAGCCGCGGAGCGCGACGCGGCCGTGGTCGTCGAGGATGACCGTCTGCTGGGGGTTATCTCGCTCGCGGATATCTACCGCCTGCCGCCCGACGAACGCGATCGCGTGGCCGCTCGGGAAGTGATGGCGGCGGAGCCCGCGACAGTGGCCCGGGATGAAACCCTCGATGTGGCACTTGGCCGCCTGGCGGACCACCAGGTGAGCTGGCTGCCGGTGGTCGACAACCTCAACGATCGCCATGTGGTTGGGGTGCTGCGGACACAGGCCATTGTGCGAACGTACAGGTCCCAGATGAGCCAGGGCGTACGCAGCATGCGAGGTTTCGTTGAAGACACCGTCGGCAAGGACGGCGAGAGCGTGGCAGTATGACCCTGTTCACTTGGCGTCCGGACATCTCCCTCTCGTGCCCCGGCAGGCGTACCGCGGCTGGCTGCCTCGCCACCCTTGCCTGAGGGTGAAGCGGACCGGCCAGTGGGAGGGAGCGAGCCTACTCCACTGTCCGGGAAGGTGGGCCAGGCGCCGCGACGCATCGCCTCACGCGGCGAAGAGCGTGGTACAGACGACCGAGCGTTCAGCTGAAATTGTAGGGATCGCCAGCGTGCCTAAAACAAGCACCGAGCACGACATCGCGCGCCGCGTCCAGATTGTGGCCGCCGCGGCTCGCTGCTTCGCCCGCGGCGGCTTTGCCGCCACGACCATCCCGGACATTGTCCGGGACGCCGGGCTGAGCACCGGCTCCATCTACCACTACTTCAATAGTAAGGAGCAGCTTTTCCTGGCCGTGGTCACGGAATACGTGGCCGTGTACGACGAAGCGTTCTTCACCGAGCTGCAGCGCCAGGGACCGCCTCTGGCGCGCCTTGAGGCCGCGTTATTACACTTGCAGGAGGAGCTCGCGGCCCAGTCACCCACGCGGGCGCGCATCGCGCTGGAGTTGTGGTCGCGCGCGCACGACGCACCGGACCTGCACGCCTGGCTGGCGGAGGCCCGCGAACGGCGCATTGCCGCCGTTGTTGGCCTGTTGAGCGAGCTGTGCGCTGCCGGTGAGCTCAGTTCCGCCGAGGTAGCTGATGGCGCTGCTCGACTCATGGCTCTGGCTGATGGCCTGGTGGTGCAGCGCGCTTGCGCGGACTTCGCCGCGCTGCCCGGCATGCCCCTCGCCGCCGGGCTGCGCGGCTTGCTGGGCAGCCGAACGAGCTGAGGCCGTTTGTGGGCTCGACTTAGGTTCGCTGCCCGAGCACAATCTCCTCGGCTTGGATTACCGCCAGCAGGCGGTCCATCTCACGGTGCTGGAACTCGTCATCCGGCAGCTGGCGCAGCAGACCGCGTGTGCGAAAGCAGTCCGTATGGAAGCACAGGTCAGCGAGGCTGATGATCAGCTCTCCCGGACGGAAGCGGCAGTCACACTCACTGCAGCGGCCGGGTGCCTGCGCGATTGCCACTCTCATGTTTGCGCCAGTGCTTTAGAGCTTACCCAGTTGGTCCAGCCAGCGCGCACGCTTAACCCAAAGCCCTGCATCGCTCGAATCACCGCCGGACGCGTCCCGATGGGCTCTCTGGCTGGCTGAGGCGGGCTTGAGCAGTCATTGCGACTGGGGCGACTGGGGCGTCTTCCGGGCTCGGCTGGGGGCCACGCGAGGTGGCTCCCCGGGCATCTTCGGATATACCGGCGGCCAGGGCGCATCCGCCAGGCCCGCGGCGCTGTCGCGCTCGTGCAGGGCCAGGAGCGGCTCCAGCGACTGGGGAGACATCTCCGCCCACGGGTCGCCCGCGGCCCGCAGGCGCTCCGGCACCGCGGGCATGGTCAGCGCGTTCGGGTCGATAGTGTCCAGCTCGCCCCAACCGAACGGCGTTGATACTTGGGCGCCCGGCCGAGCGCGCACCGACCAGGCGCCAAAGATGGTTTTGTGCGGCGCGTTCTGGTTGTAGTCAATGAACACGCGCCGGCCGCGCTCTTCCTTCCACCAGGCCGCGGTCATGAGCTCGGGCCGGCGTCGCTCCAGCTCGCGCGCCACCGCGACGGCCGCGCTGCGCACCTGGTACGACGTCCAGCGACGCTGAAGACGGAGATAAACGTGAATGCCCCGGTTGCCGGTGGTTTTGGGCAGTGCACGTAATCCGTGGTCTTCAAACAGCCGGCGCACCTCTCCCGCCGCCTCCTGGACCATGGCGAAGGTCACGCCCGGTGACGGGTCGAGGTCGATGCGCAACTCGTCCGCATGCTCGGGGTCTTCCGCGTGCGAAGGCCAGACGTGGAACCCGATGCAGCCCAGGTTGACCGCCCAGATCACGTGGGCCAGATCGGCCGCGACGAGCGCGTCCGACGTAGTGCCATTGGGCGTACTGACGATTGCCGTTTCCAGCCATTCCGGCCGCGACTCAGGGACGCGTTTCTGAAAGAACGATGGTCCGCCTGCACCGTTCGGAAAGCGCTGGAGGAGAACCGGGCGACCCTGCATCGCCCGCAGCAGCGGCTCCTCGACGGCCTGGTAGTAGCGAACGAGATCCAGCTTGGTTTCCCCACGCTCGGAGAAGAAGACCTTGCTGGCGTTGGTGATGGCGATCTCGTGCCCCGCGGCTTCGATCAGAACTGTGCCTTCAGCCATCGCCGCATCGCGTCAGCGGCGCAGGTGCCGAACGGCTGAGCTGGATGCACTGTTCCGCCATCGTGCTTCAGCTTAGCTGGTGACGCGGCCACCATCATCCAAATGGCTCGCGAGCCACTGGAGTTACGCCTCGGCCATCACCTGCGCGACCGCGCTCTCAACGGCAGTGCCCTCGAAGAACGCGGGATTCATGCGGGCGTGCAGGCGGAGCGGATTGGTGAAGGTCATCTCGCGCACGTCCTGCTCGGACATGAGGCCATGCTCCACCATCTCCCACACCTCCGGCAGCACGTCGGTGAAATCGGTCACGTCCCAGTGGCCGACGTCGGAGCCGAGCATGGCCTTCAGGCGGCCCGGCATGCGCGCATCAAAGGCCCAGGCGTTGCCGGCGTCATCGGCCTCGCAGCCAAAGTAGAAGTTGCGGGTGAAGAGCTCGACCAGCTCGCGCTTCGAGCTCACCTCAAGGCCGGCGTAGTCATCGAGCGATTCCGTCTCGCGTTCCACCAGGTCCGTGAGTTGGAGGGCGGCCAGCGTCTCATCGGCCTTGTCCTTCAGGGCCGCGTAGCCGTAGTGGTTGAACAGGTCGCGCAGCCGACTGGTGTCGAGGTTGGTGGGCTTGAGGTGCTGCTCCATAGCGGCGAAGTGCCGCTTCTCCCAGCCTCCCACCAGGTTGCACAGGAGCTCCACGCCAAAAGCGACGCCACCCTCAAGAAATGAGAAGGTGAGCGTTGGGAAGCGCCGCACCACGCCACCCAGGAACAGCGCCTTGGCGAGCGGTGCATGCGAATCGGCGGCATGGCCCAAGCGGTTGAATTCGCCATTGCTCACCGACAAGCGGTTGAACCAGCCGTTGCTGCCCTGGTGCACCGTGACCGCGACGCCAAGGTCCAGACAGCGCTGCCAGAGCGGGTCGTAATCCCAGGGATTGTCGAGGCCCAGGGCATCGACGTAGTAGGGCACGCCGGCTAGCGAGCCGGGGTCGCTGGCGTAGGCGGGGATGGGCCGCTGCAACGAACCTTTGAAGCTGGCCGCCTTGAGGCCCAGCTCACCACGCGCATGGTTCAGCTCCTCAATCGCCTCCTGAGGGCTGTGGCAGGGGATAAGCGCGGCAGGGGTGAGGCGGTACTTGTAAGGCGCAAACACGTCAGCCACCATGTTGTTGTAAGCGCGGCACAACGCCCGGCGAAGGTCCTCGCGCGCCATAGTGTTGGCTGCCAGGCAGCGAGTGGGGTAGATGACGCCATAGTCGATGCCCAGCTCTTCCATACGTTCGGCCAGCAGGCCGGGCAGCATGCTGCTGGCGAAATCGAGCGTGTTGGCAGTGGTGATCCACCAGTTGCCCCGGCCCAGGCGCTTCGCCCGGCGCTCCTCCCAGCTGGCCTGGTACCAGGCGCCACGCCGACCTTGTGTCTGCCGATACTCCTCCGCCAGGTCGCCGCCGGCAACCGCGCGCAGGTAGTCCACCAGCACAGGGATGGACTCGATCCAGTGCCCGTCGCCATCCAGAATGGGATGATTCAGCTGTCGGCGTATGCGCGCCGCGTCGCCAGTTGCCACGGTTCTCTGCCCTCCGGCTGCATGTTGCCGGCTCCCGCGCGGAGCCGCCAGCCATTATGCACTCAGCGCCGGGGGCGTTCCTGCCGGCGCGGGCGCCGGGCAAAGGGCGAGAGCGAGCCCAGCAGTCGAGGCCGCAGCTCAGAATTGGGTGGCAGCGTGCCGTCCATCAGCTGCCGGCGCGTGCTCTGCCAGGCCTCCAGCGCGGCGGTGCACTGCTGCTGGTAAGCCTCCAGTGCGGGCTCGCCCTCCGCCAGTGCGCGACTCAGCTTCTGCAACTCTTTGGCCGCATCCTCTAAGGCAGCCCGCAGGCTTTCGCTGTTGCCTGCGATGTTCCGGCGCCCGAGAGCGCGCAGTTCGTCATTTACCGCCTCCAGCTCGGCCAGGCCACGGCCGCTGAGGCGCCCCACTTCGCGCCAGGTAGGAGCACTCGCCAATCCGTGCAGCAGCCCCTCCAGCACCAGGCGCGGCAGCAATTCGCTGGCGCTGAGCAGACCATCGTGCTCCTGGGCGGTGGTGAAGTAGGGCTGCGCGCCCAATCCGCGGGCCAGCGCGCTCAGCGTATCCAGCGCCGCTGCCTCCACCTGTGGAGCCGTGTCCAAGCAATAGATGGCGCCGCGCAGCGCCTGCGCCGAAGCCTCCGCGGCCGGCAGCCCGAAATGGTCGATCACGGGCCGGCCGGCGAGAAAGTGCACGTTCGCTGGCAGCACCTCCGCCGCGGCCATGGCTGGCGCCATCCACAAGCCCGTGCTGCTTACCACGGCGCCCGGGTCGAACGCGTGGCGTAGGTCACGCAGCACGCCCGCCAGCGCGTCGTCGGGCACAGCCAGCAGCGTGACGGTCGCCCCCGCAACCGCTTCTCGCGCGCCACGCGCTACGGCCTGTACCGCGCCGTGGGCCAGCGCTGCCTGGGCGTTTTCGGGGCGGGCGTCATAGCCAGCGACCATCTCGAACAGCTGGCTGGCCCGGCTAGCCAGGCCGAGGGCCGTCCCCAGGTAACCCAGGCCAACGATCGCCAGCTTTGCCATTGAACGTGGATGGTAGCATCGGGAGAATGCCAGGCACGTCGCCCGCGGACCCGCCGCGCTTGCGCCTGGCGCCTTCGCCGACGGGCGATTTGCACGTGGGCGCGGCGTGGATGGCGCTCTTCGATCTGGCCTTTGCCCGGCGGCACGGCGGCCAATTTGTGATTCGCATCGAGGATACGGACCAAGCCCGTGCCCAGGTGGATTCCGAGCAGAGCATGCTTGACTCGCTGCGCTGGTTGGGCTTGGACTGGGACGAGGGTCCGGACAAGGGCGGCCCCTATGGCCCTTACCGCCAGAGTGAGCGCCTGCCCCGCTACGCGGCCTATGCGCGCCAGCTGGTGGAGCAGGGGCAGGCGTACTACTGCACCTGCACGCCGGAGCGGCTAGCCGCGCTGCGCCAGGCGCAGATGGCCAACAAACAGCCGCCCAGCTATGACCGGCATTGCCGCGAGCTGGGACTGCACCCCGGCCAATCCGAGCCACACGTCATCCGTATGAAAGTGCCGCTGGAGGGGGAAAGTGTCGCCCACGACCTGGTGCGGGGCGAGCTGCGACGTGCCTACAAGGACAGCGACGACCAGGTAATCCTCAAGGCCGATGGCTTCCCCACGTACCACCTGGCCGTGGTAGTGGATGACCACGACATGCGCATCAGCCACGTGGTGCGCGGCGAGGAGTGGATCTCCAGCCTGCCCAAGCACCTGCTGTTGTATCAGTACCTTGGCTGGGAGCCTCCGCTGTTTGCCCACATGCCCCTGCTGCGTAACGCCGACAAGAGCAAGATCAGCAAGCGTAAGCATCACACCTCTATGCAGTGGTACGAGCGCCAAGGCTATTTGCCCGAAGCGATGATCAACTTCCTGGCGATGCTGGGCTGGTCCATGCCCGACGGCCGGGAGCTGTTTACCTTCGCGGACGTGATGGAGCACTTTACGTTCGAGCGCGTGGTCACGTCCAGCCCCGTTTTCTCCCTGGAGAAGCTCCAGTCCATTAACGGCCAGTACATCCGCGCGCTGGATATCCCGGCCCTTGCCGAGCGCATGGTTCAGCGACCATATGTGCTGGCTCAGCTGCCGCTGGTGCGAGAGCGTATGCGCACGCTGAATGAGTTCCATCCGCTCACGGCGTTCTTCTATGAGGACGTTCTCGCCTACGAGCCACAACTGCTGGTGCCCAAGAAGGCGGTCGCGGCTGACGTACCGCCCTGGTTGGCCGCCGCCCGGGACCTGCTGCGCGACTTCCGGCCCTGGCGGGCGGGCCCGCTGGAGGAGGCGCTGCGCGCGCTACTGGCGGAGAATGGCTGGGCTACCGGCCAGGTGTTCATGAGTCTGCGCGTGGCGTTGACAGCCTCCACACAGTCGCCCCCGCTCACGGAAACGATGGAGGTGCTGGGCCGCGAGAAAACACTGCAGCGTCTGGACGCGGCGCTCCAGGCGCTGGCGTAGCGCGGACAGGCCGCGCGGGCTCGGAAAATTCATTTCGGCGCGCGAGTTCCTGACCCGTGCGAGCTACCGTCGGGAAGGCTGCACTCAGGCGCTCCTCTTGTCTTGAGGGGGATGTCGCGCGCCAGGGAAGAGGTGCAGGGGCAAGGGAAAGCATGCTGCGCACCGATGGGCAATAACTGAGCCATAGGGAGAGGTGGGTGCTGGCACCGTGGTTGACGCGTGCGCCGTACGCTACACTCACGCACTGAGAGGTTGTTGTCGGCTCCGGGGGGAGCCGGTGGCGCCGGGGGGAGTGCCTTGTTGTGGAGCGGTGGTCCGGTGGCAAGTTCCTGGTGTAGCGTCGTCTTGTTTGACGTGAGCGACTGAGCGCTATAGCCTAGGCAAAACGCTGTGAAGATCACGTTCTGGGGCACACGTGGATCGATTGCCGTGCCCGGCCACGCCACCGCTACGTACGGCGGCAACACCTCCTGCGTTGAGGTGCGCATGGGCGGCGAGCTTTTCGTGTTGGACTGCGGCACGGGCATCCGTGAGCTGGGGCACCATCTGCTGGCGGCGGGTGAACCGTTGAAGGCCAACGTGCTGCTCGGCCACTCCCATTGGGAT
>DATKQD010000302.1:0-11045 GCA_035532895.1 Chloroflexota bacterium
CGGCATCCTTCACGCCCACGCATGGCTCGGTGATGACGTAAGCCATCTCTCTTCGGAACTTCCTCCTCGCCCTGGCGTTACCAGGACCCGCTGAATCCTCGGATAGCCTACCCTGAGGGGCGGGGCCTGTCAAACATATACCAGCCGAGCATTGCAGCGCGCGCCTTGCGCGTACTCGGTTCGGGTGGCACGCTGATGGCAGTGACGCGCAGGGCGAGCCCCCTCAGAGGTTTCTTATCGAACCTTCACACCTCCCTTACGTCTTGCCGGTAGAGTGCAGCAGGACATCGCCCAGCAAATCGCGCGCGTATGACCTAATGGAGGGTTCATGGAACAGAAGCTGCCATTCCCGCGGCGGTTGCCGGCCATTTCGGGCAAGCTCGTCATCGGGGTAGTGATTGTGGCGCTGGTCGCGGGCGGAGCGTTCGTGTATCGCGACCGCACCAGTGGCAGTGGCGCCACCCTACCTTACAGCACGGCCCCGGTGCAGACGGGCAATGTGGTGAACACGGTCACCAGCACCGGCCCCATTTCTGCCTCCAGCGCCGTACCGCTCAACTTTAAGTCCTCCGGCAAAGTCACCGCCATCGACGTGAAGGTCGGCGACGCGGTGAAGGTAGGAGAGGTGCTGGCGCAGATGGATACGAGCGACCTCACCGCACAGCTCAACCAGGCCAAGGCCGGTGTGGCCAACGCGCAAGCCGCTTACGACAAGCTGGCCCAGGGCCCGCTGCCCACGGACATTGCCGTGGCGCAAGCCGGCGTAACGGCGGCGGATAACGCGCTGGCGAATGCCAAGAAAAACCTCGCGACGGCGCAAGCCCAAATCGCCGCCAGCCAGGCGAGCGACCAGGTTGCCGTGCAGAACGCGCAGCAGGCACTGGCTGATGCGCAGAAGACCCAGGCTGCCCTCCCGGCCGTTATCACGCAGCAGATCGCGCAGGCCAAGAACAGTCTGTACTCCGCGCAGCTCACGCGCGACGCAACCTGCGGCCATGGCACCGGCTCCGCCTGCGATGCCGCGAACGCGACCGTGAATGCACAACAGAGCGCCGTGGACCAGGCCAATGCCTCGGCCCAGCAGCAGATGGCGCAGCAACAGGCGAGTGTCGATTCCGCGCAATCGGCGCTCAACACCGCCAACGCCAATCTCAAGAACGACCAGGCCAAGAACCAGGCCTCGCTGGTGACGGCGCAGGGCTCAGTGAGCAGCGCGCAGGATGGAGTGACCACCGCCCAAGCCAACCTGGCCAAGGCCGAAGCGCCGTCGACGCAGGCCGATCTCGACGCCGCCAAAGCGCAGATCGCGTCACAGCAGGCGGCAGTGACGCTGGCACAGAATAACCTCAACGCGGCCACCCTCACCTCGCCGGTCGATGGCACCGTCACAGCCCTGAATGGTGCCGTGGGGCAGTGGCTCTCCGGCGGGGCCACGAGCGGATCCGCCGTGGGTGCAGCCAGCGGAGCGGGCGCCAGCTCGAGCTCCTCCTCCACCTCCAGCGACTTCATCGACATCACCCAGCTGAGTGGACTGCAGGTGACCTCGCAGGTTAACGAGGCCGACATCGCCACAGTTAAGGTCGGGCAGCCGGTCACCTTCACTGTGGACGCGTACCCCGGCCGCACCTTTACGGGCAAGGTGGCCATCATCCAGCCACTGGGTCAGAACGTACAGAATGTGGTCAGCTACACGGTGACCAGCTCGGTGAACTCAACCAACGCCAGCCTGCTTCCCGGCATGACGGCCTCAGTGAACATCATCACAGCGCAAGCCCAGAACGTGCTGGAGGTGCCTGTGGCGGCGCTGACCTACGCCAGGACCCAGCTTGCCAGCCAGCTGGCCCAGCGGGCAACCTCGGGAGGCGGGGCAGCGGCGGGCCAGGCACGGGCAAGCGGCAGCGCCAATGCTTCAGCTTCGGCTGCGCCGGCGGCTGCCTCAGCTGGGGCAGCGCCTCGCGCGGCGGGAGCCGCCCAGGCCGGGGCGCGGCCGGGTGGGGCCGCCCGGTTCGCCGCGGGTGCTGCCGGTGCCGGCGCGGTGCGCTTTGAGCAGCCGGGCGGACCGGGCGTGCTGTACGTGCTGAAGAATGGCCAGCCTTCGCCCGCGCGCGTGCAGTTTGGGATCTCGGATGGCCGCTTCGTACAGGTGACATCCGGCCTTTCACAAGGCGAGCAGATCGTCACTGGCGGCGGCCCGCAGGCCAGCGCGGTACCGGCTGCCCAGGGTGCTGGTCGTGGCGGACCGCCGCGCGGCGGAGGACCGGTGTTCATCGGTGGCCGAGGATGAGCAGCTACACTCAAGGGCTACCCACCGTCCGGGTCGAGAATCTCACCAAGAACTATCGCCTGGGCGCGGACCACGTCGTGCACGCGCTGCGCGGTGTGAGCCTATCCGTGCTGCCGGGGGAGTTCGTGGCGGTGATGGGACCATCGGGCTCCGGAAAGTCCACCTTCATGAACCTGGTCGGCTGCCTGGACAAACCCACCAGCGGCGACTACTACCTGGATGACCAGCCGGTGCGAGACCTCTCGCGCGATCAGCTGGCCTCCGTGCGCAACCGCAAGATCGGTTTCATCTTCCAGGGCTTCAACCTGCTGTCACGCATGACGGCGCTTGGCAATGTGACCCTGCCCATGGTGTACGCCGGCATTTCGGGTGCCGAGCGCGAGCGCCGAGCGACCGAGGCCCTAGAGGCTGTGGGCCTCACCGACCGGGCATCGCACCGGCCCAATGAGCTGTCGGGCGGCCAGCAGCAGCGCGTGGCCATTGCCCGCGCCCTGGTGAACCAGCCAGCGCTGATCCTGGCGGACGAGCCAACCGGTAACCTCGACAGCCGCACCAGCGTGGAGGTGATGGCGATCCTGCAGCGGCTGAACGCCAGCGGCATCACCATCCTCATGGTCACCCACGAGCCGGACATCGCTGCCTACTGCCGGCGCAACGTCACCTTCCGCGATGGGCGCGTGCAGCGCGACTTCGTGCTGCCGGAACCGCGATCCGCGGCGGACGAACTGGCGGCGATGCCACCACCGGAGGAAGACGAGGTGGCGGCATGAGCGCCGCGACCGACACGCTGGTTGGCGCACGTCCCAAGGCGGCCGAAGCCGCCGCGCTGCAGGGCCATGGCATGGGGATTGGCCAGAGCGTGGCCACAGCGCTGGAGGCGCTCAACGCCAACAAGCTGCGTTCACTGCTCACGATGCTCGGCATCATCATTGGCGTCGGCGCCGTGATCATCATGATCGGCCTCGGTGGCGGCGCCAGCGCGAGCGTGGCGCAACGCTTGCAGGGCCTGGGCACCAACCTGCTCACGGTCTTCCCCGGCAGCACGCGTTTTGGTGGCTTTCGGGCCGGCGCGGGATCGCAAAACACCCTCACCCAGGCCGACGCGGACGCCATCAGCAACAACATCGTGGGGCTGACTGGCGTATCGCCGGTGATCAGCGGCAGCGTACAGGCCGTGTATAACGGCCAGAACTGGTCCACCCGGGTGCAGGGCGTGTACCCCATCTATCAGCAGATCGAGAACTGGACGGCCTCTGCCGGCAGTCTGCTGCAGACGCAGGACGAGCAATCGAATGCGCGCATGGTGGTGGTAGGCCAAACGGTGGTGGACAACCTCTTCGGCAACGGCAACACCGGCAGCGGCAAGCCGAGCAGCGCGGTGGGCCAGACCATCCGCCTTAACAATGTGCCGTTCACGATCGAAGGAGTGTTGACTGCCAAGGGCGGCCAGGGCAATGAGGATGACGTTATTTTCGCGCCCTTCAGCACCACTAAAGAGCGGCTCTTCAACCGGACCTACGTCAACCAGATCGTGCTCCAGGTGACGGACGCAAAGCAGATGGGCACGGTGCAGACGGAAGTCACCGATCTGCTGCGCCAACAGCACCGCCTGGTAACGCCAACGAACGACTTCAATGTGCTGAACCTGAACAGCATCATCCAAACGGCGCAAGGCATTACCCAGACCCTGACGCTGCTGCTCGCAGGCGTGGCCGGGGTATCGCTCGTGGTAGGCGGCATCGGAATCATGAACATCATGCTGGTGTCCGTCACTGAGCGCACACGCGAGATCGGCATCCGCATGGCCATTGGCGCGCGGGGCGGGGATGTGCTGAGCCAGTTCCTCATCGAGGCTGTCGCGCTCAGCGTGACGGGCGGCATTATCGGCATCATCATCGGGGTGGCAGGAGCGGGCGTCGTGTCGCACCTCGCGGGCTGGGCCACGGTGGTGTCACCCGGTGCTATCCTGCTGGCCTTCGGTTTTGCCGCGGCTGTGGGCGTGTTCTTCGGCTACTACCCTGCCCGCACCGCGAGCCGGCTGGACCCAATCGACGCGCTGCGCTACGAGTAGCCGCGCCAAATGCAGTGACCCCGGCGGGAACGCGGGTTCCGGCCGGGGTCTTGGGCTCGCACCGCCGGCTGCTGGGCCGGCGGACAAAAGGAACTACTTGTTGCGCTGAATCAGCACACCGCGGGGCTCGTAGATCTTGTCGATTCGAACCAGCACGCCGGCGCCTTTGTTCTCAGAATCGCGATCCCGCTCCACGGCGATGGTGCGGTTCCGGATCTCTTCGCG
Organism: Chloroflexota bacterium; assembly: GCA_035532895.1. GTDB lineage: Bacteria > Chloroflexota > JAJPGV01 > JAJPGV01 > JAJPGV01 > DATKQD01. The sequence goes on from DATKQD010000302.1 coordinate 4,581, forward strand.
CAGCTCGCCGGATTCATACACCTTGGCCTCACCGAAGAGGCGCAGGTTGGGCACGGCGGCCTCGCGGTTGGAATAGTAGAACGCCACGTTCGGGTTCTCCTGGGCGTTCTTGAGGTGGGTACCGCGGGTGCGTTCCAAGTAGGCGATGTGGTCGCGGTCGAACACAAAGATGCTGCCCTTCACGCCCAAGTCCACGTGGCCCTGCTTGTCCGCGGTGGCCAGCACCACGGTCGAGCCTTTGGACATGGCCTGGTCAATGTCAGCGGCGTATTTGTTCAGATCAATATCAGACGCGGGAAGCGGATCAACCGGCATTTCTTGTGGGACCTCCTGAAAAGTGTGGGCCGGCCCGCGTCGATTTTCGGCGGGACAGCTTACGGCCCGCGTCAGTATACCCCACCCAAGAGGTCGGCCAGAAAGCCATCGGCCGGATCCCTGTCGCCGCAGTTGGCGAGCTCAACCGACGCTCTGGAGGACCCCACCCCGGACGCCGCGGCAGGTTTCTGGCCGAACTTCTCGCCCCACCATCCCCTCAAGTTGGCGCGCAACGGAGCGACTCTCAAAGCGTGGAAGTCTGGCTGCGCTGCGAAGGCAGCTTGCGCTGGGTGAATGGCCTGGCCTTTCCGGCGCCGGAGTGGTGGCCGGCCAGCGTGCCCTGGCCGGATCGCGCTGCCGACCCCACGCCCATGAGCTGCACGCTGTGGACGGTGCTGGTGAGGCGCGCCATTATCCCCGCCTGGGAGCTGGCCCAGCCACCTGTCCCCATGGGGCCAGACGAGCGCCGCCTGGTATTCGAGCCGCGGATTTCCGCACCCGCCGGCAGCGCACCCGATCGCCGCCTGCTGGTGCAGCTGGCAGCCACCGCGGTGTAGAAGGTTCTCCCGGCGCCGTTACAGCTCGCGCCGAACGATCTCGGCGGCCTGGGCCAAGGACCGCATCTTGGCGCCGGCAAGGTCGCGGCCAAGAGGCACCAGGCCGCAATCGGTGGAGGGATACAGGCGCGCCGCCGGCACGTAGGCCAGGGCGCCACGGATGCGAGCGGCGACCACCTCCGCTGCCTCAGCCGGCGCGGGCGACACATCCACGCAGCCGAAGGCGATCTCCTTGTCGCCGGCCAGCGCCAGCACTTTGGGCTCCAGCTTGGAGGCGGCAAACTCGAGCGACAGCTGCGAGATATGCGATTGGGCCAGCAGTGGCAACAGAAAATCGTACTGGTCCCACTTGGTGTTGGCACTCTTCCAGCGCAGCACGCTCTCGGTTCCGTAGCCGTAGCACACGTGAACGGCCGTGGTGCAAGCCACGCCTTCGATGGCGCGGTCCAGCGCCGCGATGCCGTAGGCTTTCGTTTTCTCCAGCTCCGCGTTAAACACGGGCTCGTCGATCTGGATGATGTCCGGCCCCAGCTCCGCCAGCGCCCGCACCTCCTGGTTCACCGCCGCGGCCAGGTCCATCACGTAGGTCTCTGGATCCCGATACACGCCCTCCGCGAACGAGGTGTCGGCAATCGTCATCGGACCGGGCAAGGTGAACTTCACCGGCCCCTTGGCGTACGCCATGAGCGCGCGAAGATCCGCCAACTGCACCGGGCCGGGCCAGCGGATCTTGTCCACCACAGTTGGGACGCTGGCGGTGTACTTGCCGCCGCGCGTCTGTTTGTCCACCATGCGGTTGAAGTCGAAGCCCTGCAGGCCGTGAATGAAGTAGGAGATGTAGTGCTGGCGACGCTGTTCGCCATCGGTGACCAGGTCCATGCCGGCCTCGCGCTGCGCCAGTACGGCCAGCCGCACAGCATCCTCGGTCCCTTGCCGCCAGGCTTCGCCCTCCTGCCGCCAGGCCGCGCGCAGCTCGTTGGGATCGGCCAGCCAGGCCGGCTTGGGCAGGCTTCCCACAATCATGGTTCGCAATGGCTGGGCCGGCACAGCACGTCTCCCACGGGATGATCTGGCTCGGGCGCAGCGTTCGCCGGGGAACGCGCGCCAGGCTGATCCAGTGTACTCGCGAGGGGCAGCGAGCCTTGACCAACAGGCCTCGGCTCCGGCGTCCGCGCAAGGTGCAGGGGCCGATGGTGCAAGATGGTGGCAGATGGTCTCGATGAGCAGCACCGCGCCCGAGGCCGCGGCCCAGCGCCTGGCCGTGCTGAAGCGCTACTGGGGCTTCGCAAGGTTCCGCCCGCTGCAGCGGCAAGCGATCGACGCGGCCCTGGGCGGCCGCGACGTGCTTCTCGTGCTGCCTACCGGCGGAGGCAAGAGCTTGTGCTATCAGCTGCCGCCCCTGTGTGGCGCCGGCATGGCGCTGGTGATATCACCGCTGATCGCCCTGATGCAGGATCAGGTGGCCGCCGCCAGCCGGCTGGGCATTGCCGCGGCTGCGCTGCACAGCCACGTGTCCGATGAGGAGCGCCAGCGGGTGCGGCAGGAGGCTGCCAGCGGGCGCCTACAGCTGCTGTATGTGAGCCCAGAGCGCGCCGTGGTGGGCGACCTGGCCGGCCGGCTGGGCGCGGCGCTGGGCCTGATTGCGGTGGACGAGGCGCACTGCGTGTCCCAGTGGGGGCATGACTTTCGGCCGGAGTATCGCCAGCTGCGGCCGGTGCTGGACCAAGCGCCGCACGCGGCCCGTATGGCCGTTACGGCGACGGCGACGCCGCGGGTGCAGCAGGACATCGCCACGCAGCTGGGCCTGCGCCAGGCGCTGCGCCTCACCGGCCATGTGGACCGGCCCAACCTGGTGTATCGCGCGCTCCCGCGGCACGACATGACGGCTCAGGTGCTGCAGGTGGTGCGGCGGCACGCCGGCGAAGGCGGCATTGTGTATGCCCAAACGCGGCGCGAGGTGGAGCAGCTGGACGCCTACCTCCGGGCGCACGGCATTCGGGGCGCGGCCTACCATGCCGGGCTGGCCCCCGCTGAGCGGCAGCGAGCGCAGGAAGCCTTCCTCCAGGAGCAGCTGGATGTGATCGTCGCGACCATCGCCTTCGGTATGGGCATCGATCGCTCGAACGTTCGGTATGTGGTGCACGCCAACAGCCCTCGCTCGCTGGAGCACTACCAGCAGGAGTCCGGCCGGGCGGGACGAGATGGTCTGCCGGCGGAATGCGTCCTGCTCTACAGCGGGGCTGACCTGGTGACGCATCGTTTTCTCGCCTCGCGGGATGGTGCCCTGGCCCCGGAGAGGCAGCGCGTGTTAGAGGCTCAGCTGCGCGATATGGGGCGCTTCGCCGCTACCCCCGTGTGCCGCCACAAGCAGCTGACCGAGCACTTCGGCCAGATGTACCCCAGCGCCGCTGCACCCGGGGTTACGGCAGACGAGGCGCCGGAAGGCGAGGCCGACGGCGCGCCGCTGCAGGTGGATGGCACGCAGGATGGCACAGTCGAGCGGGTGGGGCCTTTGCCTGAGGGCACGGCAGCCGCGGCCTGCGGTGCCTGCGACGTGTGCCTCAACGAGACGCACGAGCTGCCGGAGCAGGAAGCCCTGATCACGGCGCAGAAGATCATCTCCGCCGTGTGGCGGCTGGGCGGGCGGTTTGGCAGCGGACACGTGGTGAAGGTGCTGCTGGGCCAAACTACGGAGGCCTCCACCCGCCATCAGCACGAGCGGCTGAGCGTGTTCGGCCTGCTGGCCTCCGCGGGTGAGCGCGCGCTACGCAGTTGGATCGATCAGCTGGTCGTGCAAGGCTTCCTGGACCTGGTGGAGGAGCACCCGTACACACTCCTGGTCATGACGCCGGCGGGGCGGCAGCTGTGCCAGGAGAAATCGAACCAGCAGCGGCAGGTGCGCCTGGGCATCCAGGAGCAACCGGCGCGCGGCCGCGGCGGCGGTGCACGCCAGGCCGTGCTGGAACTGCGCCATCGCGACCGCGACTTGTTCGAGGAGCTGCGGCAGTTGCGGCGGGCGCTGGCCGCGGCCGAGGGGGTGCCGCCCTACGTCGTCTTCAGCGATGCCACCCTGCTGGAGCTGTCCACCGAGCGCCCGGCCGGCGCGCTGGATATGCTGCGCATCAAAGGCGTGGGCGAGGCCAAGCTGGCGCGCTACGGAGCGGCTTTCCTGGCTGCCATCCGGGAGCACCAGGCAGGCGCCGCGTCGCTCTCCTGAGGCCAAGGAGAAGCCGTGCCCCCGGCATGGAAACAGCGCTGGCAAGCTACCAGATGCTTCTCCGAACTAGGCTGGAGCGCTCAACGCACCAGGCGGCGCCGGTCGTGGGAAGACGCTCAGTCGTCCAGGTGGAGGGCCTCGACGCCCCGAGCTTTCATCTCGCGGAACATGTCGACGGCTTTGGGCTCGCGGCCCTGGAGGAAGCGCTCCACATGGTCCCAGTGGCGCAGGAAACCGATGCCGGCGATGATGGCGGCGCCATAGGCATAGGGCAGCGGATCCCGGTGAACGGCTGTATCCGCGTAGGGCGCAACAACCATGGCGATGGGCATGACCGCCACGGCGACGAGTGAGCTGATAACCGTGTAGCGCGTGGCCAGGAAGAACACCAGGTAGGCTGCAGCGCCCAGCACGAGCACCCGCCAATCCACCGCCAGCATGACGCCGATAGTGGTGGCCGTGCCCCGCCCGCCTTTGAAGTGCAGATACAGCGGCCAGTCGTGCCCAATGACCGCGCCCACCGCGGCGGCGGCAACGGCCGGCCCGTAGTTAGGTATGATGGCGCGCACCAACAGCACCGCCGCGGCCCCCTTGCAGGCGTCGCCCAGCAGGATCACAATGCCCGGCACCTTGCCCGCCACCACGAACGCGTTGGCTGCCCCGATGTTGCCGCTGCCCAGCCGGCGCAAATCCACCTTGCGCCACTCGGCCACAAGCCGCGCAAAGGGGATGCATCCGAGGAAATAGCCCAGCCCGAACGAAAGCAACAGGGCCGTGACTCCGTGGTCCGGCATCATCGAAAGATTGTAGCTAATGTCGTCTGCTAGAATCCCGCCCGTGAACCGGGTGTTCGCTTTGGCGAACCAGAAGGGTGGCGTGGGGAAGACCACCACGGCTATCAGCCTGGGCGCCTATCTCGCGGCCCAAGGTGAACGCGTGCTGGTGGTGGACATGGACCCGCAGGCAAATGCCACCAGTGGACTAGGCTTCGACAAGTGGCATGTGGCGTCCTCCACCTATGACCTGCTCATTCGCGGAACGGATCCGGCCATCGCCATTCTGCACACCAATCGCTGGGGTCTGGACATGATTGGCGCGTCCCCGGAGCTGGCCGCGGCTGAGGTCGAAATGGCCACAATGGAGGACCGCGAGGCCCGGCTGCGGCGGGTGCTGGAGCATGTGGGCGGGGACTACGGCTACATCTTTGTGGACTGCCCACCATCGCTGGGCCTGCTCACCGTCAACGCGCTCACCGCCGCGACGGACGTGATTATCCCCGTGCAGTGCGAATACCTGGCCTTAGAGGGATTGTCCCTTCTGCTTGACACCATCGAGCGCATCCGGCAGAGTCTCAACGAGCGTTTGAGCGTATTCGGCATTGTGATGACGATGTTTGACTCGCGCACGAACCTCGCTGAACAAGTAGTGAATGAAGTTCGTGCGCACCATCCGCGCAGCATCTTCCAGACGGTGATCCCGCGCAATGTGCGGCTGAGCGAGGCACCCAGCTACGGCAAAGCCATCCTGGATTACGACCCCGCATCGCGCGGGGCGGCGGCCTACGCGGCGCTGGCCGCCGAAACGCTGGAACGCGCGGCGGCGCCCGCCGGGATGGTGTAGCCAAGGCATGCCGACGTTCAAGGGGGGGCTTGGCCGCGGCCTGAGCTCGCTGATTCCAGATGGCAAGCTGGCCGGCACCGACATGGGTGCGCTGATTCAGGTGGCGCCGGGGCAGATCCGCCCAAACCCGCACCAGCCTCGCCAGCAATTCGACAACGCCTCGCTCCGCGAGCTTGCCGATTCCATCACCGAGCATGGCCTGCTGCAGCCGTTGGTAGTCACCGCGCTGCCACCGGCGGCATCGGGCATCAGCGAGTACCAGCTCATCGCCGGCGAACGCCGCTGGCAGGCCGCCAAGCTGGCACAGCTCGAGCGGGTGCCGGTGATCGTGAAGGAAGCGTCGGATCAGCAGCTCATCGAGCTGGCGCTCATCGAAAACATCCAGCGGGCAGACTTAAACGCGCTGGAAGAAGCGGCCGCCTACCAGGAACTGCAGCGCGAGTACGGCCTCACGCACGAGGAGATCGCGCGGCGCGTGGGCAAGAGCCGGGTGACCGTCACCAATTCACTGCGGCTGCTCTCCCTGCCCAATCCCATTCGCCACGCGCTGGTGGATGGCAAGATCAGCGAAGGGCACGCGCGCGTGCTGCTGAGCCTGCCCACGGAAACAGCCCAGCTGCAGATGTTGCGCCTGGTGGTGGAACGTCACCTCAACGTGCGGCAGACCGAGGAAGCCGCGCGCCGCGCGCTGGCCAGCGGCGACAAAGAGAGTGCCGCCAGCCCCGAGCGCGACGCCGACGTGGAGCGATTAGAGAC
>DATKQD010000303.1:0-3820 GCA_035532895.1 Chloroflexota bacterium
CCACACCCCGAACAACGACATCCGCCCCCACTGAGGGGCCCAGCCCGCTGGCCGGGACGATGAGCCGAAGGGCGAACACACGTCGCCCGGGGATTGCGATATCCCGCGCCTCATCCTCCCCGGCGAGCAGACCGGCTTTACAGCGGCGTTCGGGCGAGGACGGCCGCGGGCGCAAGCTGGCCGGTGAAATGCACCCGGCCCACAGCCTCGGCTCCACGGTCGATCTGCGCGGCCATGTGCGTCATCAGCACGGACATGTCGCGGAAGTAGCGCTGCAGGCGCGAGCCGGTTTTGGCGGCGCTGGTGCCGGACGTCTTGAACATCAGGTCTACGGCGTCCGACGCCATTTTGGTGGCGTACTGCTCCAGCAGTTGCAGCTGGCTGTCCATCTCGTCCGAAAACGGGACTCCCTCGTCCACCTCGCGCTGACAGCAGGCCACGTAGTCATCCGCGATCTTCAGCACGGCCGCCTCCGCGACACGGATAGTGGCCCAAGCATCACCATAATGGCGCTGATATTCCGGCAGCTCGCTGCGTGAGCTGTAAGGCGGGTACGCCATTTTTCGGGCGCAAAGGTCCGCCTCGTAGATATCCAGCGCCCCCCGGGCGACGCCCACCGCTACGGCGGCCATCTCCAGGAGCAGAATGCTGGTCAGCCGGCCGGCCACGTAGAAGGGGTTAGGGTGCAGGCCGCGGCCAGGGGCATTGCGCGCGTTCACCGCGTCGCGCGGGGGAGCAATCGTGCGATAGTCCGGGATGAACACATCCGCCACCACCACCCGGCGCGACCCTGTACCGCGCATGCCCACCACATCCCAGTCGTCCACGATGGTGTAGTCCGCACGGTTCAGGACAGCCATGCGTGGCTCGCTTCGCGGACCATCCGGGCCCTCGCGCACAACGCCGATGCCGCCAATAAAATGCGTGGAAATGTCGATGCCGGAGGCATACTCCCAGGCACCGCTGGCGCGAAAGCCGCCGTCCACTGGCGTGGCAGTCACGCGCGGCGGCGTGCTGCTGGGGCCCCGGAACTCACCCGTGGTGCCGTACACCTCCAACTGGGCCTTCTCGGGGAAAAAGGCCGAGAACATGTGCGCGTGCCCGGCGGTGAGCGCCAGCACCCAGGCGCTGGAGGGGCAACCGCGGCCGATCTCCATCATCACCCGCACAAAGGTGGGCAGGCCAAACTCGTAGCCGCCAAAGCGGCGCGGCTGCAGAATGCGGTAGAAGCCAGCCTTCACGAACTGATCGTTCGTTTCCTCGGGCAGCCGCCCCTGCGCTTCGCACAACTCCTGGCGTTCCCGCAGCACGGGCACCATGTCCCGCGCCCGCTGGATGATGCCTTCCGGCGTGAGATCGGGATCGGGAACCGGAATAGACATCACCAGGAACCTCGCGCGACTGAATTGGATTGATTGGATTGAATTGAGCACAAACGATGAGGAGTGGCCGAATGAATGTTGCTGCACCCTAACACGCCCCTCACGAGCCCGTCAAACGCCCTCACAGAGTGACCGGCCGGCGTTCAAGCTATGGTTATGCTGGGAGATGCGTTGAAAGAGCGGATCCTCGTGGTGGACGACGACGAGAAGATCACCAACCTGCTGCGGCGCGCACTGTCTTACGAGGGCTACCTACCGGACATCGCGCACGATGGCCCCAGCGCCCTCGCCCTCGCCCTGGAGCACCAGCCCGACCTGGCTATCCTGGACATCCAGTTGCCGGGCATGGATGGCCTGGAGGTATGCCGCCGGCTGAGGCAGGGTGGCGGACAACCCATTCTCATGCTCACCGCGCGGGACGAAGTGTCGGATCGGGTGCACGGGTTGGACAGCGGCGCTGACGATTACCTCGTCAAGCCCTTCGCACTGGAGGAGTTGCTGGCCCGCGTGCGGGCCCTGCTGCGCCGCCGCGAACCGGAGGAGCGCACGGAACTGCGTTTCGCGGACCTGGTCCTGGATACGGCGAGCCGCGAGGCGCGCCGCGGCGACCGCGTGATCGAGCTCTCGGCCAAAGAGTTCGACCTGCTGGCCCTGCTCCTGCGGAACCCGCGGCGAGTACTCAGCCGCGAAGTGATCCTGGAACAGGCCTGGGGCTACGACTTTTATGGCGAATCCAATGTGATTGAGGTGTACATCGGCTACTTGCGCCAGAAGCTGGAAGCCAGCGGCGAGGCGCGCCTCATCCACACCGTACGCGGCGCCGGCTACGTGCTGAAGGAGTAACGCCTGCCCGTGTCGCTGCGACTGCGGCTCACCCTGTGGTACACCGGCATCCTCACGGCCACGGTGGTCGTGGTGTTTGTGGCCGTGTACTTCGTGCTGCAGGTGTTCCTCGTTCAGCAGGTGAATCAGCTGCTGGCGGCACGTGAACAGCAGTTCAGCCAGGCCCTGCTCGCCTACATCCTGCCCGACCCTGCCATCCGTGGAGGCGGCTTTCTGCGCAGCCAGGCAAACACCGTAATCAACTCGAACCCCGACGTCTACGCCCAGCTGGTGCTGCCGGATGCCACGCCGGTGGTGTGGTCGCAGAACCTGCCGGGGCAAGCACAGCTCCCAGTCAATTCCAACGTCATCAGCACCGTCGTGCACACGGGCCGGCCGGTCGATCAGACGCTGCAGGTCGCCGGGCTCTCCATCCGGCTGGTGAATTTCCCGCTCAGTGCCAATGGCTCCGTGGTGGCGGTGGTGCAGCTGGGGCGGGATGTCTCACCCACCCAAGCCGTGTTGCGTTTCCTCCGGCAGATACTGGTGTTCGCCGGCGCGGCAGGGGTACTGGTGGCATTTGCCGCGGGCTGGCTGCTCTCGCGCCGAGCACTCCAGCCCATTCAGCGCGTGGCAGATACAGCCCGGGACATCGGCACCTCCAAGGACTTTGGCCGCCGGGTGGATTATCGCGGCCCCAATGATGAGCTGGGCCGCCTCACCGCTACCTTCAACCAGATGATCGAGGAGATTCAAACGGCCTACCAGCAGTTGGAGAGCTCGCTCACCGCGCAGCGCCGCTTCGTGGCCGATGCTTCGCACGAATTGCGTACGCCTCTGACAACCATCCGTGGCAATCTGGGTTTGCTGGCCAGCGGACGCGAGGTGAGCGGAGAGGATAGCCGCGAGGCGCTGGAGGACATGACCAGCGAAGCGGAGCGGATGAGCCGGCTGGTGGCCAACCTGCTCACGCTGGCCCGGGCAGATGCCGGGCTGCATTTCGAGAAGCAGCCGGTCTCACTCGATCAGATCGTGCACGCTGTAGATCGCCAGGCGCAGGTGCTGGCCAGCCAGGTGCGCCTGGCCGTCGGGGACATCGACACCGCGGTGGTGCAGGGGAACGCCGACTACCTCAAGCAGCTGCTGCTGATTCTGGTGGACAACGCACTCAAGAACACACCGCCGGGCGGCGTGGTGGAGCTGTCGCAGATAGCGCGCGACGGTTCCGTGGCGCTAACCGTGCGTGACACCGGCCGCGGCATTCCCGCGGAAGCGCTGCCGCACATCTTTGAACGCTTCTACCAGGCCGACCGCTCACGCACTGGCGGTGGCACTGGCCTGGGCCTGTCCATCGCCCGCTGGATCGCCCGCGAGCACGACGGCGACATTGAGGTGCACTCGCTCGAAGGCCAGGGCAGCACCTTCGTCGTCCGCCTACCTTGCATCCACGCGCTTGATGCCGCCTCTGTTTCGACCGGGCCCCTCGCCAGCAGCGTCCTCGGATAAGGCCGCTCCCGCCAGGTCAGCTCGCCGCGGGACGTTACAATTTCGTTCGCGCTGGCCGGAGTAGCTCAGCGGTAGAGCAGCGGACTCATAAGCCGTTGGTCGTCAGTTCA
>DATKQD010000304.1:0-5288 GCA_035532895.1 Chloroflexota bacterium
GGCCGGATAGACACCGCCGAAGCCCACCGCGCCGCGCTCGCAGGCATTGCACAGTGAGCAGCCGTCGGTTTTGCAGTCCTCGGTAGCGCCGGCTTGGAGAGCGTGGTGCCACTCGTCCAGCAGAAAGGCATCGGTGACCCCGTAGTCGATGTGCGACCAGGGCAGCACCTCCAGCAGGCCGTGCTGGCGATTGGCGTAGAAGGTGGGATCGAGGTGATTGGTGGCGAAAGCCTGCTGCCACAGGTCCCAGCGGAACCGATCGCTCCAGGCGTCGAAGCGGCAGCCGAGCCGCCAAGCTGTTTCGATGACCGCGCTCAGCCGCCGGTCGCCACGGGCCAGCGCCCCCTCGAGCAGGCTCTCCGAAGGCTCATTCCAGCTCAGCCGAAGCCCCCGACCGCGGATGTGCTGCTGCAGAAAGGCGACCTTCTCCGCGTACACCTCGCTGGAATCCTGCGGGAACCACTGGAAGGGGGTGTGCGGCTTGGGGACGAAGCTGCTGACGCTGACGTGCACCTTGGACTTAGGGCCCTGGTGGCGATAGCCCACGGCTGCCACCTGCTTGACCACGGCGGCCATCTCCTCCAGGTCGGCCATGGTCTCGGTGGGCAGGCCCATCATGTAGTACAGCTTCACCGTCTGCCAGCCTTCGGAGAAGGCGCCTTCCACGGCCCTCAACAGATTTTCGTTTGAAACGCCCTTGTTAATGACGTCCCGCAGGCGCTGTGAGCCGGCCTCCGGCGCAAAGGTGAAGCCGGTCTTCTTCACCTGTTTGATGTCCCGCGCGAGCTCTACGTTGAAGGAATCTACCCGCAACGATGGCATGGAGACGGCCACGTTCGTCTCCTTGAATTGGTCCACCATGGCGCGCACCAGGCCGCGCGCATCGCTGTAATCGCCCGCGCTTAGGGAGAGCAGGGAAATCTCCTCAAAGCCGGTGTTGCGGGCCAGCTCGCCGGCCAGGCGCAGGACCGTCTCCTTGGATCGCTCGCGGGTAGGCCGCGTGATCATGCCCGCCTGGCAGAAACGGCAACCTCGGGTGCAGCCGCGCTGAATTTCGATTGGCGCGCGGTCGTGGATGATGCTGATGAAGGGCACCACCGGCGCGGTGGGGTAGGGCGTGGCATCCAGGTCGGCGACGCGGCGCCGCGTAATGCGCTTGCCGGGGTGAATGCCAGCCACCACGCCGTCCTCCCGGTAACGTACCTGAAACTCAGCCGGCCAGTACACGCCGTCGATCTGCGCGGCGGCAGCGAGGAAGGCACCGCGGCCCTGGTGGCGGGTGTGCCGGTAGCACTCCAGCACGTCAACCAGGAGCTCCTCGCCTTCGCCCAGCAGGAACAGATCGATGAACTCGGCCATGGGCTCGGGATTGCACGTGCAGTGGCCGCCGGCAACGATCACGGGCGCCTCCTCGCCGCGTTCGGCCGCGTGCAAGGGGATGCCGCCCAGATCCAGCATGGTCAGCACGCCGGTGTAGGTCATTTCGGAGGCAAGGCTAAAGCCCAGCAGGTCCAGGTCGTGCAGCGGCCGGCGCGTCTCCAGGGTGTACAGCGGCAGGTGTGCCGCCCGCATGGCGGTTTCCATGTCCGGCCAGGGGCAGTAGGCGCGCTCTGCCTGGAAGCCCGGCAACTGGTTGACGATGTTGTAGAGGATCTGCAGCCCATAGTTGGAGCTGCCTACCTCGTACACATCGGGGAAAGCGAGGCCCAGTCGAACCTCGACCTCGGCCTCGGGCTTCTGGACCTGGTTGAGCTCGCCGCCGACGTAACGCGCGGGCTTGCTGACAAGCGGCAAGACCTGGTCCAGCTGCTCCTGAGTGATCCTCACGCCCGCAATTCTAAGAGGTTGGCCCGGCAGGCCGTGAACGGTCGGTTGGTCAGCGTTTCGAGTCCAGCCCACCGTAGGCTGGAGGCCGCGGGCCCCGGGGCGGCCTTCAGTAGCGGCGCGAGCGCGTGGGCGAGCCGCCGGTGAGGGCGCCGTCCGCCCCGGCAAAACGGCCCGCGGCCAGCGTCCAGACGACGATCTCCAGCGCAATCAGCAGGACGTTGGTGGAGTACAGCGAGCGATCCATCCAGCCCGCGGCCAGCGCGTAGTTGAGGTTGAGCAGGATGGCAGCGGCGGCCGCGTATGAGGTGAGCAGCCCCAGGATCAAGCACACGCCCACGGCGCCATCGCCAATCAGTGTGAGGTAGGCGAAGAAGGATGTGTGGCTGAGCACCACGGTACGCAAGAAGGTGAGGTAGAAGTGCCAGGGATTCCCCGGGCCGGCCATAGCGGCTATCTGCCGGGCGAATCCCGAGGTGAGATAGCTCGGCTGGAACTGGGGCCAGGCCTGAAACAGCCACACCGCGCCCACCAACACCCTCAACGCTGCCAGGCCTGTTCGGTTCCCGTTCATCGTCACCTACCCTGCGCGCTCCCGCGTGGTCACGGGGGCGTTTCCCAAAATCGCGGTTCCGGGGCTGTGGAAAATGGCGTCAGCTGCTGGTTCGCGCCCTTTCAGCGGCAGCCTGCCGAATGCCCCTGGCTCGGCCGGAGTCGCCAAAGTCGTTGTGAGATACCCCGAGATCGTGCCGGCGCAGCTCGTCCGTCACGCGGGCCAGTTCGTCTTTCAAAAACTTGGCTGGCTCAACCACGTCGCGGCTGAAGCGATCAATGTCGCTAGAGGGCCAATCGCCGATGGGCCCCTTGCCTTTAACCTGGCGGTCCCAGTATTCCACCAGGTTGCTGTAGGCGGCCAGGGTGTCGCGCAGGAGTTGCATGTGCACCTCACGGTCCATGGCGGTTCGCTTTCATCCCCTGCTTCGCCGCGCCTCCTCGGAACCGCGGGCGCTCAGAACGTAGTGCGTGCCGCGGCCCACGCCGCGCGTAACGATCAGCCCTTTGTCCAGCAGGTCCATGAAGTCCCTGCGGGCAGTATCAGGAACGACGTGGACAAGCTCCTGATACTGCCCCGAGCGAATGGCGCCGTTGAGGCGTATGAATTCCAGCGCCTGGCGCTGCCGATCGCGCAGGTAGAGCGGGGCATCGGGTGCTGCCGCTGCCAGTTTTCCGGTTGCGGCGGGCGACCGCTGCAGCACGGCATCGCGCGCTTGGTCCGCTGCCAGCAGCGCGGCATCGACAAAGCGCTCCAGCCAGGGGGTGAAGTCGGTTTGGGTGGTGTACACGGGCGTGTGCGCGGCTGTTCGCGCGGCATCAATCCCCGCTTTGGCCTGCGCCAGCCCGATCTCGGGCCACAGGCAGCCGCTCATCCCATACCCGCGACGCCCCAGGATCAAGTCGCCCGCCAGCAGGGCAAAGGCATCGCTGTGCTGCTCGAACGGACGAATCATGGCCAGCTCCTGGACGGCGATGCCCGCCAGGATAACTGCCGGCACGCGCTCCCAGGCCAGGCCCACCCAGGTCAGCAGGTCGCCTACCAGGCCGGGTACGTCGGCGCCATCGGGCGGCACGTACTGAATGTCGCGGCCCGCTGGATCGTATACCAGGTCGCTATCGGTGCGGAAGCTGCCCTCCGGAGTTTCGGCCAGGCTGGCCTGAAGCCGCTGCAGCGCGGCTTGATCGGGTGCGCCAGTGGCCCGCCGGGACAGCATGTCCATGGCGGCCGCCGGGTTCGCGGTGGAGGCGCTGTCCAGGGCGGCAAACGCGTCGACCCCGGCTTGCCGGAGTTCCGCCTGCAGGTCGCGCGCGGCTGCCGCCGGCAACGCGAGCACATCTACCACCGCGCGCGCGTTTTCGACGCCCAGTAGGCCATGCACCAACTTGGTGGTATAGCGGTACGTTGGCCGGAACATGGCGTCATTCTCGCACGAGTGCTGAATCGTACGCAAATGCCCGACGGAGGGCCTGAATGGCAGCCGCGGGTGAGCCTGGTTATGATTCCGCCAAAGCAAAGATTCGCTACCGCCAAAAGGAGAGGGTGCTGCCGTGAAGAGTGATGCGCCGGCCAGAGTGAAGGGCCTCAGCCACTTTGGGATGTACGTGCGGGATATCGAGAAGATGACAGCCTTTTACCGCGATTTCCTCGGCATGACCATTGCCAAGCGTTCAGCGGACGGCTCGATGGTTTTCCTGTGCGCGGATTTCGAACGCGAAGATCACGAGATCGCGCTGATGAAGGGCCGTTCGCCCGAGGCTGGGCCCAAGCTCATTCAGCAGATTTCCTTTCGCGTGGAGAACCTGGACGCGGTGCGTGAGTTCTATCGGCGCGTGCGCCGCGAAGGCTATCGCGTGCAGAGCGTGGTGAGCCACGCCAGCTCCGTGGGCTGCTACTTCTACGATCCCGAGGACAACGTGGTGGAGGTGTGCTGCTGGACCGGCCATGCCGCCTGGCAAGCCACCGCCGAGCCAGTTGACCTTGAACGCTCCAACGAGGAAATCATGGCTCAGGTCGATGCGCACTGGGCCCGCGTGAAGGACGTGCCCGTCGGCGGTCGCCTGGAGCCGGTTCCCGCTTGAGTTGATTCGGCCAGCGGCTCAGTGGCTGGGGACGAGGGCTTGCGTCCGCGGCAGAGGCGCGCGTTGTGACGCTTGAGAAGGATCAACCGGGGGCGTTGATGAGGAAGGTCGCGGCGTCGGCGAAGTAGCTCAGGAGCTGGACGCGGGCAAGCTCTGGCACATCCAGCGTGGCGACAGCGGCGGACATGTGCTGCAGCCAGGCGTCGCGCTCGGCCTGCCCGATCCGAAATGGCAGGTGGCGCAGGCGCAGCCGAGGCTCGCCCCGCTGCCGCGTATAGGTGCCGGGGCCGCCAAAGTACTGCATCAGGAACAGGCGCAGGTGCTCGGCCGGCGCGGCCAGATCCTCCGGATAGAGGGGCCGGAGGATGGGATCATCCGCTACGCCGGCGTAGAACGCGTCCACCAACCGCTCAAAGGCTGCCGCGCCCCCCAGCGCGTCGTACAGCGTCAGCGTTGGCACCTCAGCTCACTTCTCCAGGCAGGGCTGCCGCCCCCCAGTGTCCCTGGTCTTGACCTGCTTCCCTATCATGCTCAGCCATCCGGTGCCGTGGTTGCGCGCGCCCCATGCGGCGGGTCAGCCGACGGTGCCTGCGCTGGCGGCGGGTTGGTCCACCCCGGCGGAAGACGTGGGCGGCGAGAGATCCTCCGGCGGACGGCCAGCGAGGAGCGCAGCCAGGTGGTCCAGGACGCCGAAGATGCCGTCCGGCATGAAGTAGACCACGACCATCAGCACGGCGCCCAGGAACAGCGACGATTGCGTGGAGGCACGGCTGAGGATGTCCGACACCCAGCGCAGCCCGACGGCGCCGATGATGGGCCCAAGAATGCTG
>DATKQD010000305.1:0-11259 GCA_035532895.1 Chloroflexota bacterium
CAGGGCCACGCGCAGCTCCTCCAGCGGCAGCGCGCGGCGAGCGCGTGGCAGCGCCGGCGCGCTGCTGGTAGCGCTGGATTGAGATGCTTGGCCGGACAGCCATTGGCGGCCCTCCGCCGATCCCCCGTCGCCATAATTGGCGAGCTCAATCGACGCTCTGGAGGGACCCCACCCCGGCCGCCGCGGCAGGTTTCCGGCCAAACTTCTAGAAGCTGCCAGTGCCGGTGAGGATGGCGGGGATGGTTTTCAGCAGGATGCTGAGGTCCAGCGCGAGCGACCAGTTTTCGATGTAGTAGATGTCCATGAGGACCATCTCTTCGAAGTTGAGATGGCTGCGGCCGCTGACCTGCCACAGCCCGGTGAGGCCGCCGGCCACGGAAAGGCGCTTGCGCTGCCATGGTTCGTACTGCAGCACTTCGGCTGGCAGTGGTGGTCGTGGGCCAACGAGGCTCATGTCGCCGCGGATGATGTTCCACAGCTGCGGCACCTCGTCAATGCTGGTGCGGCGGATGATGCGCCCCACGCGGGTGAGGCGTGGGTCGTTGCGAATCTTGAGGATGGGTCCCTCGGTTTCATTGAGGGCGCGCAGCTGGTGCCATTCGTCCTCGGCACCCTGGCGCATGGAACGGAACTTGAAGAAGGTGAAGTGCTGGCCATCCTTGCCCACGCGGAGTTGCCGGTGCAGCACCGGCCCGCGCGAATCCAGCACGATGGCCAGCGGCACGATCAGCCACAACGGAAGGCTGAGCACCAGCAGCAGGCTGGCAACCACAACGTCCAGCGCGCGCTTGAGCACAAAGTTCCAGCCGGCGATGGTGCTCTCGCGGAAGCCAATCACCGGGATGCCCGCGATCTCGTCGATGTCCACTCGCGAGAGGCTCATCTCGAATAAATCCGGAATCACCCGGTAGCGGACGTTCTGCTCCTGGCAGTAACCGATGAGCTCCCACGCATGCTGGTGCGCATTCGAGGGCAGGGCGATGATCACCTCAGACACCGCGAAATCGCGGATGATGGCTGCCAGCTGATCGATGCGGCCCAGTTGTGAGAAGCGGCCGAAGCGGCCTTCGGGATGTGGTGCGTCATCCAGGAAGCCCAGCAGCCGATAACCGAGAGCCGGTTGGGCCGCGACGTGTTGCATGACCATTTTGCCCACGTCGCTGGCGCCCACCATGATCAGGTTCACCACACCCACGCCGCGGCGGTGCAGCCAGGCGCGGACGCCACCCTGGGCCGCCTTGCTGGCCGCCAGCAGCAGGATCATCAGCGCCCACGAGCTGATGTACAGCAGGCGCGACTCGGCGTAGACGCGTGACAGATAGGTGAGGATGATGAGCAGCCCCATGGATACCGTGCAGCCATTGAAGATGGAGGTGATCTGGCGCAGCATGCCCGCCACGCGGACGCCCCGATACAGCCCGGTGTAGGGCAGGATCACGGCCAGGATCACTGTAAGTGTGATCTCCGTGGAGAGGAACTCACTGAGCTGCACGTAGTTGAAGTCGCTCACCTGGCGCGGGAAGCCGAGGGGATAGCGAATGAGGTAGGCGCACACAAAGGCCGCGTTGGCGATGACGAGATCAAACAGCCACGAGCCGAGCGGATACGCCCACCCGGGCCGCGCCCCGTCCGTCGTGGCCGCCGGACGCAGCGGCTCGGCATCCAGGCTGAGCGCGGGCTGGCTCACGGCTCCCGCACCACTCGGCGATACGCCGCCACCGTGCGATCGGCTGCCTGGGCCCAGGTGAACATCGCCGCCTGGTGAAGTCCAGCCTGGCTCATCTGCTCCTGCTTTTCGGGCGATTCCAGTACCTCCGCGATGGCGGCAGTTAGGTCCTGCGTGCGGTTGGGGTCCACCAGCAGTGCGGCCGAGCCCACGACCTCGGGCAGCGAAGAGACATTAGAGGTGATGACGGGCGTCCCGCAGGCCATGGCTTCCAGCGGCGGCAAGCCGAAGCCTTCATACAGAGAAGGGTACACAAACAGCGTGGCGGAGCTGTACCACAGCGCCTGGTCCTCGATCGGTACATAGCCGGCAAAGCGCACGCGGCTGCCCAGATCCAGCGTCTCAACGGCGCCGAACACGTCGCTCGCCATCCACCCTCGGCCGCCAGCAATCACCAGGTCATACCCGGCCAGGCCCTGGCGCAGCAGCCGCGCATACGCGTTCAGCAGCCCCACAACGTTCTTGCGAGGCTCGATGGTGCCAAGGAACAGGATGAAGTCGCGCTGCAGCCCGTGGCGCTGTCGAAAGCTGCTCACCGCTTCCGGCGCGCAGGGTCGCAAGTCCGCTTCCAATCCTGGATACACCACCTCGATCTTCTCCAGCGGTACCCTCAATAGCCGTGCCACATCCTGCTTGGTGTTGAGTGAATCCGTCAAAACGCGGCTGGTGCGCCGCGCACTCAGGCGGGTCAGCGCTGCCAGGTAGGTGCGACGCTCCCGCCGAAAACGCTCTGGGAAGAGCAGAAAGGTGAGGTCGTGGATGGTGAGCACGGTGGGGCAGGGGCTGGCCAACGGGGCCACATTCACCGGACAGTGGAGCACCTCCAGTCCGAGTTGGCGGGCTTGCACGGGCAGCACCAGCTGCTCCCAAAAAACGCGGACAGCCGGCCGGTGCGTGGGCAGCGGGGCAGGATGAAAGCGAACGTTGGCCGAATCGTGGAATCCCCCTCGGGCTGTGTCGTTCACAAAAACGGCATAGCTGTTGCTTCTGTCACGCTCCTGGATGGTTCGCACCAGTTGCTCCGTAAAGCGCG
The DNA here is from genome assembly GCA_035532895.1 of Chloroflexota bacterium. GTDB lineage: Bacteria > Chloroflexota > JAJPGV01 > JAJPGV01 > JAJPGV01 > DATKQD01. The sequence continues at coordinate 2,760 of DATKQD010000305.1, forward strand.
ACACGCCGGCGTGCCGGTAACCGCGGCTGGGGGTGACGATGTGCGCGTTCAGGCCGACGCGCAGGCCCTGGTTCATGCGTCAGACCATCAGTCGGGCGGCGGCGCCCCAGGCGAGCAGCTCTACCAGAATGGCCACGCCCAACAGAACCTGGCAGAGTTGCGCATCCCGCCGGTACAAACCACAACTGGCGGCAACGTTGGCCAACGCCACCAGCAGCCCGCCCGTGGGAAGGATGTACAGCTGGGATCGGCTGCCCTCGCGGTTGGCGATCCCGGCGGTGTCATAGTGCAGCGGTAGTATGTAGGCCAGGTGCGGCATTCTCCAGGCGACAAAGCCCCACAAGCCGGCATTCAGCAGCACACCAGCGCCCAGCAGCAGCCAGAACAGCCTGTCCTGCTTCCACATCGGTAGTCCCAGCAGCTTGGCCGGAGACACGCGGCGCCCCTTCCTTCCCTATACCTGAACGTTTGGCCGGAAAGGTGTGGCTGGAAGTTTGGCCGGCAACCGGCCGCGGTGGCCGGGGTGGGACGCCAGGCCGTCGCCTGAGCTCGCCAACCGTGGCGACAGGGGATCGATGGGGGGCCGCCAACGGCCTTCCGGCCAAACTTCCGGCCGGCGACCAGCCCCCTCGCACAGCAGCTTCGGGGAAAGCCGGCGGCCCCGTGCAACCGCGCCTCTCCGCGTTTGCAAGCTGCCAGCCGAGCGGCTCGCCGGGCTCATGGCGTGGGACTGGTTTGGGGTGGCAGGGGCGCGCGTGTGATGTGCGCCCCCTTTTCGGCCGCGTTCAGCCAGCGTTGCAGCGCGTCGGCGCCCGGGATAGGGGTTGGCGTAGGTGGTGGCGTGGGGGTAGCCGCGGCTGTGGGCGTGGCAGTGGCAGCGCTGGCCGTGGGTGGGACCGGGCCAACCAGCAGCGGCGTGGCCGTTGCCAGCGGGGTGGCGGTGGGCACTGGTGTGGGTGTGGCGGCTGGCGCCTTGTCCGGGTGGGCAGCGAAATAGGCCTCGAAGTTCTGACGCAGCACGGTGTCGTACTCAATGCGCTGAAAATCGGCGGTCGAAACCCCGGCGGTCTTCAGCAGCTGGGTGTACGAGGCCTGGCCGCCCAGCTCGTTAATGACCTGCTGGCTCTGACGCGAAACCTCCGCCGCGGTGACACTGATGCCGAGCTTCGCTGCCTGCTGGCGCATGAGCTGGGCATCGATGAGATTCTGCAGCACCAGGTCTTGCGATCCGGTGTAATCGGTTTGCAGCGTGGTGAGGTTCTGCTCCAGCGCGCCCACCGTGGCGGTTTGCTGGGGGTTGAACGTGGGCACCGGTGTGAATGTGGCGGTCGGGCTGGCGGGCGCCGAAGGGCTGGCTAGCGCCGTGCTGCCCGCGGCCTGGGTGGCGCCGGCCGATGCCGCCGCGCTGCTCCTGGCAGCCGCTGTACTGGTGGCGGCGGCCGCGGCGACGGTTGGAGTGGCTGTGGACAGCTTGGCAATGGTGGCCTGCTGGTTGGCCACCAGCGACTGGTACTGGTTCTGATATTCCTGCGTCTGGTGCGAAAGGACGGCCTGGTTGAAGTGCAGGTTGGCGTTCAGCCACTGCTGGTCGATAGAGGCGCCGTTCACGGTGGCCACCGCCGCGCGGGGGGCGAAGTAGAACTGCTGCAGCAGGCCTACGCCAATCACACCCAGCACGATGACGAAGATGAGCGCGCCCACGGCGAGCACGAAACGCTCGCGCAGGCGCTGCTTTTCCGCGCGGGTGAGGTGCCCGCCCCAGCCGAAGATGAGCGGCTGGCCGTCGCGCCGATCGCCAGGGCCGACAGCCGGCCGGCCGCGTTGGGTGCCACCGCCACCGCGGCGGGCACCGCCCGAGTTACGTGGTCGGGGCGGCTGGTTGTTGGATCCTGGCACCGCCTACGAGTGTGGCCGCGTGGCCACGGATGACACTCTGCCAAGCGGGTGGCGCCACTCGACCAGCCGTAAACCGCTGGGTGGGCAGGCGGCTACGAGCGTGCCTGCTCCGCCGTGAATGGCAGCAGCGCCATGTGGCGGGCGCGCTTAATGGCTCCCGTGAGCACGCGCTGGTGCCGCGCGCAGGTGCCCGTTTTGCGCCGCGACTCGATCTTTCCCCGTTCGGAAAGGAACCGCCGCAGCCGCGGGATGTCCTTGAAGTCCAGGTACGAGATCTTGTCCGCGCAGAAGTGGCATACCTTGCGGCGCACGTACTTCTGGGCATATTCTTTGCGCTCCGTTCGGGAGCGCGAGGGGCGTCGTTCCATCTTCCTCTCTTCCTTTCTTCCTTGCGCTGTCGTTCTTCCTGAGCCGGGCGTGAGCGGCCCGCCCGGGGTCAGAACGGAATGTCGTCCGGCTCGCTATCCGCGCCGGGGTCGAACTCGTCGCGGCCGGCGCCGGCCGGGGCCGTCTCGCCACGAGGAGTGAGCATCATCATGTCGTTGGCGATCAGCTCGGTGCGGTAGTGTTTCTGGCCATCGTTCCCATCCCAGGATCGCGTTTGGAGGCGGCCCTCCACAAACACACGCTGGCCCTTGGTGAGGTACTGGTTGCAGGTTTCCGCCAGCTTGCTCCAGGTCACGATGTTGAACCACTCCGTCTCGTCGCGCTGGTCGCCTCCTTCGCGTGGATTCCAGGTGCGCGACACCGCCACGCTGAAGGATGTGACGGCGGTGCCGTTGGACGTGTAGCGCATCTCGGGGTCGCGCCCCACGTTGCCGATGATCATGCATTTATTCAAGCCGCGTGCCATCGATCGCTCCCTTCCTCACGAAACAAGCAGGTGATTGCAGCGAATCTTAGCGGTTCCCCCATGGGTCCCTCAATCAGCTCGCGGGGCTGCCGGCCTCCCCGGCCGGCTCCGGCGCAGGGGCCTCGGCTTCCGCGCTGGGTTCGGCTTCCGCAGCGGGCTCGGCTTCGGCAACGGGCTCGGTTTCGGCAACAGGCTCGGCTGGAGCCGCTGGCTCGGTTGGAGCTGCTGGCTCGGCAGCAGCCGCTGGTGGCGGTGGAGCTGCTGGGGGCGCCATAGGTGGCCGGCGCCGCTCCATTGGCTGCATGGGTGCCGGCGGGTGTTTGAGTGCCTCCAGCGCGGTGCGATCCAGATAGATCATGAGGAAGCGCAGCACCTGCTCGTCCAGGTTCAGCTCGTGTTCCAGTTCAGCCGCGCGCTCAGGGTCCATTTGGCAGCGGTACACAAAATAGTGGGCTTCGCGCAGGTGCTCAATGGGATAGGCCAGGCGCCGCCGCCCCCACTGCTGGATATTGGTGAGCTCCCCGCCGCGCGAGGTGATGTGCGCCTGCACGCGCTCCGCGGTCGCCTTGATCTGCTCGTCGCCGATGGCCGCTCGCACGGCAAACGTCAGCTCGTAATCACGCACCCTGAACCTCCGCCTCCATGGGATTGCGCAGGTTCAGGAGCCGCGGGTACGCGAGGCGGCGCCGGCATCATGCGCGGAAGGCAGGGGGAATGGTAACACCGGCTCTGCGCGCTCGGCTGTCACACGCTGAAACGAAAGTAGACCACGTCGCCGTCCTGCACCACGTACTCCTTGCCCTCCAGCCGCAGCACGCCCTTGGCCTTGGCGGCGGCAAAGGAGCCCGCGGCGATGAGGTCCGGGAAGGGCGTGACCTCGGCGCGGATGAAGCCGCGCTCGATGTCGCTGTGGATCTTGCCGGCGGCCTCAGGCGCTTTGGCCCCCCCGCGCACGGTCCAGGCGCGCACTTCGGGCTCCCCCGCGGTGAAGAAGGTGATGAGGTCCAGCAGGCCGTAACCAGTCTGAATCGTCTGTGCCAGGCGCGATTGGGCAATGCCCAGCTCTTTGGCGAAAACGGCGGCCTCTTCCGGCTCCATCTCGCTCAGCTCCGCCTCGATCTTGGCGGAGACGGCGATAACGGTGGCGCTGCCGGCCGCGGCGCGCATGGCTGCCAGACGTGGGTCGTCCTCACCGGCGCCTTCGTTGAGATTGGCAATGTAAAACACGGGTTTGGCGGTGAGCAGGTCGATCTCGCGCAGGCTGGTCAGCTCTTCCTCGTTCAGGCCCATGTCCCGCAGGGCGGTACCGCTGTTGAACAGCTGCACCAGCTTCTCGAGCACCTGCAGCTCGGCCACATACTTCTTGTCGCCACCCCTGGCCGCGGATCGCGTGCGCTCCAACCGCCGTTCTACCACGGCCAGGTCGGCCAGAATGAGCTCGAGCTTCACCGTCTCCATGTCACGGACGGGATCGATGGTGTCCTCGGGGAAGGGCACGTTGGGGTCATCAAAGCAGCGCACAATCTCCGCCAGAACGTCGCTCTGGCGCAGGTGGCCCAGGAACTTGTTGCCCAGGCCGGCGCCCTGGCTGGCGCCCCGGACGATGCCGGCGATATCCACGAACTCCACGGTGGTGGGGGTGATCTTTTTGGGGTTGCACATCCGCGCCAGCGCGTCCAGCCGCTCGTCCGGCACGTTCACCGAGGCGATGTTGCGGTCCGTGGTGGAGAAGGCGTGCGTGCCGGTGGGCGCATGGGCGTGAGTGATGGCGTTGAAGAGGGTGGATTTCCCGGTGTTTGGCAGCCCCACGACGCCGACGTTGAGGCTCACCCGAGCAACTCCGCCAGCTGCGCTTCCAGCCGCCGCTGGTGGCTCTCGGCCAGGCTCAGCCGTTCCCGCGCCTTCGCCACCACGGCGGCCGGGGCGCGATCCACGAAGCCCGGCTGCCCCAGCTGCGCCCGTGCACGGCTCGCCTCGTTGGCTGCCTCGGCCAGCGCGGCTTCCAGGCGGGCGCGTTCCGCCGGCAGGTCCGATGAGGTGGCGATGGTGAGCTCGGCCGTGCCGACCAGCAGCTTCACCAGCGGCCCAGGGCCCGGTGTCGCAACGAGGCTGGCGTTGGCCAGCACCTCCAGGAGGTAGCCGTTGTTCGGCAGGCCAGGTATGGCTCCGGCGGCAACGGTGAGTTTTTGCGTGGGCTCGATACCGTGCTCCGCGCGGTAGTTGCGCAGCACGGTGATGGTGGTGATGAGCGCCGCCATGGCCTCCTCCGCCGCGCCATCGCCGTCGCCCGCGACGCCACTGGCCGAGCCGTTGGGCGGCGCCGAAGCGCCGCTGGGCCAGGGGGCCAGCGCCACGCTTTCCGGCAGGCTCGGCCGGCACTGGCGAAGGTGCTGCCACAGCTCCTCAGTGACGTAGGGCATGAAGGGGTGCAGCAGGCGTAAGCTCTGCTCCAGCACGTCGAGCAACGTGCGTTGAGCCGCCGTGCCTCGCTGCCGCGCAGCCGACCCGGCGGGAGCAGCGTCGAGCACGCGCGCCTTCACCATCTCCATGTACCAGTCGCAGTATTCGCCCCAAAAGAAGTCGTGCGCGGCGCGCGCGGCTTCGCCCAGCTGGAACTGCTCCAGGAGGCGCGTCACCTCGCGCTGCGCAGCCCGTGCGCGGGACAGGATCCAGCGCTCGGGCAGTTCGAGTGGCGCCGCTTCCGGGCTGTGCTCCGGTGGCCTGTAGGAGAGCGCGAAGCGCCCCGCGTTCCACAGCTTGTTGGCAAAGTTGCGGCCAGCTTCGATGCGCTGCTCCGAGAAACGCAGGTCGTTGCCGGGTGAGTTGCCGGTAACCATCGAGAGGCGCAGCGCATCCGTCCCAAACTGGTCCATGAGGTCCAGCGGGTCCACCACGTTGCCCTTGGTTTTGCTCATCTTGCGGCCAAAGGCATCCCGCACCATACCGTGCAGGTACACCGTGCGGAAGGGCGCCTCGCCCATAAAATGCAGGCCCATCATGACCATTCGGGCCACCCAGAAGAAGAGGATGTCGTAGCCCGTCTCCATGACGGTGGTGGGATAGAAGTAGGCCAGGTCGGCCGTCTGCTCTGGCCAGCCCAGTGTCGAAAACGGCCACAGGGCCGAGCTGAACCAGGTATCCAGCGTGTCCGGGTCTTGCTCCAGGCGCTTGCCGCCGCAGCCGGGGCAGGCAGTGGCATTGTCGATCTGCACCAGCACGCGGCCACAATCCGCGCAGGTCCACACCGGAATCTGATGCCCCCACCAGAGCTGGCGGGAGATGGCCCAATCGTGCAGATTCTCCAACCAGTTGGTGTACACCTTGGTGAAGCGGTCGGGAATGATGGTGATGCGGCCATCGCGGACAGCTTCCAGCGCGGGGCCGGCCAGCGGCTCCACCTTGAGCCACCACTGCAGCGAGATGCGCGGCTCGATCACGTCGTCGCTGCGCTGGCAATGGCCCACAGCGTGGTTGTACGGTTCCGTTCGTATGAGCGCGCCGGCCTGGCGCAGCGCCTCGACTACTTCAGCCCGGGCCGCCATACGGTCCAGCCCCTGGAAGCGCCCGGCCGCCGCCGTCATCACGCCATCCGCGCCGATCACTTCAATGGTGGGCAGCTCGTGGCGCTTGCCGATGGCGTAGTCCGTGGGGTCGTGCGCGGGGGTGACCTTCACCGCGCCCGTGCCGAACGCGGGATCGACCGCGGCGTCGGCCACCACGGGAATGCGGCGGCCAACCAGTGGCAGTTCCAGCTCCTGGCCGATCCAATCCTTGTAGCGCGCGTCATCCGGGTGCACGGCCACGGCGGTGTCGCCCAGCATCGTTTCCGGGCGGGTGGTGGCTACCTCGATGCCCCGGCTTGGGTCCGCGGCCAGCGGGTAGCGCAGGTACCACAGCTCACCCTCCTCGTCGCGGTGCTGCACTTCCAGGTCGCTCACCACGGTTTTGCAACCGGGGCACCAGTTGCCCATGTACTCGCCGCGGTAGATGAGGCCCTCGTCGTAGAGGCGGACAAACACCGTGCGCACCGCGCGGCTGAGGCCCTCGTCCATGGTGAAGCGCTCGCGCGACCAATCCACAGATACGCCCAGCCGCTTCATCTGCTCCACGATGATGCCGTGATACTGAGCTTTCCATTCCCACGCGTGGCCGAGAAAGGTGCGCCGCCCAAGCGCCTCTTTGGTGAGGCCCTCCTGAGCCAGCGCCTGCTTCACCAGGTATTCCGTGGCGATGGCGGCGTGGTCCGTCCCCGGGAGCCACAGGGCAGGGTCGCCCAGCATACGATGCCAGCGGATAAGGATGTCCTCGATGGTGAAGGTGAGCGCGTGCCCGGTGTGCAAGGCGCCGGTGATGTTCGGCGGCGGTATAGCGATCACGAAGGGCCGGCGGGTTGGATCGATGGTTGGCGTGAAATAGCCGAGCCGCTCCCAGAAAGCGTAGGTCCGCCGCTCCACGGCCTGGGGCTCGTACGGTCGGGTGAGATCCGCCAGCTGCTCGGTCATGCCTGCTCCCGCGTTCTGTTGTGTATCACCTTCCAGCGCTCAGGGTGTTGGCGCCGCCGTTCGCCTGCGGAGAATGTTCGGGTGTTCCGACCTTCGATTGTTCCGACAAATGAAAGAAGGCTCTCCGGAGAGAGCCTCAGGTCCCCTGGCGGTGGAGGAAGGTGGCGCGTCAGCGCTCGTAGGTGTGGCGCTTGCGGCGCCGCTCGGCCCGCTTGCGCTTGAGCCGCCGCTTCTCCCCTTTGGACAGGAAGCTCATCTTGCTGCGGTAGACGCGAGTGATGCCCTCAACCGAAACGCCGCGCTTGAAGCGCCGAAGCAAACTCTCCAGCGACTCATCGGGCCGCATCTCAACACTCATGTGCGCCTGAGTATACCGGATGCAGGCAGCTCTTGCCGGCACGATCTCTGCTAGGGGGAGGGAGGGAAGCTGCCCGTGAGCGCCGGGCTCGGAGATACGGAGGCTGGTGGCTGTGTTAGGATGGACCTGGCTACCGGTGCAGTGCGTAGCTTTCTGAACAACATCCTTCTCGCTTAAGAGCACGGAGCCGTCAATCACTTCACTTTCTGCATCCACGCCTCGGCGCGCGCTTCGTTTGGACACGAACCGCATGTTGGAGTTGCTGCCGGGGATCCTCACCTACCTCGTCATCAGCTCGCTCGTTTGGGCCAGCTTCACCAAACCGAGCCTGTTCGCGGCGGGCATCCTGCTGTATGACGGGCTGTGGCTGTACCGCTCGTGCTCGTTCGCTGCGCGGGCAGTGGTGGCCTACCGCGAGCTCCAGCGCTGGCAGGCGGCGGATTGGTTGGGCGGCGCGTCGCGGCTGCCGCGCTGGGAAAGCGTGCACCACCTGGTGCTCATCCCCACCTATGGGGAGTCCGTGGAGTTGCTGCGCAGCACGCTGCACCACCTGGTCCAGCAGGACTTCCCGCGGGATCGGCTGGCTGTGGTGCTGGGCTTTGAGCAGCGCGATCGGCAGGCGTGGGAGCGCGCCGAGACGCTGCTGGCTGAATTTGGCTCCAGCTTCGGGTATCTGTGGGCCAGCTTCCACCCAATCATGCCGGGCGAGGTAGCCGGCAAGTCGTCCAACGAAGCGTGGGCGGCGCGCTACGCCAAGCGCCGGTTGATCGATGAGGCGGGGGTGGACATCGCGTTCACCACGGTGACCACCTGCGACGCGGACAGCCGCCTCTCGCCCAAGTACTTCAGCGCCCTCACCTACCACTTCCTCACCCAGTCTCGCTACTTCAT
>DATKQD010000306.1:0-4378 GCA_035532895.1 Chloroflexota bacterium
CTCTCTCGCGTGCGCTGCCTACGCCGCGCAACGTCATGGCGAGCTGCGGCTGGCCGAACGGGGGAGAGCCTTCAGCACGCAGCCCTTTCGCACGACCAGCCGCTATTTTCGTGGCCGGGTGGTAGATCTGCTGCGCGAGCAGTCACCCCGCGCGGTGGAGGACGTGCTGGCGCGATTGGGACGCGATGACCTGCCCTGGCTCACCAGTTTGCTGGCCGGCCTGGAGCGCGATGGGCTGGTGCGCCTTGCTGGCGGCACGGTGAGCCTGCCCTGACCGCACACCTTGGCTAAAGGTCGGTAGCGGCCACAGGGTTGGGGTGGTGGAGGAGTCAGCTTGTCGAGGTGGGGCGCTCGGGCTGGAAGAAAAGGTAGCCGGCTAACACGATGATGCCGACGACGATGGAGCTGTCGGCAATGTTGAACCAGGGCCAGCGCAGGTTACCCACTCCGACGTCGATGAAATCGACCACGTACACGTGCTGGAAGCGATCGATGAGATTGCCGATGGCCCCGCCGAGCTGCAAGCCCACGCACACCTGCAGCAGCCAATTATCCCGTGGCAGAAAGCGATAGTAGCCCACGCCGACAATGACAATGACCAGGGCGATCACCACGTACAGCACGCCCTGTCCCTGCAGCGTGCTGAAGGCCGCGCCGGTGTTGTGGCTGAGCGAAAAGCGCAGCCAATTGCCGATCACCTCCACGGAGTTGTCCGGTACCTGCGGCAGCCGCCACTCGGCCCAGTTCTTGGTGATGCGGTCGGCGATGATGATGATGGCCGCCACCGGAAGCGCCACGGCCAAAAAAGGCGGCCGCCAGCGTCGACGGGCCACCGGCGTGGAGCGGGAGTCGGATGCCTGGGGGTAGAGTTCCGAGCGGCTCATTACTGTTCCCTCTTCAGGAGCGCTGCACTTCGAGGCTGATACGCTCGCCGTCGATATCGCCTTCCCACAGGTGGCCGTGTCCTGCCAGGCCGGTGCCGATATCGACGGCGAGCACCTCCTGGGCAATGGTCGCGGTATGCGCCGCGAGCACTCCGCCCCAAACGGCGCTGCCTTGCCAGCGCACGTGAATGCGATCGGCAATGGCAAAGCCCGCGTCCTTACGCAGCTCCTGCAGGCGCCGCACCAGCTCCCGCGCGCGGCCCTCAGCCTCCAGCTCCGGCGTAACGGCTGTATCCAACGCTACTAGCACGTCCTGGTCGCCAGCCACTTCGAAACCCTCCTTGCCTTTGAGGGTGATCAGCACCTCGTCCGGGCCCAGCTCCTCGCCAGCGGCCCGGTACCCGCCACCTGGCAAGGGTTCCAGCTGGCCGGCCTCCACCGCCGCGCGCACTGCCCGCAGGCGCGGCCCCAGGCGCGGGCCCAGCAGCGGTAAATTGGCCCGATAGGACCGCTCGGCCAGGGTGCGTTCCTCCGCCAGGACGACCGCCTTGACGTTCAGCTCGTCCCGGACGTGATCTTCCAGCTCGGCCGGCCACTTTAGCCGCGCGCTCACGGCCAGCCGCACCGCGGGCAGCGGCTGCCGGACCTTGATGCGCGAGGCCGCGCGCGCCGCCCGCCCCAGCTCCACCACCCGCTGCACCAGCGCCATGGCTTCTTCCAGCTTCACATCGCGCAGGCTGTTGTCTACCCGCGGGTAGTGGTGATGGTGCACGCTGCTGGGGGCCGCGCCATCGCTCGTGCGGACCAGGTTCTGGTACATCTCTTCGGCCATAAAGGGAACGATGGGCGCTAGCAGAATGGAGATGGCGACCAGCACGTCGTGCAGCGTCTGGTAGGCTGAGGCCTTGTCCGCGTCCTCCTCCGACTTCCAGAAGCGCCGCCGGCTGCGCCGCACGTACCAGCCGGAGAGGTCATCGTTCAGGAAGCGCTCGAATACCTGCGTGAAGGGTGCCACGTCGTAGTGCTCGAAGCCCGTGCGTGCCTGGCCGACCACCTCCTGCAGCCGGCTGAGCAGCCAGCGATCCAGCGTGGCTCGCTCGCGCGGCGGGACATGCGCGGCGCGGGGGTCGAAGCCATCGATGTTGGCGTAGGTGACGAAGAACGAGTACACGTTCCACAGCGTCAGCAGCTTGCGCCGCACCTCATCCGCCGGGCCGTAGCCGAAAGCGAGGTTCGTCTTCAGGTTTTGTGAGGCGAACAGCCAGCGCATGGTGTCGGCGCCCATCTTCTCCACGGCATCGTCGAACCAGATGGCGTTGCCAAGGCTCTTGTGCATAGGCCGGCCCTGCTCGTCCGTCATCTTTTCGTAGACCAGGCAGGCTCGGTAGGGTGCGCGATCTTCCAGCGTCACGCTCATGAAGAGCATGGAATAAAACCACAGCCGGATCTGCTCGCGCATCTCGGAGATCCAATCGGCAGGGTAGGCTTCGCGCCAGGCTGCGTCATCCAGGCCGAAGCCCAGGGTGGAGAACGGCACGATGCCCGCGTCCAGCCAGCAGTCGCCCACCTCCGCCACCCGCTCGGTGGGCTCGCCGCACTGCTCGCAACGAATGCGGATGGCGTCGATCCAGGGCCGGTGCAGCTCCGGCAGCGGCACGGCGCCATCGGTTGCCGGAACGCCGTGGGCATCGCGCGCCAGTTGTGCCGTCGGGTATTTGGCATCCGGCGTGTAGGCGAAGGGCGTCACCGCGCGATCGCGCAGATCCTGCAGCGACTCCACCACCGTAAGGTGGCCGCAGGCGCACTGGTAGAAGGGCAAGGGCAAGCCCCAGAACCGCTTGCGCGAGATGCACCAGTCGCGCATGTTGGTGAGCCAGTCCTGCATCAGGTCGCCGGCGTGAGGTGGCGTCCACTGCACCTTGGCCGCCTCGCGCTTCATGCGGGGGCGCACTTCATCTGCCGAAATGAACCACTCCCCCACCAGCTTGAACACCAGTTCCTCGCCGCAGCGCCAGCACACGGGGTAGCGATGGTCGTAGGCTTCGGTGCGCAGCAGGTAACCCTTGCCGCGCAGGCTCTCGAACACAAAGTCCGCCACTTCGCTCGATCGCCGCCCCAGCAGGCTGTCATAGCCGGCCACGTAATGCCCGCTGTCGTCCAGCGGCGCCAGCACGGCCAGGTTGTGCTGGCGCGCGAGCTCAAAGTCCTCCGCTCCGCAGCCGGGCGCGATGTGCACGATGCCGGTGCCTTCGTCTTCGGCGACGTCGCCCCAGGGGACAACGTGGTGATCCACGCCCGCCTGCGCGGTGAGCTCGTCGAATGGTCCGCGGTAGCGCAGGCCCACCAGTTCGCTGCCCGGCAGCTCGCGCAGCACTTCCGCGTTGGGGCCAGCTACACGCGCCATGACCCCGCGCGACATGTACAGCAGGTCAGCCCCGTGGCGGACCTGCACGTAGGTGAGGTCCGGATTCACGGCGGCCGCCGTGTTGGCCGGAAGGGTCCAGGGGGTGGTGGTCCAAATGGCCAGGTACTCGTGTTCGCGCCCGATGATCGGTTGTTTGATGAAGACCGAGGTATGGCTCACATCCCGATAGCTGTCGATGAGCTCGTGCTGCGAGAGCGAGGTACCGCAGCGGATGCACCAGGGCATCACGCGGGTGCCTTCGTACAGCCAGCCCTTCTCCTGGCAGCGCTTGAGGAAGTGCCAGATCGTCTCGATATTCCGGTCGGACATGGTGAAGTAGGAGTTGGCCCAGTCCATCCAATTGCCGAGCCGGATGCTCTGCTCGGTGATGCGCCCCGAGAACTGCTCCACCCGCGCCTTGCAAGCCCGCGAGAACTCCGCCAGGCCGTATTCCACGATATCTCGCTTGGAGTTGAAGCCCATGTCTTTTTCGACCTCAACTTCAACCCACAGGCCCTGGCAGTCGAAGCCGTTCTGGTAGCGCTCGCGCTGGCCCAGCATGGCGTGGTAGCGCTGGTAAAAGTCTTTGTAGCTGCGCCCCCAGGCGTGGTGCACGCCCATAGGGTTGTTGGCGGTCATGGGGCCATCGATGAAGGAGTACAGCGGCCCCTCGGCGTTCCTGGCAACCAGCTTCTCGAACGACCGATCCTCATCCCAAAAGCGCAGAATGCGCTGCTCCAGCGCCACAAAATCGGCGCGGGCGGGGACGTCCTTGAACGGCATGGGAGGTTTCATGGTACCAAACGGGTTGACGCCTGGCTCATAATTCGAAGCGGAGTGCGCCTGAGTTCTCGATCCCGCGCCGTGCCGCGTCAAGCGGAAGCCTGGGAGCTGGCTGAGCTTGAAGCTGCGGAGAGCGCCCCCCGCGCGCGCCGTGGCCTGCACGCGCCGCCGATCCCCAATCGCGATTCGGCGGCCGCTGCGCTGCTCTACCGCCTGCGCTACGGCGGCTTCTGGTTCCAGGCGGTTTCGCGGATCCTGGCCATCAACGGTTTCGTGGGGCTTTCGCTGTGGGCTATCGACGAAGCGA
>DATKQD010000307.1:0-5976 GCA_035532895.1 Chloroflexota bacterium
CTCCTTGACCCGCCCTCGAATTTGCGTTCCGACAGACTTCCGGGTACAACTACGGCGTTCCCGATGGGTGGCCCAATCATTCTGCAAACGCCTGGCCTAATCATTGTGCAAATGGCGGCCGATCATTCTGCAAAACGACACAAACTTCCAACGCCATGCGCTGTCACATTTTCAGGTTTGATGGTGCTGCATGAGATGTGAGGCGCAGGGCGAAAGGACGGCGGCGGTGGCGCGGTTGAGGGTGTTCTTGTGGATAGGCGCGGCGGGGGCGATCGTTCTGCTGGGCGCCGGGCTGGTGCTGAGTGGCTCACTCCGCGGCGCGTCCGCGGGGCCGGTGCCCAGGGCTACGCCGGACCAGGGCGCGGCGCACTTGGCGATGGGCGGTGGGCCGGGCTTCAGTGTGGTGGTGCAGGAGGTGCAGCGCCAGGCAACAGCGGAGGGCCTCCCCCCACCTGCCGCAGGCTTGCACTATGTGACGCTGGCGGTGCGATTTCGGAACGATTCCACCCGCCAGCAGCGGGCGGATCCGCGCGATTTCGCGCTGCGCGACGGCCTCGGCCAGCAACGGCCGCCAGTCACGAGCCCAGCCGGTGCTTGCCAGGCGTGGAACATGACGGACCTCGTTCCGGCCGGCCAGCAGGGTCAGCCTCCGCGTGACGCTCAGGCCGCGCGCGCCGGCACCAACTTCGGGCCGGTGCCGCTGTGCTTTTTGGCCGGCGGCTTGCCTACTGCACCATTGACGCTCGTGTGGTCCCCGGACATCTCTCTGCCTTTCCTCAGCACCGCGACCGAGATTCCATTGCGGTAGAGTTGCGCCGGAAGCCACTGGCGGGCCTCAGCCGATGCCCTGTCGCCGGAGTTGGCGAGCACAAGCCGAAGCTCTGGAGGAGCCTTAACCGGCCGCCTCGGGAGGTTTGACTCTCCTGCCAGCTCAGCTGGTCCAAGCGGATCCAATGGCGACCCGCTTGGACTGCTGTGTAGGCCGGCGATTGTAGGGCCTAGGAGCTGAGCGAAGCCTCCCAGCGGGAGCGAAATTCCTCCAGCGGTACACGGTCGTGGTGCAGGTCGGCCATGGCATCCAGCCCATTCACGCCTTTGGGTACGATGACGCCGCCGGAACGCATGCGATACGCGGCCGGCAGATCCACCCCCGGCGCGGTGGCGCCCTGCTGGTACGCGTGCAGCGCGGCGAGCATCTTGCGGCGGGTGCGGATGATCATCAGGTCCGACGTGCCCAGCCGCTCCTGCGTGCGATCGTAAATCGGGCCCATGCTCTCCTGCATGGATGAGTCCTGCGCGATGCCGGGGATGCCGCTGTACGTTCCCATGCGCTTCTGCAGCTCGCGATCCATGAGGTAATCGTTGTGCTGGTTGGCGATTGGCCGGAAGCGGCCCAGCCAGCCACTATTGGTTTCGAAGCGCCGCGGCTGGATGCCGCCCTGGGGCCGCTGGCCATAGGGGTCGAAACGGCCAACGGGGTCTGTCCGGATGAAGCCGGCCTTGAAGCCGCCCACCGTCTCGGTCTCCGGCGGAAAGGGCTGCTGCCGGCCAACAGTCCACACCATGGTGTTCTCGTCATCCAGCGGCACCCACGCCAGCGACTGATTCTTCACACCCAGCAGGCCCGGGCCATTCAAGGTGTAGAAGGGGAAGAGAAAGTGCCCCATGCGCCAGTATTCCGTGCCGGGCTCGGCCTCGCGCACGGCGGCGTAGCTGGTCCCGATCTCGTGGTCTTGCGCCACCCAGTGGGCCCAGCGTTGCTCGGAGATGTAGTAGCTGTCGCTGCCAGGGAAGGACATGTCGCGCGTGATGTGCCCTGAGTGCAGGAAGAAGGCGTGCACGGTATCGATGTCGCCCTCCAGCGCCTGGAGCCAGTTGGACTCCTGCAGCCGCAGCCACAGCTGGCAGTCAGGCTCCATGTTGGGCAGCCACTCCGGCAGCGGCGGGGCGGGCGTGCGCGGCCCCATGTAGGTCCACACGATGCCGTTACGCTCCACACAGGGATACGCCACGGCCTTGACTTTGCTCTTGAAGTTCGACTCGGCGGGTTCGTTGGGCATGTCCACACACTGGCCGGCTACGTCGAATTTCCAGCCGTGGTACACGCAACGCAGGCCATCCTCCTCGTTGCGGCCAAAGAAGAGCGATGCGCCGCGATGCGGGCAGGCGTGGGCCAGCAGGCCGTACTTGCCCGAGGTCGTGCGAAAAGCGATGAGGTTCTCGCCCAGCAGGCGGAGGCGCAGCGGCGGACCATCCGGCTCGGGCAGCTCGCTCGGCACAAACGCGGGCAACCAGTACTCGCGCATAAACGTCCCCATGGGCGTACCAGGGCCAACCCGGCAGAGCAGCTCGTTCTCTTCAGTGGACAGCATTGACGATACCCTCAGCAGTTGATGTGCCTAGGATATACCCCACTGTCTAGTGCCCGCTGCCGAGTTGGGCAGGCAGCGCTGGATGTGCTTGTCTGCCTGGGGCGTCCCGGTTCAACCTCGGCTACGTTTGCGCGGCGGCTGCTATGGTGGGCGCCATGAAACGTGGAGTGGTGCTCGGTGGCGGCGGAATGACCGGCATTTCGTGGGAGATCGGATTCATGAAAGGGCTGCGCGATGGCGGCGTCGAGGTGAACGAGGCCGATGTTGTCGTCGGCACGTCCGCCGGGGCCATGGTAGGCGCGCAGGTTCGCCTGGGGTACGACCTGGAGCGCCTGTACGCGGCGCAGTTTGCCCCGCAAGGGCCGCCGCCGGAACATCTGCTGCATCCCGACATGCAGGTCATGCAGCGGCTCATGCAGCTGCGCGAAGCGGATACCGAGATGACGCCGGAGGTGTGCCGCCAGTTGGGCCAGCAAGCCAAGGCTGCCCGCGCGGCAAGCGCCGAGACGTTCGTGTCTGAAATCATCGCTCAGGTTGGCGCTGAGTGGCCGGCCAAGGCGCTCGTCGCCACCGGGGTAGATGTGGATGATGGCTCGATCCGCGGCTTTGACGCGTCGGCCAACATTCCGCTGGGTCGCGCGGTGGCCATCAGCATGTGCGTACCGGGCATGGTGAAGCCCATTGCCGTTGGCAGCCGCGCCTACATGGATGGGGGCGTGGCCGGTTCCCACCTGGCGCTGGCCACGCCCTGCGACCTGCTGCTGGCGCTGGTGACGTTTGAGGAGCCGCGCACCGCCGAGGCTGCCCGCGAAATCGCCGCCACCGGCGTGCGTGTGCTGCTCCAGGCGCCCAATGCTGAGTCCGCGGCGGCGATGGGCATCGAACCGGGCGCCCGGTTCGACCCGGCCCGCCGGGGACCCGCGGCCGAGGCGGGCCATCGCCAGGCCACGGCGTTCCTGCCCCAGCTGCGCGAGGCGTGGCTGGCCGACAACTGAGCGCTTCGGCGGCCGGCGGGCGGCGCCCAGCGCCGGAGTTTGCTTCGTGGTGCGGGCTCAGTTCGAGCGAGCCGCCGGCACCCTCTGGACCGCTGTTTTCGTGCCGAACGGGGACCCGGCCGGCGGCGCTGGCTCTGGTTGGCCGGCGAAGAGGTGGTAGTCCAGCGTGGAGAAGGGGTTATCCAGCGCGGCGGTTGTTCCCAGCTCCTCTTCCTGAATGCGTTCGCTGAGGAGCTGGTCCACCAGGCTGTCGAACCGCGCGGCGTGCGTACGAAAACGCAAGCTGGCATAGGCATCGGCCTGGCCGGTGCTCACCAGAAACGGCCAATCGCTGCTCTCCACCAGCAGCAGCTCCCGCGCGGCCTGATTCAGGGCTGTCTCCAGGGTGCCGGTCGCGGTCGGGAAGCGCCGGACGATGTCCTCCATCTGCTGCTCATAGCCGTGGACGATGGGCCACATCCAGCTGGTAGCGTCGTTGAACCAGGTACGAGTGTCGGCGCCGGCTCCCCAGGAGCTCTCGGGCAGGGCAATGCTTTCCTCTGGCGGGTAACGATCCAGGTAGTCGCCAGGCGTGGTGAGCTCGATGGTCGGATGCACCGCCAGCCGGCGCAACACCTGCTTGAGCCACTCCACGCCTTCGAACCACCAGTGGCCGAAGAGCTCGGTGTCGTAGGGCGAAAGAATCATGGGCGGCGGCTGCGCCATCAACCCGGCGTTGCCGGCCACGTGGGCCTCCAGGAGCCGCACGAAGTGGTCGGCATGGGCGGCGACGCTGCCAAAGGCCAGGGTGGGGTCGTAGTGCTGCTTCTCACCCAGTGCCACGCCGTTACCAGTGATCTTCCAGAAGCGCATGCCGCAAATGGCGTCCTTCTTGTGGAACTCACGGTAGGCGAAATGGCCGGGATAGCCCTCGCTGGCGGACCATACCTGGCCACCGGTGAGGCGGTCGCGGGCAAACACGGCCACATTGCTCTGCCCTACCAGGTAGGGCCAGGCGGTGTTGTGCGCGGGCAAGCGGCGCGCGCGAGGTACGCCGGCACGCGCAACTTCTTCACGGTAGCTGCTGGCGCGGGCGGGTACGATGGCGACTTCGCCGCCCTCCACAGCCGAGGAATCCGCGAAGAAGCCGCGAATGCCCACCTCGTCGAGGAAGGTCTCGAGGCCCGGCCGGAAGACCGCGTGCCCGCCCGACAGGTCGTACTCCGGCGGCCGGTAGCCGCACTCGGGCAGCCACATGCACCGTGGCTGGCGGCCAAAGCGGCGCGCATATTCGCGCACGCCCAGGCCGATATGCGCCCGGGCGGTGGAGTCGCGCGACATGAGTGGCAGAAAGGGGTGGGTGCCCGCGCCGGCGACCAGCTCCACCAGGCCGGCGTCCTGCAGGCGGCGGAAGGCACTGAGCAGGTCCGCCTGAAACTGGTGCTCGAAGGCCTCGACGATCTGCCGGTTCCAGCCGGCATAGTAGCGGGCCAGGTGGGCCAGGCTGGCATCGCCCAGCCGCGAGTAGTGCCGCTCGGCCTGATCCACCCGATCGATCAGCGCCGCCATGTAGACGCGGTAGTCAGCAATCACCAGGGGATCACTGAGCTGTTCGGCCAGGATCGGCGTGATCTCAATGGCTACGCGGTAGTCGCAGCCCTCCTCGGCCAGGGCATACAGGGCCTGGAGCAACG
Source organism: Chloroflexota bacterium (assembly GCA_035532895.1). Classification (GTDB taxonomy): domain Bacteria; phylum Chloroflexota; class JAJPGV01; order JAJPGV01; family JAJPGV01; genus DATKQD01. The sequence continues at coordinate 5,041 of DATKQD010000307.1, forward strand.
GGACGTATGTATCGCAGATGGCTTCGTGCACCATTTCTTCGCCGTGCGGCCACGTGCCGGCCTGCCGCACGTAGGGCAAGTGGCTGTGGAGGACGAAGCCGAATGCGCCTGTCTTCGCCAACATCTCCTCCTAATCCCGAAGGGGCTGGCTTCAAGCCTAACGCGGGCGGCTTCGCCCTCCGCCGAATCAGCGCTCAGGCGGGAGTGGCGTACTTACCGCTCACCTGAGGCGTGGTGCCTTCCAGGCGCTTCTGCTGGCGCTCCAGCCGCGTTTCCCGCGCCCAGGTGCGCTTCTGGTCGTCCCGCACATGGATGGCCAGCTTGCCCAGGCCTTCGACTTCCAGCTCCACCAGATCACCATCCTGAAAGGGGCTCAGCCCGCGGTGGTTGGTGCCGGTGGCCACGATGTCGCCCGGTTCCAGCGCATGAATGGAGGTGATCCACTCGATGCAGCGAGGAATCTTGTGTGCCATGTCGCTGGTGTTGAAGTTTTGCCGCAACGTACCGTTCACGGAAAGGCGAATCTGGAGGTTCTGCGGGTTGGCCACTTCGTCCGCGGTCACGATGTAGGGGCCGATCGGCGCGAAGGTGTCGCGCGATTTCATCTGGTAGAAGCTGTTGTTGGCGGGTGGCAGGCCACGAGCCGACCCATCGATGAAGTTGGTGTAGCCGAAGATGTAATTCATGGCGTCGGCCTGGCTCACGTGCGAGGCGCGGCGGCCAATCACCAGCGCCAGCTCGGCTTCGCCCTCGAAAATGGTGGCGGGCACGTCCGGCAGGACCATGGTGTCGCCGGTGCCGATGACGGCCGTCGACGTTTTGTGGAAGGCATTGATGGGGGGCGGCGCTGGCAGGGTACCGTCCTCCATGTAGTTCACAGCCATGCAGGTGATGGTGGTGGGCCGGGGCACTGGCGGCCGAATGGTGACCGAGCTC
>DATKQD010000308.1:0-19505 GCA_035532895.1 Chloroflexota bacterium
CTGGCTTGAGCCCACCCGCAAGCTGCAGCACATCGCTCAAGCGGGCACCGGTCCACTTGGCCGTGCTGATGAGGTCGCAACCAAACGACGTGAGCTCACACTTGGCAGTGAGGTTGCTGATGCACTCCAGTGTCTTGTAGAAGGTCACCGGCGGCAAGCGGCGCAGGGTGAGGTAGTCCACCTGCACGGGCGCCTGCACCGCGCCATCCACGATGAGCCGCCAATCCCGCGCGCTGATGATGGGATCGCCGCCCGCGTTCTTGGTTACCGTGTAGAAGTTGGCGTTGGGAGTGATCTCCGGCTGGAGCTGGCCCGGAGTGCGCTGCACCGCCAGGAGAGCACCATCCTTGTCACGCGGGAGGGGCCGCTCGGGCGGCGTTGCCGGATATGAAGCCGGCGTGGGCGTCGTCAGCGCCGCAGCAGTGGGCGCGGAAGCTGTGCTCGCCGCCGCCGACGCGCTCGCCGCGGGAGATCCGCTCGCCGCGGTTGAAGAGGCCGCGGGTGGTGAGACCGCCGGGGGAACCGCGACAGTGCCGGCGGGCACCGCAGGTGACGCGGGCGCGGCTGGCGGAGGCAGCGATGCCTCCGGCAGGTCGCTCGCCACCTTGCCAGCCGACCGCCCGAACCAGGCGGAGACAATCAGCGCGGCCACCGCTCCCGACACTCCCGCCAGGAAGGCGCGGCGCGACCCAGCCTGCGCTGGTCCCGGCCGCGGATGTCCCCGCGCAGCCGTGATGCTGGGGGCCAGCACCTGTGCCGCGAGCAGCAGCGAGGCATAGGCCAGCCCAATGCCCGCGTACACCGTGTTGGTGAGCACCGGCGGGTCCAGTGGCAAAGCGGTGGCGAAAAAGCCGCCGCCCGTGGCGGGGAAGATGCCCGCCATGGCGATGAACCACAGCAGCGGGGCAAGCAGCAACAGCGTGGCGCCCGGACGGACGAATCGCAGCGCCACCAGAGCCACGGCCACCAGCACCAGAAACGTCACCACATAGCTGCCAATCAAGGCGAAGTCCTTGGCCATGGGGCCGAACTTCTCGATAGCGGCTTCGAACTGATCTGGCGGTATCACCAGCAAAAACGTCTCCATCAGCCGCTCGGGCAGCGTCCGCAGCTGCAACGCCAGGCGGGCCCAGTACATCAACCCGATGGCGGCGCCGCTGGCCAGCCCCGCCGCCACGGCGTACACCCACTTGAGCCAGCCGCTTGCGCCTCGCACCACTGCCGCGCATTGTAGAGACTCGCCGATGCGGCCGCTCCGGAACGTAAGATTGCGGGCATGGATCAGCCAGTGGCGCTGCTGTTTGATGTCTTCGGCACCGTGGTCGACTGGCGCAGCGCCGTGATCAGCGAGGGGCGGGCCATCGCGCCGGAGCTGGACTGGGGCCGGCTGGCGGACGTTTGGCGCGGCCACTACGCCCCCACCCTGCGCCGCGTGGTCGCGGGCGAACTGCCCTGGGCGCCCCTGGATGAGCTGCAGCGGCAGATGCTCGACACCACGCTCACCGAGCTGGGAATCGGCGGCCTCGCCGAGACCCAGCGCGCCACCCTTAGCCGCGTGTGGGAGCGGCTGGACCCCTGGCCGGACGTGCCCGCCAGCCTCGCCCGCATCAAGGAGCGCCACATCATCTGCCCGCTTTCCAACGGCAGCATGCGCGAGCTGGTGGGCATCGCCCGCCGCGGCCACCTCCCGTGGGATGCCATCTTCAGCACCGAGCTGTTCCACACCTTCAAGCCAGACCCGCGCACCTACCTCGGCGCCGCCCAGCTTCTGCAGCTTGCCCCCGCGCAGGTGATGATGGTGGCCGCGCACCCGCTGGACCTGCGTGCAGCCGCGGCCCTTGGCCTGCAAACCGCCCTGGTGCCCCGCCCGTTGGAATGGGGCCCGGCGATGAAAGTGGAGCCATCGGCCCCGGGCGAATTCACTATGCAGGCAGCGACCTTCGTGGAACTGGCCGATCAGCTGGCCAGCGGCCGCTAAGCCAGCTCCGCCCGAGGGCGCAGCGGCCGGAAGAGCCTCAGTGGTTCAACCGGTGCGTGCCGTAAAGCCGACCGAGAGCTGATACAGCAAACTGCCTACGGCGGGTGGACCATCGAGCTCCACATCCGCGGCTTCGAGGGCGGCGATGAGCGCCTCCGGGTTGGCGGCGGCCACGCTCAGCGTGCGGGTGCGACCGGCCTGGCGCAGCTCAGCGAGCGCGCGAAACGCGTCGGCGTCGGTGACGTCATCGCCCAAATAGACCAGACCCCGCAGATCGTGCTTGGTGGCCAGCGCCTGCATAACCGTACCCTTGTTCCACCGCGACGCGATGCGCAATTCCACGACGCGCCGCCCCTCCAGCATGGTCAGCTGGTCGCCGGCGAACCGGCCGGCCAGCTCAAGCGCCAGATCCCGCGCCCGCTCCATACGCTGCGCCCGGCGGTAGTGCAGCGCCACCGCCAAGCCCTTCTCCTCCAGGCGAAAGCCGGGCGTCTGACTCAGCAGCAGCCGCAGCGCATCACGCGCCAGTGCCAGCTGCACTTGAGCGGCCGGTGGCGAGTCGAAGATCTCGGTCACTCCATCGCGGTGCCACTCCAGGCCATGGTTACCCACGTAGGTCACGCCACTGACGCCTACCCGCTGGGCCACGTCTTCCGCCCGCCGGCCACTCACCACCGCGACCACGGCCAGCCGCGGCACCAGGCGACGCAGAGAATCGCGCACGCCATCCAACACAGCGGCCTGCTCCGGCCGGGCCGCGATCGCGCTGATAGTGCCATCGAAGTCGGTGGCCAGCCCCGCCGGGCTCGCCGCCAGCACCCGCTGGGCGCTGACCAAGCACGACGCCGGCGGCAAACCGCCCAGACCGGTCGCGTCCGGCTGCTGGCGCGGCTCCGGCTCGCCCGCGGGGGACGGCCAGCTCACCGCCGTCTGCTCCGTTGGCATCCTCGGCCCGTGGCCCTGCCTGGTACGCTGCACCTGTGGCACCTCGGATACTGGTGGTTGATGATGACCCGGCCGTGCTGAGCGGCCTGCGCCGTGCTCTTGCCCTTGATGGTTACGAGGTTAGCGTAGCCGAGGATGGCGAGGCTGCTCTGCGCGCGGCGGATGAGCGTTTGCCAGATCTGGTAGTGCTCGATGTGATGCTGCCCGGCGTCGATGGGTTTGCCGTATGCGAGCAGCTGCGCGCCATGTCCAGCGTACCCGTACTCATGCTTACCGCGCGTGACACCGTGCCGGATCGGGTGGCCGGGCTGGATCGTGGCGCGGATGACTACCTGGTGAAGCCGTTCGCCATCGACGAGCTGCTGGCGCGCGTGCGCGCCAACCTGCGACGCAGCCAGCCGCAGACTGGCGAGCTGCTCACGTACGCGGACGTACGCCTCGATACGCTGACTCGCGAAGCCTTCCGCGCCGGCCAGCCACTGCGCCTCACACCCCGCGAGTACGAACTGCTGCTGGCCTTCATCATGCACCCTCGGCAAGCACTCTCGCGCGAGCAGCTGTCGCAGAGTGTGTGGGGCTACGCCTTCGAAGGCGAGTCCAACTTTGTCGATGTGGCCGTGAAGGAGCTGCGTAAGAAGCTCGAAGCCAGCGGGCATGGACGCATCATTCAAACCGTGCGTGGCTTTGGGTACGCGCTTCGGGAAGAGTAAGCTGGAGCCCGAAAACGTACCCCGCGCAGGGCGGGGCCTCCTCAGGGCGTCAGCTTTACTCACGGTGTCGGCCTTATTTGAAGTTGCCACCGCCAAGGCTGGCAGGCGGGAAAAAGCAGCTGCGCGGCCGAGCGTGTAGCCGGCCATGTCCCTTCGCCTGCGCCTGACCCTCACCTATCTGGCCCTGCTGGCCCTGGCGCTGGCAGCATTCGCCACCGTCCTGTACTTCACCATGCAGCGGCAAATCCTGGACGACATCGATCGCCAGCTCACCCTCCGGTCAGATGAAGTGCAGCTGGCCCTGTGGCCCGATCCCAGTGCTCCCACCCTGGCGGACCTCTCGGCCAGCAGGCTGGACCTCTCGCCGCTGGCCAACCTCGATGCACCCAGCCTCTACGTGCAGGTGGTAAGCCTCAATCGCCGCGTGCTGGCCACATCCAGCACCTTGAACGGCGTGACCCTGCCCATCGATAACGCGGACTTCGCGTCTGTGGTGGCGGGCAAGCAGGCGTTCAACGACGTCGCCGCGCCCGGCTACCCGCCCATTCGGGTGCTGAGCGATCCCATCATGGTCAAGGGCAAAGTAGGGGCCATTCTCCAGGTCAGCCAGCCGCTGGCGGCACTTACTCAAACCCTGCGCGGGCTGCGGACCCTGCTGCTGCTGCTGGGCCTGGGCGTGCTCGCGGTGGCCGGCGGCGCCGGCTGGTTTGTGGCCTACCATGGCCTGCGTCCGCTAGGCGCCATGTCCAGGCAGGCCGCGGGCATCGCCGCCCAGCGCGATTTCCGCCGCCGCCTCGGCACCGGCAGCCGGCCGGATGAGGTCGGCCAACTGGCCCGCACCATCAACCAGTTGCTGGCCACCGTGGACGACACCCTCAGCCGGCATCGAGACTTCGTAGCCGACACGTCGCACGAGCTGCGCAACCCGCTGCTCGCCATCCGTACCAATCTCGAGCTCATGGACCGCGTGCCGGATGCCGCCGGGCGCGAAGAGTGCGTGCGCGAAAGCCGCCAGCAGGTGGAGCGCATGAGCCGCCTGGTGTCCGACCTGCTGCTGCTGGCGCAGGTGGAGGCCGGGCTGGTAGTTGAGCGGCGGCCGGTGGAGCTGGCCAGCCTGGTGACGGCAACCATCCACGAGCTGGAAGCTCCCACCGGCGGCCCCACCATTGCCGCGGAGCGGCTGGATGCTGTGCGCGTGCTGGGTGACGAGGGCCGCCTGCGGCAGATCCTTACCAACCTGCTGAGCAACGCCCTCAAGCACACTCCTCCCGGGGGCCGCATCAGCGTGCGCGTAGAGGAGCAGCCTCGGGGTGCGCTGCTTACCGTGCAGGACACCGGCGAGGGCATTGCCGCGGAGGATCTCCCCAATGTTTTCGAGCGTGGCTTTCGCGCCAAAAGCGGCAGTGGCGGCGGTTATGGCCTGGGCCTGGCGATCGTGAAGCACCTGGCGGAAGCACACGGCGGGAAGGTCGCCGCACAGAGCGAGCTGGGCGCCGGCAGTTGCTTCAGCGTGTGGCTGCCGAACGGCGATCGTCATCCAACGCTCATGTGAGCCTCACCACCGTCTCATCCAGCGGCGCGAGCATGCAGGCATGCCCCTGTTGCTCAACCGGAGCGCCGGCGCGGGCCGGCACCATCATCCACCCTTTGGCTCCGGCTCCCGCGACGCGAGTCGGGCGCCCATTCGGTTGTACGAGCTCCCCCCGCGCCTCACGCCGAGGCGCCTGGGCGACTACAGCGCGGTGGCCCCGGCCGACGCGTTGGCGGGACTGCGCCGCCTGGCTCGCCCACTGGCCGGGCTGCGCGTGCTGCACCTGAGCGCAGGCCCCTTCGGCAGTGCGGTAGCTGATGCGCTCGCCGCGCTCGTCCCCCTGCAACGCGAGCTGGGCCTGGAAGTGGAGTGGCGGGTGCTGCGGGCCCACGGAGATGCAGCGGTGCTGGGTTCCTGGTCCACGATCTACGAAGAGCTCTCGGGTGGAATCGCCGGCAGCTCAGCGGCCGTGGATGTGGGTCACCCGTTCGACACCACGCGGTTGAGCCGCTTATGGGATGTCATCGTCCTGCACGATCCGCAGCTCATCGGGCTGCCGGGGCTGCGGCCCGGCGAAGGCGGCGCTGACTGGCTGTGGCATTGCCATCTGGACCTGCGCACGGCCAGCCCCACACGCTGGCCGGAGGTGTACCGGGGGCTCAGCGGCTTTGCCGCGGTGCTCTTCGCCCACGAGGCGTTCAGCCCCGGGCAGCTTGGCCTGCCGCGAGTCATCATGCCCGAGCCCGTACTGGATCCGTGCTCGCCTCGCAACGCACCACTCGCAGCGCCGCTGCTGCCCACGCTGATGCGGCAGCTGGGCATCGATCCGGAGCGACCGATCGTCGGACAGTTTGCCCCCAATGGGCATCGCTACGCCACCCTGGCTGCCCTTGGCGCGTACTGGCTGGCTCGCCACGACGTACCTGGACTGCAGCTGGTGCTGGCTGACGTGTCGGCCGCTTCGCCGGAAACTCTACCCTCCGCGGGCACGCCGCCGGAAACGGCCGAAATCTTGCGTGCAGCGGCGCGCGATGGTGACGTACACCTGCTCACCCCCCTCGGGGGCCTCACCGCAACCCATATCAACGCCCTGGAGCGATCGGTCGACGTGGCCCTGCAGATGGCCGTGCCGCGCGGCTGGAGTCAGGGCCTGCTGGAGTGCCAATGGAAGGGCAAGCCAGCCGTGGTAGGCCGTTATGGGCAACTGGCGGAGCAGGCTGGCTGGGGCAGCTACGGTGCCGTGGTGGATGGTGCGCCAGACGCCGCCGAGCGCATCGTGGACCTGCTGCGGCAGCCGGAACGCGCTGGCCGAATTGGCGCCGCCGCACGCCGGAGCGTGCTGGAAGGACACCTGATCCTGGCGCAAGTGGCCGCCTATTTGCGGCTTTTTCAACAGCTCGCGGAGAAGCGAACTATCGGCACAGGAGGAGAGCCGGGATGACAGCCTCGAAGCTGGAATCACGCACCCAGAACTCCAGCAGCGGTGCCGCCTGCCCCGTGGTAGTCAGCCAGCGAGGGCCGCTGGCCTTCGATGTTGGCGCTGGCGGCGCACCAGTACCAAAGCCTGCGCCAGGTGGACTGGCCACCACCATCGGCGCGGCGGCCATGGGCGAGCCTCTCATCTGGATCGCCGCTCCGCACTCGCCGGCCGACGCCGCCGCGGCACCAAAAACGTGGCTCTATGGGCAGGCCGCGGTACGCCTGGTGCCGCTGCCAGCTGACCCGGGGAGTGAGGACGGAGGCCTGGCTAATCCTGTGCTGTGGTTTTTGCAGCACGGGCTGGCAGACAGCCTCGAACCATGGCGATTCGACGCGCAGCGGCAGCATCTGTGGGCTGAGGAGTACCGGCAGGCCAATGCCGCCTTGGTCGGCGCGGCCGTCGAAATCGCCAATGCCAGCGTGTTTTTGCTGCAGGACTATCACCTGTATCTAGCCCCGGCCCTGCTTCGGCAGCAGCGGCCAGCGGCGCCCATCGCCCACTTCAGCCACATTCCGTGGCCACGATGCGGAGCCTGGGAGTGCCTCGCGCCCGACCTGGTGCGCAGCCTGCTGCACGGTCTGCTGGGCGCCGACTTGCTCGGATTTCAGACCGCCGCGGACGCGGCGAACTTCGCCGCTACCTGCGTGGCCTATAGCGTGGCGCGCCCAGAGGGAACGTGGCTGCGGGGCGCCGACAGCCACGCCACCCTGCTGCGCAATTACCCCGTTACCGTCGACGCGCCTAGCCTCTTCAGCGCCGCGGCCACCCAGGGCCGGCTGCCGGCGCTGGGTGAGCGCAGCGGGCAAGTTATCCTGCGCGTGGATCGGTTGGATCCGAGCAAGAACATCCCGGCCGGCTTCGCCGCGTTTGGCCGGCTGCTGGACATGCACCCCGAGTTGCGTGGCCGAGTGGAGTTCGTGTCACACCTGGTGTGCACCCGCGAGAACGTGCCCGAATACCGGGCTGCGCGCGATGCCGTCCGCGACGCCGCGGAACAAGTGAACGCGCGCTTCGGGACAGCCAGCTGGCAACCGATCCGCATCATGCTGGGCGATGATCGTCAGCTGGCTTTAGCTGAGCTACGCCGCTTCGACGTGCTGCTGGCCAATTCTCTGGCGGACGGTATGAACCTGGTGGCCAAGGAGGGCGCGGTGCTCAACGAGCGAGATGGAGTGCTGGTGCTTTCGGAGCGGGCAGGGGCGTGGGTGGAACTCGGCGGTTGGGCGCTGGGCGTGGACCCGACCGACATCGACCAAACGGCCCGCGCGTTGCACCAGGCGCTGGTTATGCCGCGCAGCGAGCGAATGATCCGCGCCCGCCGCCTGCGCCACGCCGTGGCCAGCACCAGCAGCGTGAACTGGCTGAACCGCCAGGTGCTCGATACCCTGAGTGCCCGCGCCGCCAACGCCGGGGCGTCCGCCCAGCATCGCCTGCTCGTATCCGACACCGTCAGCCGCCTGGTCACCGTGTAGACGCTGGGAGGACACGAACCGCAAGCCACCCGCGGGGCCGGGATTGGGTGCTCCGCTGCGAGCCTTGCCGCCCTGGGAATCGCCGTCTCCCGAAGCCGGATTCGCCGATCGCTTACCGCCTGCCAGTCGAAGTGCTCATGTGGCTCACCGCCGGTACGGTCAGCTGGACGCTGGCGGCGCGGCCGGCGGCGGTGGGGTGGTCGCGTCGTTACCGGGCGGCGAGGTCGCGTCGTCTTCAGCGAGAACCTTTTCGGCCAGGCGCAGCCAGCGGCCGAGGAGGGCTTGTGCCTCGCGTGAGCCGGCGCTATCGCTGGATGCTTGCTCGCGTGCGGCCTGCCGTGGGTTGGGGGGTGGTGACAGCGGCCTTTCCTGGCCGTCGCGCGGCTGCGGCTTGTCGATGCGCACGATCCTGGTGCCGCCGCGTGAGGATGGTGTGACCTGCTCGTGAGGATTCGATGAGGAAACTGGCGCGGCCAGTATACTGGCGCTGCTTTCCCACGGGGAAGCGCAGCACCGTTCGGTTCGTCAAGAGGGGAAGATCACATGAAGCGCAGCAGCCATCGAATTCTCACCACCCACGCCGGCCGGCTGGATGGGCCACCTTCGCTCACTGAGTACACCCGCATGGCTGGCCGGTCGGGGCCGCTGCCCGAGCGCTCCACGCTGGTGACGGAGATCAAGGGCGCCATTGACGATGTAGTTCGGCGCCAGCGAGAGGCGGGTGTGGACGTGATCAGCGACGGCGAAGTTGGGAAAATCGGCGGCATCACCTACTTTGGCCCGCGCCTGAGCGGCTTGACACGCAAACTGCCCTCCGGCAGCGACCCCGCCATGATGTCTCAGCGCACGAATGAGCGGCTGGAGTTCGATGAGTTCTACGCCGAGATGGGTAACTTTCGCGGCGGAGCATCCGAGCGCTGGGTGTGCGTGGGGCCCATGGCTTACGAGGGGCAGGCCGAGATCGCCAGCGACATCGCGCTCTTCAAAGACGCGGCGGCCAACAGCGGCGCCGAGGAGCAGTTCATGTGCGCGCTGGCGCCCGGCTGGATCGAGCACGGCCTGTGGAACGAGCACTACAAGAGCGACGAAGAGTTCCTCTTTGGCATTGCCGAGGCCATGCGACCGGAGTATCAGGCCATCGTGGACGCCGGCATGCTGCTGCAGCTGGACGACCCAGGCCTGCCCGACACCTACGACATGATCGTGCCCGCGCCCAGCATTGAGGACTATCGCAAGTTTGCCGAAATTCGCGTGGAGGCCATGAACCACGCGCTGAAAGGCATTCCCGAAGACCGCGTCCGCTACCACATCTGCTGGGGCAGCTGGCATGGCCCGCATACGCACGACCTGCCCCTGGAGCACGTGGTGGACTTGATGCTGCGCATCCACGCCCAGGCCTACTCCGTGGAAGCGGCCAACCCTCGCCACGAGCATGAGTGGAAGGTGTGGCAGCACGTGAAGCTGCCCGAAGGCAAGATCCTGATCCCAGGCGTCGTTAGCCACGCCACCAACGTGGTGGAGCATCCGGAAGTCGTGGCAGACCGCATCCTGCGTTACGCCAGTGTCGTGGGCAAGGAGAATGTCATCGCCGGCACCGACTGCGGCATGGGGGGCCGAATCCACCGCCAGCTCGGTTGGGCGAAGCTCAAAGCCCTGTCCGAAGGCGCCAAGCTCGCCTCTCAGCAACTCTGGAATTAGTGGATTGGCCGCGAACCTGTAACAGCCCTCGTCGAAGGCGCTCGCTGGATCGCGCGCTTATGAGAGGTTGCTCACGTTGACTTCACGCCTGATTCATGTTTTAGGCGCACGATAGCCGCGTAACTGGCCGGAGGCCAGCACATGGGCAAGGGAGGGCCAGACACAATGGCAACGGTTACAGGTGTTCAGGGCAGCGCGACGGTAACCCAGCCGAATGGGCCAGCGCCGCGAGCGGCCGCGGCGACGCAGGCCGCGGGGGGCGCGCCCGTGGTCGGCGCAGCGGTGGTAACCGCTATTTCCGCCAAGGGACAGCGTGCGGCAGGCGCAGGCGGACCGACGAGCAGTGGCAGCTCCACCAGCGCGGCGCAGCAGGCTCAGCTGCAGGCCCTGGTGCAACGGGCGATGGCGGATGTCGCCAAGATTGCCTCCAACCCCGCCGACGCCGCGGCCACGGTGCAGCAGATCAACAGCCTGCTGCAGCAGGCCCAGCAAGCCGCCGGCGGCAACGCGCAGGGGACGGCGATCATTCAGCAGCTGGGGCAGCTCCTGCAGCGTGCGCGTGGGGAAGAGGCCTCGGGCGTCAGCAGCCCAGCATAAGTATTTGGCGGCCAGGCCATTGCTCAGTCAGCCTGTGTCGCAGCCGCTCGGAGCCAAAAGCTCCAGCGGCGGCCGCCAACTTCGTCCCTTCGCGTGGCCTGTCGGCGTCAGGCCTTGACGGGTAGGGTCACCGTGAAGGTCGAGCCCAGGTGCGGCGTACTCTGCACCTGAATGGTGCCCCCATGGGCCTGCGCGATCCAGAGGCTGATGGCCAGCCCCAGCCCCTCGCCGCCATCCTGGCGCGAACGGGAGCGATCCACACGGTAGAACCGTTCGAACACGTGGGGTAAGTGCTCCGGCGCAATACCCACGCCCGTATCCGCGATCTGCGCCACGGCCCAGCCGGCCTGGCGTTTCACGCAGACGTGCACGCGGCCACCCGGAGCCGTGTACTTGAGCGCATTATCCACCAGATTCACCACCAGTTGGGTCAGGCGTGTCTGGTCGCCCTCCACGAACAGCGGATCGGCAGCGGCAACCTCCAGCCCCACCTGGCGCGACTCCGCCAGCGGCAGCATGGCGCCGGCCGCGTCGCTCACCAGCTCGTGTAAGGGCAGCAGCTCCCGGGTGAGCTGCTCGTGGCCGGCATCGGCCCGAGCCAGCACCAGCAGTTCGCTCAGTAAATGGCCCATGCGGGTCGCGTCCTGCCGAATGTTGGTGAGCGCCTCGCGGTACTCGCCCGCCTTGCGCGGCCGCTCCAGCGCCACGTCGGCCTGGCTGGTCAGCATGGCCAGCGGCGTTCGCAGCTCGTGAGAAGCATCCGCGGTGAACTGGCGCTCCCGCCGAAAAGCCTCGTTCAAGCGGTGGAGCATCCGGTCAAACGTAGCTGCCAGACGACCAACCTCATCGTTCGTAGGGGGAAGATCGATGCGCCACGACAGGTCGTGCCCGCCAACTTCCTCGGCCGCGCGGGTGATGCGGTCGATGGGGCCCAGCGCGCGTGACGCGAGGAAAAACCCACCTGCCACCGCCAGGAGAAGTGTGCCCGGCACAGCCAAGAGCAGCAGATCTTCCAGCTCATCCAGCGCGGAGGTGACAGCAGCTTCGGGGCGGGCCACCACCAGCACCCCGCGCAGCTGCCCCGTGCGGCCCACGGGCGACACCAGCACCCGCCAGCCTTTGCCGGCCGCATCCACGGTGGCGAAGGAGCGCGTTCCGGCCGCGGCGCCCCGCAGCACACCCACGGGCACAGCCGGAGGCTGCCGTGTGTTGCTCTCCAGGAGCGTCCCGCGAGAGGCACTGTACAGCGCCAGCACGGAATCGGCCGGCAACTGGGTCGTCGGATCCGTGAGGCGCGGCACACCCCGTTGCGCGTTGAGCACAGCCAGCACCTGGGTCGCCTGGGAAAGCAGCGCCCGATCCTGAGCTTCCCGCAAGCCCTGGTCGAGATTGACGTAAAGGAAGGCGCTGAACGCCACCAGAATGATCGCCAGCAAACCCACGTACCACAACGTGAGACGTACGCGGATGGTTTGCGCAAAGGCCCAGGCAGAACGCATGGCCTGCCGAACCCTCTTCACTCCAGCGGCATCCACAGCTGGTAGCCGGTGCCGCGGATCGTCCGCAGGAGCGGCTGCTGCCGCGTATCACCCAACTTGCGGCGCAAGTAACGCACATACACGTCCACGATGTTGGACATGGCCACGAAGTTGTAGTCCCACACGTGTTCCGCGATTTGCGTGCGGGTGAGCACCCTATTGGGATGCCGCACGAAGTACTCCAGCAGCGCGTACTCCTTGCTGGTCAACTCCACGGCGCGGCCGGCTCGGCTCACCTGATGCGTCACCGTGTTGACCTCCAGGTCGCTCACGCGCAGCACCGGGTCCTTGGACAGCGTGTCACGCCGGAGCAGGGCGCGCACCCGCGCCAGCAGCTCGCGAAAGGCAAACGGCTTGGTGAGGTAATCGTCGGCGCCGGCGTCCAGCCCGGCCACGCGGTCGTCCACGGTGTCACGCGCGGTAAGCATGAGCACCGGCACGTTGCGCCGCTCGGCACGCAACCGGCGGCACACCTCCAGGCCATCTATCCGCGGCAGCATGACATCCAGCACGACCAGGTCGTAAGGCTCGATTTGTGCCAGCGCCAGGCCGTCCTCGCCATCGTAAGCCAGGTCCACCGCATAGCCGTGCTCCTCCAGGCCGCGCCGCAGCACACCCGCCAGCTTGTGCTCATCTTCCACTACGAGAATGCGCATCACCCGCCCCGCTTACCAGTCTGGCCGCTCAAGAGGCCTCATCGAGACTTCGTATAGCCGCTGCGCATTAAGGCGCCATTAAGCGAAGCATGACTGAAGCGATGCGGCCGTGCATGAAGCCGCGCTCATAGTGGATTCATCCACCCTTCATCTTCAACCGGCAGGCTGGGCAAGCGCGTACCTTTGGGCATGATTGGGATTGCTAGCTTTGGAGAGCCACATGGCCGGCCGAACTGACGCACCCGGCCAGGCAGTCGCTACCTCGGAACCGAGCCGGAGCCGAGTTCGCTTTCCCGAGGGACTGATCGGGCTGCCGGAGCTTATCGATTTTGCGCTCATCGACCACGAGCTGAGCCAGCCGCTGCGCCTTCTACAATCACTCACATCGCCGCGCTTCGTTTTTGTGCTCATCAATGCCTTCAGCATCTGCCCGGACTATGCCCTGGAGCTGCCCGACGAGGACGCGGCCGCCCTCCAGGTGTGCTCGGCGGCCGATGTGCTGGTGCTGGCGGTAGTCAGCCTGCCGGAGGGCGAAGCTGCCACCGCCAACCTGCTCTCGCCGCTGGTCATCAATGTGCGCTCCGGCCTCGGCAAGCAGGTGCTGCTCGCCGGCAGCGGCTATCCCATCCACTACCGCTTCCTCAAGGGAGACAACGCCAACGAGGCGCCGGCGTGATCGCGTTCCAGCGGGGAGATCAACTTGCCATCTAACTGGCGTTACCCGGAACGAGGGATTATCCCAGCGCCGTACCACCACACCATGCTGGCGGACAAGAACCGCTGCGATGCCTTTCGACGCGCGATCGATCGCACAGTCGCGCCCAACCAGGTCGTCTTCGAAGCGGGCGCCGGCACGGGCATCCTGTCCTATTTCGCCGCCCAGCGCGCGCGCCGGGTATATGCCGTGGAGGCCGATCCCGAGGTCGCCGCGCTGGGCCAGTCGCTCATCCAGCGCAACAACCTGGACGGGCGGGTGGTGTACCGCCAGGGACTGGCGCAGGCCGAGCTGCCACCGGAGCCGGTGGATGTGATTGTGTGCGAAATGATGCACGTGGCCCTGGCTGTGGAGCAGCAGCTGCCGGTGATGAACGCCATCCACCGCGAGCTGGCGACCCGCTACCCGAACCATCCTTACGCCGTCATACCCGAAGCCGCCGTCAACTACTGCCAGCTGGTGCAGGTGGATTTCTCGTACTACGGCTTCCAGGCCCCTTTCATGAAGCTGGCCAGCCCCTATGTGGCCGACAGCACCGTGGTTCCTCTGTCACCCCTGTCGCGCTACCTCGATGTGAACCTGGGTCTGCCAGCGGAGGAACATATCGCGGCGACCTGCCGCCTTCAGGTGGATGCCGCTGGCCAACTGAACGCGATCCGCATTCTCACCCAGGCGGTGCTGTCGCTGGATGCCAGCCTGCCTGCGCCGGAGCGGCTGATCGACTGGTACCTGCACTACCTGCTCGTACCACTGCCCAGCACGCTGCCCGTTCAGCCCGGCGCCGCCTTCAACGTGGAGCTGGACTACGACGCCGGCTGCCCGTTGGACGCACTGAAGCTGGCTGTTCACCCCGCTCGGTAGAGGGATTCACCACCACTGCCGGCACGCCCACACCTCACGTGCAGCCGTCTCGCACGCGCGCTGCTGCCCTCGCCCGCGGCAGTTGCCGGCACCTCGCTCACGCCACCCTTATCATTCTGGCTGCCCCCGAAACTCGATCTGGTCACCCGCGGGCTGCAGTGCCCCGCAGGCCGTGAGCGCGGCGGCGTGGTCCAGGTAATCCTGCTCGGCCACGCGGGCGAAGCCGCGCAATCCTACGCCGGCCAGGGCGTGCCGCTGCGCCTCGCTGACCGGTAGGCGCAGCAGGGCTTCGGCAATCGCCTGCTTGAGCGCGGTGTCGAGACTGGCACGAAAAACCGCTGGCTGCACCGGGTACGGGCCCCACGACGTCAGGATGCGGAGGCCGGCCAACGACTCCGGGCTCTGCTCCCGCAGCCACAGCCAGGTGTTGGAGTCCACGGCGGCTGCGCTCGCCTCGCCCCGCGCCACCAACCGCAGCGAGGCGAGGTGCGAGCCCGACTGCACCAGCGATGAGAAGAAGTCGCGGCTCTCGCCTCCGCGGGCCAGCTCGATCAGCAGGCAGTACCAGCCGCTGAGCGACACGTCATCGTTATAGGCCCAGCAACCGCGCCGCAGATCACCAAAGTGGCGCGCCGGATGATCCTGGCGCACCACCACGTGGGTAAAGTAGACGGGCCGGCCGCCGTTGTGTGGATCGTCGAACAGAGGCGCCGCGGGAACCAGCTCCACCACCGGGGGCCATTCCGAGCGCAGGCGCAGGTAGCTGGGCGCACACATAAAGGCCAGGTCCGCTTCGCCCCGCCGCAGAGGGTTAGGGCCGCCCACTGGCGGGCCCGACGTCGCCGTGTCGAAGCGCGTGGTCACCGGCAGCCCAAGTTCCTGCTGCAGGTGTTCTGCCAGCAGCAGGAACAGCCGCTCGGGCAGGCTGGGCGCGAGGTACGAGAGGACACGCAGCTCGCTCGGCTCAGGCATGTGCGCAGTATGACAAAGGTAGGCCGCCGGCCGACACTAGACGGAAAGCCATTGGCGGCCCTCAGCCGATCCCCTGTCGCTACAGTTGGCGAGCTCAATCGGCGCTCTGGAGGAACCCCACCCCGGCCGCCGCGGCAGGTTTCCGGCCGAACTTCTAGCCTAGGCGCCCCTCCCACCGATGGCCTTACAGCTTTGGCGGCTCAGCGTCGCGGCCACGGCGGAGGGGCGCCCACGGGGTGCTGATTGGGGGCGCCGGCATCCCCTCACACTGGCCAGGCAGGTGGCTTGTTGGATGCGTGAAGCAATCGACAGCGGCGGCTCACGCGGTGACGTAGAGGCGGTTGGGATGATAATGCTTGGCATGGCGAGTGTGATTGGTGTTTCCGTACCCCGCGTTGAAGGTCTGCAGAAAGTCACCGGGGCCGGCGGCTACACGGCCGACGTGCTGCTGCCGGGCACATTGTGGGGCAAGGTGCTGCGCAGCATCGAGCCGCACGCGCGGCTGCTCAAGGTCGATGCCTCGCGCGCCCGCGCCCTGCCGGGTGTCCGAGCGGTGTTGACGGGGGCGGACCTGGGCCTGATGATGTCCGGCACCTTCCTGCGAGACTGGCCAGTGCTGGCCGTCGACCGCGTCCGGCTGGTGGGCGACCCTATCGCCGTGGTGGCGGCGGACGAGCCGGATGTGGCGGAAGCGGCGCTGGACCTGATAGACGTGGAGTACGAATCACTGCCAGCGGTGTTCGATCCGGTGTCCGCTCTGGCCGCCGATGCGCCAATACTCCACCCCGATCGCCTCTCCTACACCGGTGGGCCAGCCGAAGCGCCGACGCACCTGAACATGCAGGGCCAATCCGGCTTCACCAAAGGCGACGTGGAGCAGGGCTTCGCTGAGTCTGACCGCATTTTTGAGAACGAGTTCGTGGTGGGACGCCAGCACCAGGGCTACCTGGAGCCGCGCGCCTGCCTGGTCAACATCGAGGATGACGGCACCGTGCGGGTTTGGTCCACCACCAAGGCGCGCTACCGCCTGCGCAATCTGCTCGCCAGCTTGTTCGATTTGGAGCAAGAGAAGGTGGTACTCGAGCCGGTCAATCTGGGCGGTGATTTTGGCGGCAAAGGCGCCATAGGTCACGAGCCGCTGGCTTACGCGCTGGCCAGGGCCACCGGGCGCCCCGTGCGCATCATCCGCAGCTACGCGGAGGAGCTCATGACCGGCAATCCACGCCACGGCTTCGTGATCCGCACCAAAACCGGCGTAAAGAACGATGGCACGCTCGTGGCTCGCCAGGTGGAGATGTTCATTGACGGAGGCGCCTACTGCGCCCCTAAGGCCAGCCCAACGTTGACTATCCCATCCGTGATGCGGGTGATGGGCCCCTACCGGATTCCACACACCAAGCTGGAGGCGCGCTTCGCCTACACCAATAACCCGCCCGGCGGCAGCATGCGCGCCCCCGGCCAACCGCAGGTGGTATTCGCCGGCGAATCCGAGATGGACATCATTGCTGGCGAGCTGGGCCTGGACCCGCTGGCGTTCCGGCTGAAGAACGTACTGAATGACGGCGAAGAGTGGCCCAACGGCACACGTTACGAGCAGGTGCCCTCGCGCGCCGCGTTAGAGCTGGCCCGAGGTGCCTCGCAGTGGGACCAGCCCTTGCCGCCCTGGCACGGCCGCGGGATAGCCATCAGCGAGCGCGGCATTGGCAGCGGGCCAACAGGAGTGGAGCTCACGCTGCACGAGGACGGCCACGCCACCGCCATGAATGGCACGCCGGATATGGGGGCTGGGGCGTACACGGTGCTGCGCCAGATAGTGGCCGATCAGTTGCATCTGCCGTTAGAGGCGGTTACGGTGCTGACGGGCAACACCAATCAAACGCTCATGGACTCGGGCACAGGGGGCAGCAAGTCCACCTACAGCCTGACCGCGGCGGCCATGGCTTGCGCCGTCCCTTTGAACGCGGCGCTGTCGAAGCTGGCCGCGGAGCAGTTGGAATGCGCCGTGGATGACCTGGAGCCGACCGACAGCGGCTACCAGGTGAAGGGCTCTCCGTCGCGCGTGGTGCCGACCACACGGCTCATTGCCGAAGCGGTGGCCCGAAGCGGTGGCCCGCTGCGTTCGGAATCGCCCGGTCCGGAGAAGGCAGCGCCGGAGCTCAGTGCCCAGGTGGTGGTGGCCGAGGTTGAGGTGGATCCGGAGACGGGGCAGGTTACACCCCGGCGCATCATTCTGGCCAACGACGTGGGCACGCAGATTAATCCGCGGCTGCTGGAGGGCCAAATCGAGGGGGGCGCGATCCAGGGGCTGGGTATGGCCTTGATGGAGAACCTGCTGGGCCCGGAAGGCCGCGCTGAAACCTTCAACCTCGGCGATTACAAGATGCCGCTGATGGCTGATGTTCCAGAACTCGTGAATGTCTACCTGGAGGGCATGGCCGGCCCGCTGGCGTACCAGGCCAAAGCCGTGGGGGAGCATGCCGTCATCCCCATGGGCGCGGCCATCGCCAATGCCGTAGCCGCCGCGACCGGTGTGCGCGTGAGGACCATGCCGCTGTCCGCCGAGCAGGTGCTGGCTGGTTTGCGGCCCTGACCCTCAGCGCTCGGCGGCCGCTGACTTGGTGGCGTTCACGATGGCCAGCGGCTCCAGCGCGTCCGCCGGCGTAAAGCCGAAGATCTGGGCATAGAAAGAGAGCTCTGCCTCCAGTGCGCGGCGGATCGTGCTCGCCTGGCGAAAGCCATGTTGCTCGCCCGGGAAGGTGAGGTAGGCGTGCGGCAGCCCTTTGGCTTGCAGAGCGCGAACCATCACCTCCGCCTGGCTGGGCGGCACCACAGCGTCCTCCAGACCCTGAAACAGGATCATCGGGCAGCTGATGCGCTCTGTGAAGTGCACGGGTGACCGATCGTAGTACGTTTGCTTCGCCTGAGGATAGGGGCCGATGAGCCGGTCCAGATAGCGCGACTCGAACTTGTGCGTATCCGTTGCCAGCGCTTCGCAGTCGGCCACGCCGTAGTAGCTGGCGCCTGCTTGAAAGACATCATGAAAGGTTAAAGCGCACAGTGTGGTGTACCCTCCGGCACTGCCGCCACGGATAGCCAGTCGCTGCCCATCTACGAGACCTCGCCGTGCCAGCTCCCTGGCCGCGGCGATGCAATCACGCGTGTCGACGACGCCCCACTGCCCGTCCAGCCGGCGGCGGTAGTCGCGCCCAAAGCCGCTGCTGCCCCCGTAATTCACATCCACCACGGCCAGGCCGCGGCTGGTCCAGAACTGAATCGCTAAGCTGAGCGCCGTTTGCGCGGATGACGTGGGGCCGCCATGGCAAATGACGATGAGTGGTGGCAGCTCGCCCTCTGGCGCCTGCCAGCCGGCATTTTCCGGAGGGTAGAAGAAGGCGTGCGCCGGCCCTCCCTGCCCGGGAAACGTCACCGGCCGCGGCTGCGACAGCACGCTGGGATTCGGCGGAGCGTCCAGGCTCTGCCGAAGTACCACGCCATCGCTCAGGTCCACGTTCCAACGAACCACAGCCGCGGCCCGGCTGGCACTGGCGCCCACCAGGACGACCTCGTTGCCCAACGAGCGGAGGTTGGGGCCGCCAATGCTGGTGAAAGGCGTGCTGATGGTGTCCAGGGCCATGGTGCCGGGCGTGATCAGGCCCACATGGTCCAGCCCGTCACGGCCCACCACGCAGGCGATGCGGCCATCGGCCAGGAAGCAGTAGGTGGAGAGGCCGAACAGCCACTGTGGGGTGCCCAGTTCCGCTTCCACGGGCGCCACAGCCTGCACCCCGCCACGCAGCCGGTACAGGTTCCACCAGCCACTCCTGTCTGACACGAAGTAGAGCGTGCCATCGGGGCTCCACGACGGCTGGAAGATCGATTCGCTGACGCTCCCGGCAATCCGCCGTGCGTTGGTAAGGGCCCCGTCCGGCGTGCGGTCCGCCACCCACAGCTCCGTGCCATCCCACGGCATGTTGGGGTGGTCCCAGCGCAGCCAGGCAAGCAAGGCGCCATCTGGGCTGATGCTCGGCGCGGCGTAGAAGTCCGCGCCGGATACCACCGGCCGGGGCGCTGAAGAACCATCGACCGGGATGGCCACCAGCTCATTCAGCGGCTCGCGATCGGGCGCGTGCAGCTCGCGGACGCAGATCAGCTCGGCCCCGTCGGGCGTGATGCAGGCATCCGCGTAACGGGCGCCCGCGGGCATGTCTGGCTCAGGCGTAATGGGTCGTGGGTCGGCGCCTTCGTCGAGCCGGTAGAGGCGCTGATCGTCGAAGTTGGAGAAGAACACGCTGCCCTGGTGCACCAGGTAAGCGCCGCCACCATACTCGTGCGCTCGGGTGCGGACGTTCCAG
>DATKQD010000309.1:0-4944 GCA_035532895.1 Chloroflexota bacterium
ATGTTCGAGCTGCTGCCCCAGGCCACGGTATGCACTTCAATCTACGAACCAGCCAACATGCCGGCAGCCATCCGCGCGATGCCGGTGCGCACCTCCTTCATGCAGCGGCTGCCGGGCATCTTCCAGCACCACCGCGCCTACTTCCCCCTCTATCCACTGGCTTTCCGGTCGTTCGACTTGAGCGGTTACGACCTGGTGCTCACCAACACCCAGGGCTTCGCCAACACCGTGCGCACCGGCAACGCGGCCAGTGTGTGTTATTGCCTCACCCCTATGCGCTGGGCCTGGAGCACCACCGAGTACGTGCAGCGCGAAGGGTTCGGGCGGGCTCAGCGTGCCGTCCTACCCGCGGCCATGCAGGTGGCGCGCTGGCTGGACCGGGCCGTCGCTCGCCGGGTCGACCACTTCGTGGCTATCTCCCACGCCGTGGCGGAGCGCATCCAGCGGGCGTACGGCCGGCAGGCGCCCGTGATCTTCCCGCCAGTCCAGGTACGGCACCAGCGTATCGCCCCCCAGCTGGAGGATTACTATCTGGTCTTATCGCGCCTGGCGCCGTACAAGCGGATCGACCTGGCCGTGGAAGCCTGCACCCGGTTGGCTCTGCCGCTCGTAGTCATTGGCGATGGACGCGATCTGCCGCGGCTGCGAGCCATGGCCGGGCCCACGGTGAGATTCCTCGGGTTCATCTCCGACGATGACGAGGTGCAACGCTACGTGAGCCGCTGCCGCGCCTTCCTTTTCCCCGGCGAAGAGGACTTCGGCATCACGCCCGTGGAAGCGCAAGCTGCCGGCCGGCCGGTGATTGCTTATGCTGCCGGAGGCGCGCTGGATACCGTGCTGCCAGGCCAAACGGGGGAGCTGTTCGCCGAACAAACGGTAGACTCCCTGTCGCGCACGCTGCGGGTGTTTGACCCGGCACGGTACGATCCGGCCGCGATCCGCCAGCACGCGCTGCGCTTCGACAGCGACGTATTCAAGGCGCGGCTGCGGGAATTTCTGGAGGGAGTGCTGTATGGAGCTTAGGGCCTTCTGGGCCGTGATCCTCCGCTGGAAGTGGGTGGTTATCGCCGTCATTGGCGCGGCGGTCATCGCCAGCGGGGCACTCACCATCATGTCGCCGCCCGGCTACCGCGCCCAGGCGCTCATCTCCTTCTCGCCACCGCCGCCCGGGCCCAACGTGACGCTACCCGGCCTGGACGAGCAGAACCGGTCGCTTTACACGCAGAGCGTGGTGGAAGACTTCACCAAGATTGTGGCCTCGCCACTGTTCAACCAGAACGTGGCCAAAGATGTGAGCTTCCCCATCACCGCGCGCCAGCTGGAGAAAGCCTGGACCGCTAAGAAGCAGGCCAACCACCTGCTGAGCCTGGAGATCGATGCGCCCACCGAAGCCAAGGCCGTGGCGCTGGCCCAGGCCGGCGCCCGTGAGGTGGTCAACCACGGGCAGCGCTACTACGCCATCCTCAATTCGCCCGTCCTGAAAGCCATCGCCATTGACCCCGGCTCCAGCGAGGGCCTCACCGGCCGCCTTCTCGATCTGCTCTTTGTTGCCGGGCGGGTGGTGGTGGGCATCGTGGTCGGCCTGGGGCTGGCCTTCCTGCTGGATTATCTGGACGATCACGTCACCTCCGCGGCGCAGGCGGAGGAGCTGGGCTTTCGGGTGCTCGGTTCCATCCCCAAAGCCAACGGCCACGCTCGGCTCAAGGGCATGGCGCAGCCTCCCTCAGCCAATGGCAGCGGGGCAGCCGCGGCACGAAGCAGCTTGCCGTGACCTCCCTTCCGTCCGAAACCAGGCTGTTATGATCGCGTACGTTGGAACTTAAGCGCTACCTGGCGCTGATCTGGAAGAGTTGGTGGATCGTCGGCCTGGTGGCGGTGATTGCCGCGGGTACGGCGTACGGAATCAGCAAAGCCACCACTCCACTGTTTCGCGCCACAACCAGCCTCAAGGCGGGCGCGAGCCTGGGTGGCAATGGCAACGCCACCGGCTACATCACCCTCACCCAGGGCGGCCTGCTGAACCAGTACGCCGCCATCCTGGACAGCTACCCCTTGGTGAACGAGGTGGACCAGCAGCTGCAGCTGGATATGCCGGTGGAGAAGCTGCAGTCGGAGATTAAGGTCGCCCCCGTGAACCAGAGCCTGACCATCACCGTGGACGTGGAGGACAAGGATCCGAACCGCGCCGCGGCCGTGGCCAACAAGCTGGACGCACTGTTCCTGGAGCAGCAGCAGGCAGAGGCGAGCCGCGCCGCCGCCGTACTGGGCACGCAGCAGGATGTGATCCTGCCCAGCGTGCTCAACCCGGCGCGCGTTCCCACCGCGCCTTTCAAGCCGCGCACCAAGGTCAATGTCGCCGTGGGTGGCGTGCTCGGCGTGCTGATTGGCGTGCTGCTGGTGCTGCTGATCGAGTACCTGGACGACACCATCCGCAGCCCCGAGGAAGCCGAGACCTTGTTGGATGCGCGCACCCTGGCGACCATTCCCCGCGTACGCCGCGGCAAGCGCCGCCCCAGCACCATGAGCACCAGACGTGAGGAAGCCGTATCGACACTGAGTCACCCCTGATCGGGAACAGCGACCTGCAGTCGCCTCTGGCGGAGGCTTTTCGCACCCTGCGCACCAACATCCAATTCAAAAGCCTTGATTCGCCGGTGCGATCCATGGTGATCACCAGCTCGGCCCTGCAGGAGGGCAAGTCCACCGTTTGCGCCAACCTGGCCATCAGCCTGGCGCAAACTGGCGCTTCCGTCATAGCCGTGGACTGCGACCTGCGCAAACCCAGCCTGCACACGCTCTTTGGCCTGGCCAACGAGCGCGGCGTCACCTCGCTGCTGCTCACGCAGGACAGTGCGCGGCAGTTTCTGCAGCGGAACGAGGCCACGGGTGTGGACGTGCTCACCAGCGGCCCGCTGCCGCCCAACCCGGCTGAGATTCTCGGCTCCAAGCGCATGGAGCAAGTGGTGCGCGAGCTGCGTGACGCGGCCGACTATGTGCTGTTCGATACTCCACCAGTCCTGGCCGTGACGGATGCCGCCGTGCTGGCCACGCGGGTGGATGGCGCCATCCTGGTGCTCAGCGCCGGCAAGGCTCGGCGCGAAGCCGCCAAGCGCGCCAAGCGCACCCTGGAGGAGTTGCCCACGCGTTTCCTGGGTGTGGTGATCAACAACGTCAAAGCTAACGGCGGGAATCGCCCCTACTACGGTTGATGCCTGAGGTCAGCCTCTTTCCACAGCCCGGAGGGCGCCCTTTGGTGACCCGGCCCGCGGCATTTCCCACGCGCCACGCGGCACCGGTATGAAGCTGCTGGTTACCGGCGGCGCCGGTTTCATCGGCAGCAACTTCGTCCATTATGCGCTGCACCAGCACCCTGAAGACCAGGTGACCGTACTGGACAAGCTCACCTACGCCGGCAACCGCGCCAACCTGGCCGACTTGGTTGATCGTATGTCTTTCGTGCAGGGCGATATCGCCGACGCGGCGCTGGTGCGAGAGGCCATGGCAGGACAGGACGCGGTCCTGAACTTCGCCGCCGAAACGCACGTGGATCGTTCGCTGCTGGACGATGACGAGTTCATTCGCACCAATGTCCAGGGCACACAGACGCTGCTCAAGGCGGCCCTGGCCAGCGGCACGCGCTACCTGCAAGTGTCCACGGACGAGGTTTACGGCGCCGTGCTGAGCGGCAACTCGTTGGAAACCGATCGGCTCGATCCGCGCAGCCCCTATTCCGCTGCTAAAGCCGCCGGCGACCTGCTGGTGCGCTCCTACTTCGAAAGCTACGGGCTCGACGCGCGTATCACGCGCGGCGCCAACACCATTGGCCCGCGGCAGTATCCCGAAAAGGTCGTGCCGCTGTTCGTCACCAACGCGCTGGACGACCTGACCCTGCCCATCTATGGCGACGGTGGCGCGCTGCGCGACTACATCTACGTGGACGATCACTGCGCCGCGATTGACCTGGTGCTGCGCCACGGGAGCGCGGGCGAGATCTACAACATCGGCGCCAACGCCCACCTCAACACCGTGCAGGTGGCCGACTCCGTGCTGGCGCTGTTGGACAAGCCGGCCCACCTGAAGCGTTATGTGGAGGATCGCCCCGGGCACGACCGCCGCTACAGTGTGGACTCCAGCAAGCTCCGCGGCCTGGGCTGGCAACCGAGGCACAGCGTCGACGAGACGTTCGCCCTCACCGTAGCCTGGTACCGAGAGCACGAAACCTGGTGGCGGCCGCTCAAGAACGCCGATTACCAGGCCTATTACCAGCGGCAGTATGGCCAGCGGCTGGCCACCAGCCGCTCCGAACGCTGAGCGTCATGGCGCGCACGGCCCTGATCGGTGCAGCTAGCCAGCTCGGCCGCCACGTTCCGGCGGATATACGCCTCGGGCACGAGGATGTGGACCTGGCCCAACCCGACAGTATTGCCCGCGCATTGGACGCAGCTATGCCCGGTGGCGTGGTGCTGACCGCCGCCTATACCAATGTGGATGGCTGCGAGACCAATCGCGAATATGCCGAGAGAGTGAATGGCGAGGGGCCGGGCCACGTTGCTCGGTGGTGCGAGCGCAATGGTGCCTGGCTGGTGTACATCAGCACCGACTACGTGTTCGATGGCCAGGCCAGCAGGCCCTATCGCGAGGATGATGCCCCCAACCCGATCAACGCCTATGGCCTCAGCAAGCTGCAGGGTGAGCGCGCCGTACAGGACAGCTGTGACCGGCACTACATCGTACGCGCATCGTGGATATTCGGGCCTAGCGGCAACAACTTCATCGCCAAAATCCTGGCCGCCGCCAGCCGGGGGGGGCCTTTGCGGGGCGTAGACAACGAGATATCGGCGCCCACCTACGCGCTGGACCTGGCGCGCAGCCTGACGGAGCTTGCCGCCACCGGCCAGTACGGCCTGTACCACCTGCCGAACGCCGGGTCCTGCTCACGCCTGG
>DATKQD010000310.1:0-14616 GCA_035532895.1 Chloroflexota bacterium
CGGCGCCGGGCCTGAAGCTGGAGCTGCTGCGTGCCCATCCCAAGGGCGTGTGCTTCCAGGTCGATCGGATTTCCGATGTTGATGATTGGCGCAGCGTCGTTGGCTGGGGACAGTTTGAAGAGGTTACCGATAGCTGGGAACGCCAGGTGGTGTTGCAGCGGTTTGGGCAGTCTCTGATCCGGGGCCCGTTGCGCGATCATCAGAACATTGGCCGGGCCGGTGCTCGAGGCGTGGGCGAAACCGTCTACCGCCTTCGGTTGACAGAGCTCAGCGGCAAGGCAGAGAGCGCATGAGTGCGCTCGTTTGGATCCGGCAGCGCAGCGACGATGCCCCGACCCTCACACGCGTGAGGCTCGTCGAAGGTGAAGCTTGCCCGCGGGGCCATGTGGTGGAAGACGTGACTTGTGCCTACTGCGGGGCCGTTCGCTACCGCGGATCGATGTGTGAGCATGTTGCCCAACCCCTGGTTATCCGCCGCAGGTGGGACAACTTGCCCCTGTGCCTCGACTGCCTGCGCATTGCGCCACACTGACTCCAGCGCCGCCGCCTTTTTGCTCCAGCCAGATCGCATCGCGCCAAAAGAAGGACCGCCCCGCTCTGGGGCGGGCTCTCACTGGCGCATCCGGACTTCCACTCGATCCGCGACGCAAACCAGAGCTGTGGCTGGTTGAACCAGCCATTCCGACAGCCAGCTACGTTGCCCGGTAGCCATTCGAGAGCCGAAGTAAGGCCGCCTGGCTGCTCGGCTGTGGATTTCCCTCGCCGAGTAGCCAGCATCGCACGCGCGGTGAGCTTCGACCTTACGCTCCCGCGGCCGCGGGAGCCTCCGCCGGCACAAGGCTCTGGAGCGCCACGCGACCAAAGGCCAGCAGCGGTATTTGGCTGTGTCGCAGCACCTTCTCGGTGACGCTGCCGTGTCGCAAGCGTTCCAGGCCGGAGCGCCCGTGGGTGGCCATGACGATAAGATCGGCGCTGGCATGGTTGGCCAGGTGCAAGATGAGGCTGGCCGGCTCCCCACCGATGTCGCCCGTGCCACTGGCCTCTACGCCTTCCGCGCGGAGGCGCCGCACCAGCGGGGCCAGGTAGCGCTCGGCCTCGAGCATGATGCGATCGACCTCCTGGTCGATGCCGCGGACGATGCGACCATGCTGGTCGAGCACAGGCCCCTGTGGCGGGTCGTACACGCGGAAGAGGGCGATCGCCGCGCCCAGCTGGCGCGCCAGCGCTGCCGCCGGCTGGAGGACCGCCTCGGACAACGGTGAGCCGTCCAACGGGATCGCCAGGTGCTTGATGGCTGTTACGTCTTTGTACTCGGTCCGCGCCGGCAGCAAATAGACGGGCACGGGAGACTCCCGGAGAACCTGCTCAGCCACGCTCCCCAGCACGGCTCGTGGCAGCCCATGGCGGCCGTGCGTGCTCATGGCCACGTAGCCAACGCCGTGGGCGGCCTCGCCCAGGATGATCGCCGGCGCAAAGCCGAGCTGAACGACCGTTGATGCGGGCACGCCAGTGGTACGTTGGACCCGCTCCGCCTGATCCTTCAAGTAAGCGCTCGCCGCGGCCTGGAGGTCTTCGAGGGACCCGACGAAGCCTTCGCTGAGCGGGAGACTGATGCCCTCCAGCAGGCGCAGCTGCCCGCCGGATCCGCGAGCGAGCATCGCCGCGGCGGGCAGCACCCGTTCGGCTAGCGGCGATCCATCGAGGGGTACCAGGATATCAACCATGTCATGCTCCTCCTCTGCTGCCAGCATCCCACAGGATCGATAAACCTGTCGTAAACGGCGGCGCAATGTTGCGCTAACGCTTGGGCAGGGACAGAGCTTCGTCGCCAATCCAACCAGGCGCCGGCCCTTCGCCAGCGCGTACCCTTCGCCAGCCGATGCGACCTCGCCGGTGCCGCCCGCCCCTGTCTTAGTAGGCCGCCAGTTTCCGGATGGCTGCGAGCACGCTGTCGGATGTGGGGAGGTAGGCCTGCTCCAGTGTGGAGTTGAACGGGAAGTGCACGTCCGGCGGGGCCAGGCGCACGACTGGGCCATCCAGATCTTCGAAGGCTTCCTCCGCGATCAGCGCGGCTACTTCGGCGCCAGCACCCCCGGTGCGGTTGGCTTCGTACAGCACCAGCGCTTTGCTGGTTTTGCGCACTGAGGCCAGCACCGTCTCCCGGTCCAGCGGGCACAGGGTGCGCAGATCTACCACTTCCACAGCTACGCCTTCGCGGCTCGCCGCCTCCGCCGCGGCGAGGGCTACGTGCACCATGGCGCCGTAGCTCACGATCGTCAGGTCCTTGCCCTCGCGCCGCACCTGGGCCACACCCAACGGCAGCGGCTCATTGGGCAGCGCATCGGCCCGCTGGCGGCGGTAGAGGTACTTGTGCTCGAAGAACAGCACGGGGTCGGGGTCGCGGATGGCGCTCAGCAGCAGGGCTTTGGCATCGGTCGCGGTGGAGGGAATAACGATCTTCAGGCCGGGAATGCCCAGGAACATGCTCTCCACGCACTGTGAGTGGAAGGGGCCGCCGTGCACGCCGCCGCCAAAGGGCATGCGTACGGTGATGGGGCAGTGAAAGGTGCCTAGGCTGAGGTACCGGATTTTGGCGGCTTCATTCACCAGCTGGTTCATCGCGGGATGGATGTAGTCGGCGAATTGGATCTCCGGTACCGGCACAAGGCCGTTGAGCGACGCGCCGATACTCACCCCCACGATGCTCGATTCCGCCAGCGGGGAGTCGATCACCCGCTCTCGCCCGAAGCGCTCCACCAGGCCCTCCGTCGCGCGGAACACACCGCCTTCGCCCAGGTCCTCGCCCAGCAGAATCACGCGCTGGTCGCGCTCCATCTCTTGGCGTAAGCCCTCGCGGATGGCTTCGAGGAAGGTGGGCATACGGGCGAGGCTGGCCTTGTTAGAGGCTGGCTGGCGGCAGCTGACCGGCCGCTACGCCGAACACTTCGGTAGCGAGGCTCGCAACATCCGGTTCCGGCGCGGCTTCGGCCATCTCTACGGCCTGGTCAATGGCCTCACGAATGGTGTCATCCAGGTGTTGCGCGGCCTCCTGCGTGAGCGCGCCCCTGCGTATCAGCTTCTGACGGAATTCGTCCACCGGATCGTGCTTGCGCAGTTCTTCTATCTGCTCCGGGGTCATATACCGGCGGTTGTCATCGTCGCTGGTGTGGGCGCGCAGGCGGCGCATGTGCGCATCGAGCAGGGTGGGGCCGCCGCCACGCCGTGCCCGAGCAACAGCCTCGGCTGTTGCCCCATATACGGCCAGAGGGTCGCTGCCATCCACAATGTGGCCGGGTACGCCATAGCCGGCCGCGCGGTCGGCCACGCTGGTGACGCTCATCTGGCGGCTGACCGGCGTGGAGATGGCGTAGCCGTTGTTCTCGCACAGGAATACCAGGGGCAGGCGATGGATGGCGGCCCAGTTCAGGGCCTCGTGAAAGTCGCCCTCGCTGGTGGCGCCGTCGCCGAAGTAGACAATGGTCACCGAGTCGTCGTTTCGATATTTGGCCGCCAGGGCTGCGCCGGCTGCCTGCGGTATCTGGGTGGCCACGACGCTGGTCGCGGGCATGAGCTTGAGCCCAGTGTGGCAGAGGTGCCAGGGCATGTGCCGGCTGCCCCCGTTAACGAGCGCTTCCTTGCCAAACAGGCTGAGGAACATGTTCGGCAGGTCCATCCCCAACGTGAGGCCAACGGCGATATCGCGGTAGTAGGTGAAGACCACGTCCTGCCCGGGGCGGAGCGCGTAGGCGCTGCCTACCTGGGCTGCCTCGTGGCCGCGACAGGGAGCAACGAAGCTGATGCGACCCTGCCGGTGGAGCGTCCAGGCCTTCTCATCGCACGCTTTGGCGAGCGCCATCAGCTCGTACAGGCGCCGGAGGTCATCCTCCGTGAGGCTGTTAGCGGTGTCGCGCTGCTGGGTGATCGCGGCTGCTGGAGCTGAACTTGCCATCTGGTCCACTACTCACTGCAAAAAGTTGATTTCGGCACGCTCCGATGCCTTCGTCAAGCCCCGGAGCATGGTAGCACGATCCTTGCCCGCTGCCAGCCGGTTGGGGTAGCCCAATGCGGCTTGTGCACGTTTGGCGACAACGCCCGAGGAGGTCATCCTCGTGCTGCTAACGGGTTTGCGCTGGCGGCGTTATGCTGGGGTATGCCCAGGTTCTCGCCAGAGGCCTACGAGGCCGAGGTCTTCTCGCCCGGCGCCGTGTCGCCACACCGCCTGATCGTCACCTTCACCCGGCGCGATGGCTCCGAGGCCCGCGTGGGCGAAGGTGAAACGGTGTTCACCACCGGCAGCCGGAGCTGCACCTGCGTAGATTTCACCCTGGGCGACAAAGTGTGCCTGCACATGCGCGCACGCGACTCCGCCTTTCGTCGGTTCGCTCGCGCCCACGGGCTCGCCCTGCGTGAAGTAGCCCGCCCGTTGTGGGCTGAAGATTCGCAGTAGCTCGCGGCAACCTCACCGGCTCGCGGAGCGAACGTAGGTTAGAAGTGGTGGGCGTAGTAACGGTAGGTGAACCAGCCGCCCACGGCCGCGCCAAGGAAAAAGAACAGCGGATCCACCAGTTGGCCAAAGAGCACGACGCTTTCGGCCATCTGCAGCACCTGGTACAAGAAGAAGAGCCCCACGACGGCGCCGATGATGAGGCAGGCCAGGCCCAGGTTGCGGGCGCCGCGGCCCGAGTAGCGTTGGGAGACGGCCTGAAAGTAGCCGCTGCGGATGGCGCGCCAGCCGGTGAAGCCGAGCGCGATGACCGCGGCCAGCCAGATGGCGCCGGAGATGAACTGGTTCAGAGCGCCAAGTCCAAACATCTGGCGCGAAGGATATCAGCGGCTGCTAAGACTCGCTCGCGAGTTCGCCGGGCTCCGGGCCGGCTTCGTCGTCACCCAGGCCCAGGGCCATCAGATAGCCGCGGGCGCGTTCGGTGAGCGGATAGCGGTTCACCAGATCCCAGAAGCGCGCACCATGCCGCCCGTAGACCAGGTGCGCCAACTCGTGCACAATGACGTAGTCCTCTACCCAGCGGGGTACCTGGGCCAGCCTGCGGCTGATGCGGATCAGCCCGGTAGAGGGCGTGCAACTGCCGAACAGCGTGCGCTGGTTGTCCACGTAGATGATGCCGGTGAGGGTGAGCGTGCCCTCGAAATAGCGGCGGTTCAGCTCGGCCGCGCGGGCCTCCAGCTCATGATCGCCATGGCGATCGCTCTTGCGCTGCGCCCGCTCTACCCGCTGCACCATGCGCAGCACCCACTCTTCCTCTTCACGGCGGGAGAGCCGCGCCGGAATGGTGACGACGATCGCTCCATCGCGAATCGCGGCGGAAATGGTGCGCGTACGGCGAGTGCTGCGAACGACCTCGACCCTCATGCCGCCGGTAGGGGTGAGGCGATCGGCTGCACGCGGGGCGACCGCGGATCGCGCGCGGTAAGCTTCAAGCAAAGTCATTGCTGGGAGGCGCTGCATGTTTGGGGTTGGTCATACGCCGGAGCTGATTATCATCGCGGCGATTGTCGTCCTGCTGTTCGGCGCGAAGAATCTGTCCGGGTTGGGCAAAGGGCTGGGCGACGGCATACGCGAATTCCGCAAAGCCACGACCCCCAACGAGGCGAAGAAGCCCGAGGAGCCTCCGGCCCCCGACGCCTGATCGCCTGTTCCCGCCACAAAACCTATACGGCCTGCGCCGGTTCCAGCTCGTTGGCCAGGTTGGCGGCGGCTTCGCCGTCCAGCAGCTTGGATCGCCCAGCTGGTTCGATCTCCTGCCGCCGCCGGATCAGATGCATGAGCGGAGCGCGCGCCCGCGCCGCATCGCCTATCAGCGCCCCACCCACTAACAGGCGGTCCCGAAAGAAGAGCCGCTTATACCAGCAGGCCGCCGCGTCGCACTCCACCACGGCCTCCAGCGTCGGATCGTCCGCTGGGGTAGTGCCGAAAACGGTGATGCGTGAGGCGAACAGGGTACTCGTGTACAGCGAGCCGTGGGTGAACGGCTGTCGCTCCTCGCGCGGGACGGCCATGTTGCGCGCCACCAGGCGCCCCTGCAGGCCGGCGCTGTCCCACGTGCCGAGCGTGCAGTATGTATCGCGTTCGGCATCGTAAAACTCGGCGCAGTCGCCCGCGGAGAACACGCCCGGTACGTTCGTCTCCAGGTACTCGTCCGTCACAATGCCCCGGTTGACGCGAATGCTCGTGCCTTCGCAGACGCCCGTGTTGAGGTTGAGGCCCAGGCCGCTGGCCACAATGTCGGCCGCCAGGCGCTGGCCGCCGCGGGTGCAGGCCGCGGTCACCCTGCCGCCCTCCGAGAGGACGCCCGCTGGCTCGTCGCCGAAGATCATCTTCACGCCCTGCGCGGCCGCCAGCCCCTCTACCAGTCGGCCACCGGCGTCGTCGAGAATTTGCCTCAGGAAGCGCGGTCCACGCATGACCCAGGCCACGGGGATGCCGTGCGTCGCCAGCCCCTCGGCCAGTTCGTAGGCGATGTAGCTGCCACCAAAGACCACGGCGTTCTTGGCGCTGGCGGCATGGCCCAGGATATCGTCGGTATCGTCCAGCGTTTGGAAGCAACACACGCCCGCGACATCCGCCCCCGGCACGCGCAGCGGGTTGGGGGTACCGCCCACAGCCAGTAGCAGCGCATCGTAGGCAAAGGTCTGGCCAGTGTCGCAGTGGACCTCGCGTTGGGCGATGTCGACGCTGGCCCGGGTGCTCAGGTGCAGCTCGATGTTCTTCTGGGCGTGCTGCTCCACTGTGCGCATGATGACCTTGGCCTGGGGCACCTTCTTCTTGAGGTACGGCGGCAGCGACACGCGGTTGTAAAGGGGGTAGGGCTCATTGCCGATCAGCACGATGCGCGCATCCTGGTCGCTCTTGCGCAGAGCCTCCGCCGCGTTCGTTCCCGCGTTGCCGTTCCCCACGATCACATAGGAGCGCCGCCCGTTGTTGCTCACCGAGAAAAGGATAACAACGCTCAGCTGCCATGCCTGCCCGCGCAGTTCTATACTCCTTGTCAGGATGAGCTCTCGGGAGCGACATCTCTGGGACGACCTGGAGACGGCCGGCAGGCCACGGGGTTGGTCTGAGGAGCATGCGCTGGCCGTGCTCAACAGCGGGGACATCACCGCGGCGGAGCTCATTCCCTGGGGATCGAACTACACCTTTGCCGTACGCGTCGAGTGTGAGGCGGAGGCATGTCTCGGGGTCTACAAGCCGCTGCGGGGCGAGGCGCCGCTGTGGGACTTCCCGAACGGCCTGTACAAACGGGAGTACGCCGCCTACGCGCTGTGCGCACTCCTCGGCTGGGGGTTCGTTCCGCCCACGATTGTGCGCGATGGTCCCCACGGCCTGGGCTCGCTGCAGCTGTACGTGCAGCCGGAGCAGGCCGATTACCTGAGTTTTCGGGAGCAGCACGTCGCTGAGCTGCAGCGCATTTGCCTGTTCGACGTGATAGCCAACAATGCGGATCGAAAAGCCGGCCACTGCCTCAAAGGGCTTGATGGGCACATCTGGGGCATCGATCACGGGCTCACTTTTAACGTGCAGCCCAAGCTGCGCACCGTGATCTGGGACTTCAGCGGCGAACGCGTGCCCGAAGCGCTGGAAGATGAGCTGTTGGACTTCCGTACGGACTCTGCGCGTATCCGCGAGCTGTATCGCTGCATGGATGGGTATCTCTACAAGGAAGAGCTGGCCATGCTCCTCAAGCGCATCGACGCCGTGCTGGCCCATCCGGTGTTCCCGGCTACCTCGTCCCGGCGCGCTTACCCCTGGCCCCTGTACTGACCCGCCGCGCCTGCGAGTAGAGCGGTCTCGCCTGGGCTTTCCGCACCGCATCGTGCACTTTGCGTCAAGTTGTTGGGGCGCACTGGTGTTCTGGCCCGGTGACCCGTCCGCGGCGCGGAGTCCAAACACCATGGCCCCGCTGTCGAACGCGACGGCCTCAGGCTTTCGCCAGCTTGTAGCCCACGCCGCGAACCGTGAGGATGTGCTCGGGTGCGCTGGGGTTGCGCTCGATCTTCTCTCGTAGATGCCGGATATGCACCTTCAGCATCTCTGTCTCCCCCTCAAAGTTGCTGCCCCAGGCAAAGGTCAGCAGGGTGTCGTGCGTCACCACACGGCCCGGGTTCAGCATGAGGCAGCGCAGCAGGGCGAACTCCTTTGGGGTCAGCTCCACCACGGCACCGCTGAGGCGAGCCTCGTGCTGGTCCAGGTCAAGCGCGAGAGGGCCTACCTCAAGCACGCCGCGTTCGCCCTGCACGCCGCTGGCTTGCCCGCGCCGGCCTATGGCGCGCACCCGCGCCAGCAGTTCCTTGTGGCTGAAGGGTTTGGTCACA
Organism: Chloroflexota bacterium; assembly: GCA_035532895.1. Taxonomy (GTDB): domain Bacteria; phylum Chloroflexota; class JAJPGV01; order JAJPGV01; family JAJPGV01; genus DATKQD01. Next base: position 8,329 of record DATKQD010000310.1, read on the forward strand.
TAATCGTCCGCGCCGAGGTCCAGTCCCCACACCTTGTCGCTGTCCTCACCCTTGGCCGTGAGCAGTATCACTGGCATGGAGCTCTCCTGCCGCAGCCGCCGGCAGACCTCGAAGCCGTTCTGTTTGGGCATCATCACGTCGAGAATGGCCAGGTCGGGGTGGTGCTTGCGGGCCAGATCAAGCGCCTGCTGCCCGTCGTAGCCGGTGATGACGGTATGCCCCTCCTTACGCAGGCTGTAGCAGATGATGTCGACGATGTCCGGATCGTCGTCGGCGACCAGAATCTCCATCGCTCAGGCCCTCCTCCTCACGCGCGTCACTCCTCGTTCTCGTAGACGGGTAGGCGAATGCTGAAGGTAGCACCCTGCCCGGGCTCGCTCTGCACGGATACCTCGCCGCCGTGCAGCTCTACCAGCGAGCGGACGATTGCCAGCCCCAGCCCGCTGCCCTGCTGCTGTTGGGTGAGGCTGTCGCCCACCCGGTAGAACTTCTCGAACACGCGCTGCGCCTCGCCCGTGGAGAGGCCGGGCCCGCTGTCCGCCACGTCGATCACCACGTGGTTCTCCTGGCGATGCGCGGCCACGGTGATGCTGCCCTGCTCGGGCGTGTACTTGCTGGCGTTGCCAAGCAAGTTGATGAGCACCTGTTCCAAACGCTGGCGATCGGCCAGCACCGGTGGCAGATCGCGCTCCAGCTCGGTGTGCACGATTTGCTTGCGCTGCACGAACAGGTTGCTCAGGCCATTCACGGTGTCCTGCGCCAGGTACGTCACGTCCAGCGGGTGGCAGTCCAGTTGCAGCCGGCCGGCCTCTAGCCGGCTGAGGTCCAGCAGATCGTTCACCAGGTCGATTAAGCGGTCGCTGGAGCGGCGGATGGTGTTGAGGAAGCGGCGCTGAGTCGTGTTGAGATCTCCGGTGTCCGCATCGAGGAGCAGGTCCACCGAGCCTTTAATGGAGGTGAGGGGCGTGCGCAGCTCGTGAGATACCACGCCGACGAAGTCCGATGTCAGCCGGTCCAGCTCTGCCTCCTGGGCAGCGTCCCGGACCACGGTGACGTAGCCGGCGCTCTGGCCATCCTGATCGATGATGGCGGCCGAGGTCGTCTTGAGCGTCTGCGCGTTCACCACCAGCCGGTCGCTCGCATGGCCGTTTGCCAGGGGCACCAGCTCGCCGCCCAACCCCTCGCGAACCGCGGCGCCGTGCAATCCCAGCAGCCGCTTGGCGACCGGATTGGCGTAGGTGACCCGCCGCTGCAGGTCGCTCACCACCACACCTTCGGCCATGCTGTCCATGGTGGCCTCCAGCCGGCTGCGCTCTCGGCGCCGAGCCTCCTGAGCGGCCGCCAGCTCATCTTCCAGGTACGCCAGTCCCGCCTGCACGGCTGCGACATCGGTGGGGCCGGGACCTGGTGCGAGCCTGTCTGGGGCATGCTCCACTAGCCTGCGCGCCGACTGTTCCAGCCGCCGCAGCGGCACGAGCAGGCGCAGCAGCAGCAGCGCTTCTAGACCGGCCAAAATGACGGCGGTCAGCGCGGCCACGGCAACCAGCGCGCCCGCTCGTATACCGGCCGCGCCGCTGTCGGGCGAGCCCAACATGAGCTGCACCGGCACGGGCTGGCTGGGTAGGGCAGTTCGCGCAAAGACATAGGATCGGCCCTCCAGGCTCACCTCCTCGGCGCTCGGCTTAGCGGCCGACGGAGCGGGAGCGCTGGAGGCGGAAAGCAGCGCCGCCGGGAACCGCTGCTGGCTGTTCAGCCGCCGCAGGGTGGGCGTTGCCGCGAGGACTGCGCGCTGGTTGGGTGCCACTACGGCAGCTTCCAGCTGGCTCGACGCCAGCGATGTTGCCAGCGCCTGGTCGCTCACCTGGCGCAGCAGCACCACCGCGCCCACCACCTTGCCTTGAGCGCGCAGCGGCCAGGCTGTTTCCTCCGCCAGGGCCGGGTAGCCGTTGTGCACTACCAGCGCGGCGTTGCGGCTGCTCGCGCCATTGGCTTGCGCCGATCCGGCCAGCGCTGCCTTCACTGGCGCATCGGTGGCCAGCGGCAGGGCGGTGAAGGGATCGGCCGCCAGCAGGTTGCCGCGCACATCCACCACGGCGATGACCTGCGCGTTCGCCGCCAGTTGGGCGCGCAGTGGGCCCACCAGCTTACTCAGAAGGCTGACGTTGTGCGTGGCGGCGGCCTGCGCCAGCGCTGGCGCCAGGCCCACCAGCGCGGCGATTTTCAGCTGATCCTGGCGTTCCGCGTCGAGCTGGGCACGCACCACAGGCAGATCACGTAGCACCCGCTGCTGGGCTGCCGTGGCCGCTTGATGATTGCTCGCCGCGAGCAGCAGCACGACCAGCACCGCCGCGCACAGTGGCGGCGCGAGCAGGCAGGCCAAAAGTACGCGTGCCCGCAGCGAGAGGCGCCTCACGCGGACACTATACCTCCCGCCAGCGCCGGCCGCCTGTTTGCGCGGCTGCCCAGATTCCCGATGGCGCGCTCATGCTTGACGGAGGCGGGGGGCGTCGTGGTCACCGAATTCGTGATTCCTAATCTCGGCGCTCCGCACCAGACCGCGTGCGATAAGGTTCCCATCATGAATAGAACAGATGTTCTAGAGCCGCTGTCGTTCGGTTCCGCCTTTCGCCCATTTCCCTGCCTGGACGATTCGCATCACTATTTCGGCTGCATCGGCGTGGCGGCTTGCCCGGTGGACCGCTGCTGGAACGGTCGTCGTCTGCACGCGGACAGCACCGGCCGGCTCAGCCTGGATGCGTTTGACCGGCCGGTGCAGGTGAACCGCTACACCGCCTGCAAGTGCCCCACCTGCATCAACGCCGTGGACGTGGCCGGCGCGATCCTGTCAGCCGCCGGCCGGCCAGTGGAGCGCTGGACCACGTGCCGCCTGGGCCTGTGGGCGGGCCCGGTAAGCATTTACAACCTGGTGAACCGGCGCATCCCGCTCAAGCACGTGGGCCCCTGCCAGGACTACGTGCCCGCGCCGGACATGCGCCCGGAAGTTGCCAAGAAGCGCGAAGAGGACCGCGAGCGCACCCGTCAGTGGAAGCTGACGCACAAACGTGCTCGGCTGCCAAAAGCGTCCTGATGTTTGGATTAGGGCGTGCTTCCGGTGCGAAGTGCGCCCAATTCGCCGGGGTTAGGCCGGGCTAAGCGTCATCATTCCGGCGTCCACCATGCTCTCTACGATGTTCTCGTAGCGCCACTCCTCAGCGATCTTGCCATTGGTGATCTTGTAAACGCACACCCCGCCCACCTTAAGCTGCTTGTTGTGGGGCTGCAGTGCCCCCGTGCGCTTGTTGTGGTGCTCGCCTGTCGCGGTGATTTCGGCGGTCCACATGGCCATGACCATGTTGCCCTCGGCCAGCTCGTGTGTCACTTTGATGACCAGGTCGCTGCCGAGCTTGCCCCACTCCTGGGCTTCGTGCTTCAGCGCATCAAGGCCGTGTTCGTGGTGCGAATGCCGCCCCGTGTGCGAGATGTAATCTTCGTGGAAGTACTTTTGGAGCGGCTCAACGTTGCCGCGCGTGGCCTCCGGGTAGGCGTCTTCCAGCAGTTCCTTGGCTATCGATTTGCGCTCGGATGTGGTAGGCATGGTGCTCCCTTCTTCATGTGGTGGAGTTGTGTGCTGTGGTGCCCTTCAATTGCCTGGCCACATCCTACCAGCGCTGCCGGTGGCGCATTTCAGGCCCGAGCCCCTGGTGCGTGCGCTACGCCGCCATTTGGCCGGTGAGCTGTAAGGCGCTCCCGATGGCCCGCACCGAGCCGGTGACATTGCTCTGAAAATACCCCTATTACCACCCGCGAGTGCGGTCCGACGAGGCCGCCTTGCGTTTAGGCACGACCTCCTGGCCGAGCCTATTCAGCCAACCAACCAAGCGCCGAAGCGAGTCTGTCGGCGCCGCGTTCAGCTAAATAGTTGGGACCGTATCAGTTGGTGTAGGGAATCCAGCTCTCGGCGGCGGGCAGCCAGGTTTCGGTATCCTGGCGGCGGTTGTCACTGGGGCCGAACTCACGCAGGCGAGCGAGCTCGCTCTTCTTGTACAACCGCTGCCGCTTGAGGCCCTGGCGGTAGCTGCGCAGCAGGCCGCGGCTGACGTAGGCGTACAGGGTCGCCGGCTTCACGCCCAAAATCTCGCATGCTTCGTCAGTCGTGAGGTACTCTTGACCCTCGATCATGACGACCACGCCCGAAGTATACATGTCCGGTCTGGTAGCAGCCAGCCTCCTTCAGGCGCCATGAATTCCCTCGCGATTCTGCCCTTGTCGGCGTCATAGGAGCACTGCGTGAAGCTGGGACTTACCTCTATGAACATTGGCGATCTGTGCCAGCCGGAGCTGGCGGGGCGGATGGCCAGGCTGGCCGAGGAGCTGGGGTACGACTCGTTGTGGACGGCCGAGCACGTGGTGATGGCCGACCCCTCGCCCCGCATGTCGCCCACCACACGCCTGCTGGATCCGCTCATGGCGCTGGTGTTCTTCGCCGCCTGCACCAGCACCATTGAGTTAGGCACCGGCATCGTCATCCTGCCGCAGCGGCAGCCGGTAGTGCTGGCCAAGGAGCTCACCAGCGTTGACGTGCTATCCGGCGGCCGGTTCCTGTTTGGTATTGGTGTGGGTTGGCAGGAAGCGGAGATGAACGCAACCGGGGTGCAGATGGCCGAGCGGGGCGCCCGCGCGGACGAATATCTCGATGCGCTGCAGGCTCTGTGGGCCATGGACAAGCCGGAATATCACGGCAAGTACGTGAGCTTTGCCGGCGTCAACGCCTACCCGCGGCCAGTGCAGCGGCCCGGCCCCCGACTGGTGATGGGCGGGTACGCGCCAGCCACCTATCGCCGTACCGTAGAACGCGCGCATGGCTGGTTCGGCTTCAACCGCTCCCTTGAGCAAACGCGTGACACGCTGGCCACGCTCCATGAGCTGCGCGCCGAGGTGCACCGGCCGGCCGAGCTGGGCGAAATCGAGATCACCGTCTCACCGCCGCCGCCAGTAGATGCGCAGATGGTACACGCCTACGCCGAGTTGGGAGTGCATCGCCTGCTGCTGCGCCCGCCGGACGGTGATGCGCGCGCCATCGAGGCCTTCGTGCGAGAGAACGCTCCGGCCGCGCTGGGAGCAACGCCAGCGCGGTGAACCGCATTCTGGGGCTGTATCTGGCGGCCGAAGCGCTGCTGCTGGTGCTGCTGCGCTTTGCTCCGGCAAATGGCGTCTGGATGTTGCTGGTGGGCTTTCTGGCTATCGGCTTCGCCGGCGCGCTCGTGTTTTACAAGCGTCCGCTGGACAGCTCTAAAGCCCTGATTACCTCAACGGCCATCATCTTTTTCCTGTTCTGGGTGTACATCTTCGCCACGCTCACCTTCCACGCCCTGGCGAACCCCGGCCTTGTTCCGGACGGTATCCGCCGGGCGCTCCAGTCGAACGCGGCCGGCAACGTGCTCGGGGCCATTCCGGATGCGTTGGGCGCCATGTTCACTTCATGGGTCATCTGCCTGCTGCTGGCCATGGCCGGCAACATCTTCGGCGTGAAGGTGCGCCGCCTGGTTCGGCCAGGGCCAAGCTGAGGGTCGCCACTCAGCGAGGATTGCCTTCTAAGGCAGCAGCGACGACTTGGGCGATGGCGTTTGCGCTGGTGGAGGCTGTGCCTCTTGCTCGCGGAGGGCGGCCAGCAACTGATAGATGTAGGTTTGCAGGGAGGCCGGTGGCACGGCGCCCGTCACGCGGTCCAGCTCCTGGCCCCGGTAGAAGAACATGAGCGTGGGGATGCCCTGGATGCGATAACGCATGGCCAGGGCCTGCTCCTTATCCGTATCGACTTTACAGAACTTGAGATAGCCGCTGTAACTGCGCGCCAGCTCCTCATAGATGGGTGCCATCTGTTTGCAGGGTCCGCACCATTCGGCCCAGAAGTCCACGGCCACCGGCACACTGGCCTGCAGCACCTCCCTGTCCCAGTCGGCCGTGCCCACTGGCTTCACCGCGCCCGCCTCGGCCGCCTCCTGAGCCGCCTTTTCGGCGTCCCGCCGCTGGGCTCGCAGGCCCGCTACTTGCTCCGACGTCATGGTCCCGGCCAGTTCCGCCGCCACCAGCTGAAGGTCCTCGAGGTCGGGCGCGTAGCGCAGCGCCTTCTTATCGCAGAAGTTCAGACAGGGTGCCGGACAGTCGCCGCACACCTCGGGATGCGCCACAATGCGCTCGCCGTCGTCCAGCAGAGCCTGGCCGGTGTGCGGGCACACTTCCAGCGGAAAGCAGTTGTGATGGTCGCAGCGCGCATAATCCACCAGCACG
>DATKQD010000311.1:0-4721 GCA_035532895.1 Chloroflexota bacterium
CCCAAAACCGCGAAGACGAAGTCCGCATCCAACCTTGACGCCTTTCGTTCGGCGGCCGGGAGTTGGAAGGACGAGGACACGGACAAGTTCGTGGCCGACAATTACGAGTCCAGGAGACGCTCTACTCGACCACCCGTAGACCTGTGAAGTACCTCGTTGACACTGACTGGGTGGTTGACTACCTCAGGGGTCGAGAGCCTCGGGTTTCTATCCTCAATTCGCTGGCCGAAGATGGGCTTGCGATTAGCCTGGTGACCTTCGGCGAAATCTACGAAGGCATCTACTCTGGACATGACCCCAAAGGCCAGGAACAGGGCTTTCTTCGGTTCTTACGCGGCGTTCGAGTGTTGTCCCTCAATCGCGCCACCATGCAACGATTCGCTCGTACTCGTGGGTCGTTGCGCCGTCAGGGTCAGATGATCGGCGACCCGGACGTTCTCATTGCTTCAACGGCCTTGCACTTTGGGCTGACCCTCATCACCGGCAACAAGCGCCACTTCGACCGGATTCCTGACCTGATTCAGTTCGACGCTACGGCCGCTCGGCGCTAGCCAGGGAGCGCGCGGCGAAGTCAGTGGGCCGCGCGCCACTCCTGCACGCGGCGGCGGTAGTCGGCCGGCGCGAGGCGAATGCCCTCGGCGCGGGCGGCTTCCCAGACTTCGCGTACCCCGGGCGCCTGCGGATCCCAATCCGGCCGGCACTTCGCCGAGATGGCGCGAAAGTCCTGCCGCAGATCCTCCACCGTGGGGCGGCCCCAGAACCAGTAGCCGTTGTAGATCTTGTAGATCACCAGCCCCGGCTCCAGCAGAAAGGAGTAGGGAATGTAGGGCGTATGGGTTTGGTCCGTGTACTCCACCAGATCCAGCTGCCGCTGCCATATCCGCTCCACGTCGGACAGCATGGGGAACGTCGCGCCCAATGCCTTCTTGGTTTCGGCGACCGTCGCCACGGGATCGACACACACGGCGACGAGTTTCGTATACGCTACCGCCGTTTCGCGCTGGAGCTCAACGAGCCCCTCCAGCTGCCGCTGGCACTTAGGTCAAAACTGGCCCCGATAGAAAATCAAGGCGAGCGGGTCGTTCTTCTGGATGTCGGAGAGGCGCGTCGGAACGCCCTCAGAATCCGGCAGGTCAATATCGGGGAAGGTCGCACCGACCACCAGGCTGGGATTCACCGCGTGCTCTCCTCTTTTGATGGGGCCAATTTCAATGGGGCCGGATGGTGTTGTTCGGCGTGTGGTCGCCACTCAGCCAGCGTTTGAGCTCGTCGTGCGCGATGCCAGCCTGCCAGGCGTTAATCTCAGTCAGGTTGGCCGCGTCCACGGTGAATTCCAGTGACAGGTTGTTGGGGTCCTTCACGTAGAGCGAGGTGCAGTAGCCGTGGTCGATGAGCATGGGCTTGTACCCGGCTCCCTCCAGCCGCTCCTTGATGCCCTGCTGGGTGGCGCCGTCGCACTCCATGGCCAAGTGCCCGGGCGAACTCAGCTCTATGGGGTTGGTGTCCTGGTCGGCGTGCTGGAAAAAGGCCAGTGCACCGCCATCGCCCAGGGTGAAGAAGGTGTGTACGTATTCGTGGCTGGGCCCTGTGCCGTCGTTCCGCGTTTCGGCCCAGGTCGCCGCCAGAGGCAGGCCGATCAGCTCCTCGTAGAAGCGGCGCGTCTGCCCCTGGTCACGCGTTACCCAGGCGGCGTGATGCAGGCGGTTGGGAATCTTCACCTTCAGGGCCATGGCACTCCCTCACTATCGAGTCTCCGAATGGGCGCGAGTGTAGCACTCCTCAGCTCCGGCTGAAGGTGATGCGGAATCCGCTGCCACCCACGGAGAAACCGCTGCCGGGCCCCAGTGGGAAGGCCGGCAGCGCCGGGCTGCTCGGCACGGTGGAGAAGCCTCGCGCCGGGGTGCTGGGCGCCGCCGACCGGGTGACGGTGAAGGCTGAGCCATTGCTCGCCAGCGCGGAGGTGCTGGCCAGCGTATCACCCGTCGCCGCGATCATGGTGATGGGCTCTGCACCCGCCTGGGCGATGCTCACGGTCTGGCCATTCTTCACCGCGCTCGCACCGCTGAAGCTCACACTGCCGAAGGCATCCAGTGGAACCAGGCCACGAAGGTTGCTGGGCGCTTCCTCCACCCACTCCGCCGACGAGTTACTTGAGTTGTAGGCCACCGCCTGTTGCCAGCTTTTGCCGGTCGTGTTATTGGAGATGCTCACCAGCCATTCGCGCGCGCTCTGCTGCGTGAGGGATACGCTGATGGAATCACCCGGGTGCACGGCCAGCGGCACCGGCTTCGACACGCGGGGCAGCGTTTCTATCCAGGCGTCGTAGCTCACCTGGCCGGGGCCGGTGAGCGTTTCCTCAGTCCCAGCCTGGATGAGGTCACGCGTAGTGACACCCCCAATGCCCACCCAGGCGGCATCCGCCCCGGGGCCGCTGGCGTTGGGTTGCGGCACCGTCCAGGTGCCCTGCACCGCGCTGTACGTTCCTCCAGTGGCTTCATAGCCGGCCCAGTTGAGCGATTGCCGGGGGCCAGGAGATGGTGCCTGGCCCGGCACGGGCTGCTCCACCTGGGAGCCGGGGTGCGCATCGGCGGCAATCTTCCAACTGCCGTTCTGCTGAACCAGGCTGTACACATTGGGATCTGTCGACTGGTCGAATGACCCATCGGCATACGTGGTCTGCCAAGTCTCATTGGTGAGCGCCCGCGCCTTACCGGCCGGAGTCACACGCACCGCGCCCCAGGTGAGCTGGGTGAGGCTGATGGCCGTGACGCCGCTGTTCTCCAGGTCGCGGTTGATTTGCACTAGCTGGGCGTAATAGTCGGTGGTGGCCGTATCCTGCATGACGCTGGGATCGTTCTGGTCCAGAGCCTGCGCCTGCTCCTGGTTGGCCTTCTGGATCACCGCCTGGATAGCGCCTGTGGCACCGCTGTTGCCCGCCATCACATACGGGCCCGGCGCGGCGCTGGCTGCCGCGGGGCTGGCCACAAGGGGAAAGGCGAGGAGAAGAGGCCCAAGGAAGATCGCCAGAGATTGGGTTATGCGCTTCTTCGTCATCATTCTGCTGCTTTCATTCTCCGCTGTTCACTCTAACCCTGCTCCCTGAGAGAAGGCTGAGAGGACGCGCTGGCGCCTCAAATCGCCGGTGCGCGATGGCAGGTCACAGCGCCTCGGCGGGCCGACGGGCCAGCGGCACCGCCGCGGTGATGTGCGTGCCCCGCCCCAGGGCACTCTCCAGCCGCAGCATGCCGCCCAGCTGCTCCACCCGGGCGGCCATGCCACTCAACCCGAAGCCCGCGCTGGGTGCGGCGCTGTCGAACCCGTGGCCATCGTCCTCCACGCTCAAGCCCAGCACCCCATCGGCGACGTCCAGCCGAACGACGGCCGCGCGCGCCTGGGCATGCTTCAGTGTATTCGTCAGCGCCTCTTCCACCACCCGGTACATGGCCAGGCGCACGTTCTCATCCAGCCGCTCGCTGCCCACCACGTCCAGCTGACGCAGCTCCTCGTTGGTACTGATTCGCACATCCAGGGCCCCGAAGAAGCGATCCGCCAGCTCTTGGACAGCGGGCACCAGCCCAAAGCGAATAATGGCCGGGTGCAGCAGGTGGCTGATGTTGCGCACATCCCCATCGGACACGCGCTCCAGGCCCTCGCGGATGGCAGCCAGCTCGGCTGTGGCCTCGACGTCCTGACCCCAGCGGTCCTCCACGTCACGCAGGCGCATCCAGAGCGTCAACAGCTTGGACTGCACACTCCCGTGCAGCATGTCGGCCAGGGCACGGCGCGCGTGCTCCTCGGCGGCAATCACCTGCTGGCGCGATCGCTCCAGTGCCAGCACCAGCTCGTTATCGGTAACGTCGTGCAGCACAATGGACGTTCCGCGGCTGAGCAGGCCGCCACTCCGTAACGGCCGCGCCTGCACTTGAAAGGTGTGGCGCTTGCCATCAATGTCACGCAGGTGGTGGCTGGTCGGCTCCGAACCGCGCGCGAGGCTCAGGTAGAGCGCCAGATCAGGTGCCACGGCCTGCAGGGGCTGGCCGAAAACGTTGCTCCCCTGAACGATGGCGGTGGCCGCGCGGTTCAGGTAGACCACGCGGCCCTGTGTGTCCAGGATGATGACCATGTCCTCCAGCGCATCCATTACCAGACCGTGCGCCACGGGAAGCACGTCCAGCAGGTGGTTGCCCAGGAGGGCCCAGGCCACAACCAGGGCGAAGATGGCCAGGCCAGGCCCAAACAGATTCACCTGCCTTAGGGGGCTGTGCCCGGTGTAAAAGAGAATGTCCAGCAGGCCGGGGGTGGCTGCCAGCACGAGCGGAACCATCTGCCGCCGATATAACCCGCGGTGCGCGAGTGCCACGCCGATCAGCACGACCCGCGCCACGATGCCGCAGCTGAGGTCGAACGCGGCCGTGGCGTACTCGGCCCAATTATGCCGCGTCACCAGCGTGGGGAAGGGCGTAGTCGTATCCAGCCGCACCGAGAGCCAGAACTGATGCAGCCAGGGATTGGTCCAAAAGGCCACAACGAGGAGCGCCGGCAGAATCGCGAAAGGTGCGAGCCAGCGCCGGGCCTGGCCACCATCCTGCAGCGCATATTCTACGCTGAACCAGACAAAGGAGTAGGCAGCCACCTGGATGGTGCCGAAGTAGACGTACGTCAACGCCAGCTTGGGATCGAGCGTGCTCGGCAGAAAGCTGAGCGCCTGGAAAAGGCAGGTC
>DATKQD010000312.1:0-22218 GCA_035532895.1 Chloroflexota bacterium
CGCCCCGTCCAGCGGGCCGCCCGAGGCGCCTCTGGCCGGGGCTGCTGGCCCTTGGCCTGGCCGCCGTGGCGCCCATCGCGGCGCTGCTGGCCTGGGGCTCGCTGGGCAGCGCAGCCGGCTGGTTGCCGGGCCCGCGGCTGGCGCCACCCCTGGGAGGGCTGGTGCCCACACGGCAGGTGCTGTTCAACGTAGGCCTCATCGGCCAGGTGGCGCTCTATGCGCTCATGGGGCCGCCCGTGGCCATCCTGGCCTATGGCCTGGCGCGCCGCGGCGCTATGTGGCGGCGGGGCAAGGCTGAGCCGCGGCGAGATCAGCTCGGCCGTCGCCTGTGGGGCGCCGTCAGCACCGGTCTGCTGCACCAGCGCATCGCGCGGCGCTCCAACATGTACGGAGGTGTGATGCACCTGTGCCTCTTTTGGGGCTTCACCGTGCTGCTCGTTGGCACCATCATCGTCATGATCCAGTCCGATATCACCGTGCCGCTGTTCGGCTTCGATTTTTATCGGGGCAACTTCTACCTGGGCTACAAGGTCGCCATGAATGTGGGTGGCCTGGCGCTGATTGCGGGCACGGTCATGGCCTTGGCCGCCCGCTGGCGCAAGCCGGCGGTGAAGCAAACGACCACGGACGACCTGGTGATTCTGGGCTTTCTGCTGCTGCTGTGCCTGCAGGGCTTCGCGCTGCAGGGCCTGCGGCTGGCCGCCGTGAACGACGCCTGGGCCGGCTGGTCGTTTGGCTCGTATCCAGTGGCTCTCCTGCTGCTGCCGCTGCCAGTGAGCTCGCTGAGCGTGCTGCACGCCTGGATGTGGTGGACGCACTTCATCACCACGTTCCTTTTCGTGGGCTATGTGGCCTTCAGTAAGATGATCCACCCCTTCACCGCGCTGCTGCAGGTGACGTTTCGGCGGCTGAAGCCGCGCGGTGAGCTGGATGCCATCGCCAACATCGAGGAGGCCGAGAGCTTCGGCCTGGGTAAGCTGGAGGATTTTGCCTGGCCGCAGCTGCTGTCGGTGGATGCCTGCATGCACTGCGGACGCTGCCTGGAGTACTGCCCCACGTTCAATACCGGCAAGCCGCTCCACCCGCGCGATCTCATCCTGGAGCTGGCGGGATACCAGGCGGACGAGGGCGGCATCTTTTCCGGCGTGGCCGGCGAAGCGGGCAACGAAGGGCGCTTTCGCGCCGGCAGCGGCCCGGGCCGGGCGCTCGTGGGTGGCGTGGTCAGCCCCGAGGAAGTGTGGGACTGCACCACCTGTGGCGCCTGCATGGACCAGTGCCCGGTGTACATCGAGCACGTGCCGATCATCGTCGGTCTGCGGCGCAACCTGGTGCTGGAGCAGGCTGACTTTCCGCGCGAGCTGGTGTCGCTCTACAACAACGTGGAGAAAAACTTCAACCCCTGGGAGTATCCGGCCGGCGCGCGGGGCGCCTGGGCGCGTGAGCTAGGCGTACCAACCTTGCAGGAGCATCCCACGGCCGAGGTGCTCTACTGGGTTGGCTGTTATGGCAGCTTCGACGACCGCAACAACAAGGTCGCCCGCGCGCTGGTGGCTTGCCTGCAGGCGGCCGGCGTGGACTTCGCCATTCTGGGACGCGAGGAGAAGTGCTCGGGTGAGCCGCTGCGGCGCACAGGCAACGAGTATCTGTATCAGACGCTGGCGACCGAAAACGTGCAGACCCTGAACCGGTACAACGTGCAGACGGTCATCACCGCCTGCCCGCACTGCTTCAATACCATTGCGCACGAGTACCCGCAGTTCGGTGGCACCTATCGAGTCATCCACCACACACAGTTCGTGGCAGAACTGATCGCCAGCGGCAAGCTGCGGCCGGCCAAACAGGTGGCGCAGAGCATTACCTATCACGACTCCTGCTACTTGGGCCGCTACAACGGTATCTACGACGCCCCGCGCAATGCCCTTTCGGCGCTGCCCGGTGTTCAGCTGCGGGAGATGTCCATGAACCGCCGCACCAGCCTGTGCTGCGGCGGCGGTGGGGGCCGCGTGTTCATGGAGGAGCAGCGCGGCAGCCGCATCAACCAGCTTCGGGTGACCCAGGCGGCCGCCACGGGAGCGGAGGTGGTGGCCTCCGCTTGCCCCTTCTGCCTGACCATGCTGGAGGACGGCGTGGGCAGCAAGGACCTGCGCGAGAGCTTGCGACCACAGGACGTGGTGGAGCTGATCGCCGCCGCCCTGCCGTAGAGGGATCACTGCCTGCTGGGCAGGGCCACCAACACCCACCTTCGGTGAGCAGCGGCCGATTCCACCGCCTGAAGCCGGCGGCTTCTCGTTCGCTACGGTGCAGGTCAGGGCAAAATGGTCAACTGACGCTGCCGCGCGGGAGGATCCACGCATGTGGTTGGTTGGTTATCCCCGCAATGTGCTCGAAATCGGCATCGTAGTGCAGGATGACCGCGCCGTAATACTCCGCCACCGCCGCCGTCAGGAGATCGATCACGCCCGCGGCTCGGTGATGGCCGCGCGCTGCCATGCGACGCTGCACGGCCCGTGCACGTTCGGCGATGACCTCGTTGATGGGCAGCACCACATAGTTCGATGTACGGCTGGCACTGATGGCTTCGACCTCCTGGCCGTCACGGCCCGAGTATCCAGCCTCCAAATCGGTCGTGACGCAGGTCGCTGCCACGCCTTGCGCGATGAGCCCCGCGATGGTAGCGCGGACATCGGGGAGGTTGATCCGAGCCTGGGCGGACGTGTCAATCACATAGAGCTGGCTGGCGGGCGGTGGCGGCCTCAACGACGCGCCTGCCGCATGATGTCGGTGTTGGTAATGTCAGGGCCAACTCCCAAGGCCAGCGGATCGTGCAGAAGTTGCTCGACCCGGCGTCGGCGATTGGCGACAAAAGCCAAGGCTGCATTCACGGTGTCCTTCTTGGTCGTTGTCCCCAGCTCGCTCGCCGCTTGTTCGAGTGCCTGCTCGTCCAGATCGATCATCGTCTTCATATAGACAAATGTATTGCGAAGATACATGAGAAGCAATACTCCCTCGGGTCAGAGGACTGCCCAGGCAAGGCTGTCGGGGATGGTGCTGGCTCGGTGCCTTCTCTTCTTCGGGCTGGGCTTCGTCACCCCTGGCATCAGGAAAGCTCCCTTTCTTTTTGAGGGCGGAACAGGGCACCCTGAGCGTTGCGCAGCCCAGCGTGGTCTGGCTCATTGCGCTGGGCCTCGCCGCGCTGGACTGCTGATCAACGCGGCGGCCTGGCGGACCAGCCCACTGTTCGCCACCGGAGAGTTTTCGGCGACTTGCTGGTTAGGCCGCTTCTCCGTTAGGCGCAGCGAGCTGCCGGAGGGTCTGCTGCGAGCCGCGTAGGGCGGCTGCCGTGGGTGCCGCGGGCTGAAAGTACCAGTGCTGCTGAGCGGGGTAGTATGCTCGGCCGGGATGGATCAGGCGGCAGCAACGGTGGACCGGGAGAGCGGAGCGGGGCTGTTGCAACAGGCGCTGGATGCACACGGGCGCGGCGCTGTGGCCGAGGCGGAGGAGCTGTACCGCCGGCTGTTGGGGGCAGAACCCGGTAATTTTGAAGCCTATCTGTTCCTTGGCTCCCTGTGCTTCGAGCAGCGTCGCCTGGAGGAGGCGGTGCGGCTGGTGCGCCAGAGCCTGCGGCTGCGGCCGGCCTCGGAACATGCGCACCGCTTCCTGGGCGACGTGCTGCAGGCGCTCGACCTACCGGACGAAGCCGCGGCGCGCTACCAGGTGGCACTGGCGATTCAGCCGAACTATGCCGAAGCTCATAACAACTTGGCCGTCACATTGGATGCGCTGGGGCGCCGGGAGGAGGCCGCTGGCCACTATGACGAGGCGCTGCGCCTCAACCCCGACTATCCCGAAGCCCACAGCAATGTGGCCAACGCCCTGCAGGCCGCGGGTCGCTACGACGAAGCTATCAGCCACTATCGAGCAGCCTTGGGCCTGCCGCCAGGCGATGTCGCGGGCACAGGCGGCCAGGAGCCGGCGCTCGGCTGGGACGACCTGGCCGGCCGCGCTGGCGCAGTGGAGGCGCTGAACGGCTTGGGCAACGCCCTCCAGGCGGTGCACCGCTGGGAGGACGCGCTGCCGGTGTACGACGCCGCGCTGGTGGCGCGGCCGGACCACGCCGAAGTGTTGTACAACCGCGGCAACGCGCTGCTGGCGCTGGAGCGGGCGGAGGAAGCGGCGGCCAGCTATCGGGCCGCTATCGCCGTTGATCCGCACCACGCCCAGGCGCATTACAACCTGGGGAATGCCCTGCAACTGCAGCACCGGCGGCGCGAAGCCATCGTCCACTACGAGCGCGCCATCGCCCTGCGGCCAGGTTTCGTAGAAGCTATCAACAACATGGGCATCGCCTTCGAGACGCTGCATGAATACGAGCCCGCGATGACCTGCTTTCGCGCGGCGCTGGGCCTGCAACCCCAGCACCTCGCTGCGCACCACAACCTGGGCAACACGTTGCAGCTGCTGGGCCGTTTGCCCGAGGCGCGAGCCCATCTGGACGCCGCGCTGCGGATCGCCGGACAGAACGCGCAGGTGCAGCGCAGCCTGGCTGTGCTGTGCCTGCGGGAGGGGCAGCGCGAGGAGGCCCGGCGGCATGCACGGCTGGGCTTCCCTGGTGGTATTGAGGTGCGGCCCGCGCTCGGAAGCAGCGTTTCAGCGCTGCGCGTGCTGGTGTTGCTGTCCGCGCTGGGTGGCAATCTCTCGCTGGATGAGCTTCTGGATCAGGCCTCCTGCACCCGGCTCACGGCGACGGTGGAGTTCTGGGAAGCGGGTGGCGAGCTGCCGCCGCATGATGTCATCTTCAACGCCATTGGTGAGGCGGATCGCTGCGCGGACGCCTTGCGGGAGGCGGCGGGCATCATCGCCGCGTCCGGCCGGCCGCTGATTAACCCGCCCGAGCGCGTGCTCGCCACGGGCCGCCTGGAGAACGCTGCACGCCTGGGTGAGCTGCCGGGCGTCATCGCGCCGCGTATGCGCCGCTATCCTCGGGCGGCTCTGCTGGGCCGCGCGGCCGCCTCCAGGCTGCAGCGCGACGGCTTGGGCTGGCCATTGCTGCTGCGCACGCCGGGCTTCCATACGGGCGAGCACTTCGCCAAGGTTGATGGCCCGCTGGATCTGGCGCGTGCCGTGGCCCAGCTGCCGGGCGCCGAGCTGGTGGCCATGCAGTTCCTGGATGCGCGCGGCAGCGATGGCAACGTGCGCAAGTACCGGGTGATGATGGTGGCCGGCCGGCTGCTGCCGTTGCACCTGGCCATATCCACGCGCTGGATGGTCCACTACTTCAACGCCGACATGGGCGAGGCGCGCCACGAGGCCGAGGAAGCGGCCTTCCTGAGCGACATGCCGGGCACGCTCGGCCCCGAGGTGATGGCGGCTCTGGACCGGATCGCCGCCACTGTGGACCTGGACTACGGCGGCATCGATTTTGGGCTGGACGCCATGGGGCGCGTGCTGCTGTTCGAGGCGAATGCCACTATGGTCGTGCCGCCCCCGCCGGCGGAGGAGCGCTTCCGCTACCGGCAGCCGGCGGCCGATCGGGTCCGCCAGGCGGTGCGAGAGCTGCTTACCCGGCGCGCTGGCGTAGCAGCCGTGGCGGCCGGCTGACCGTGCGCGCGCAGGTCCCGCCGGGTATCGACGCGCGGCCGGTGCTGCCGGTCGATGGCGCAGCTCCGGTGGCCAGCGCGGCTTTGCTGGCCGCGCTGGCGGCGCACGAGGCCGGGCGTCTGGACGAAGCTGCTGCCCGGTACGCCGAGCTCCTGGATGGCCAGCCCGATCATCCGCTGGCGCTCCTGTCGCTGGCCTTGCTGCACCTGGACGCTGGCCGGCCGGATGCCGCGCGGCCATTGGTACGTCGCGCTGCGCAACGGCCGGCGACAACGCTTGACCTGTCCCGTACCCTGGCTGAGCTTCTTCTGCGGCTGGGTGAGGTCGAGGAAGCGCTGGCCCACTACGACCAGGCTCTCCAGTTGTCGCCGACCGACCTGGAGGCCCACCTTGGCAGCGCCGCAGCGGCCCTGCGCCTGCGCCGGCCTGAACTGGCATTGCGCCACGCGGGCGCCGCGCTGCGGCTGGCGCCTGACTCTCCACGCGCACACCATGCGCTGGCGCACGCACTGAGCGCCAGCCGGCGCTTCGACGAAGCCATCGAGCACTACCGGGCGGCGCTGGCGCTGGGTGCTTATCCTGAGGCCGAGAACGACCTTGGGACCGCGCTGCAGGCCACGGAACAGTTGGACGCGGCGCTGGCGCACTATGACTCCGCGCTGGCGCAGCGGCCCACCTATCTTGACGCGCACGTGAACCGCGCCGGCGCCTTAAAAGCGCTGCGGCGCCTGGACGAGGCGCGGGTTGAGGCGGAGCTGGCCGTGGCGCTGGCGCCCGATTCCGCGGCGGCGCACAACAACCTGGGTGCCATCCTGCAGGAGCTGGGCAATGAGGATGCCGCCGTTGTCCAGTACCAGGCGGCGCTGGCCCTGCGGCCGGGGGACGCCGAGGCGCTGAACAACCTGGGCAGCGTGTACTTCGCCCTGCATCGCTACGAGGAGGCGCGTGATTGCTGCCGCGCCGCTGTGGCGCTCAGCCCCGACTTGTTGCCGGCGTATGACAACCTCGGCTCCGCGCTCCTGGCGTTGGGCCAGCCCGCCGAGGCGCGAGAGCAGTATGAGACGGCGCTGCGGCTGGAGCCAGCCAACCGGCGGTTGCACCAGTCGTTGGCTATCCTGGAACTGCTGGAGGGACGAAGTGCCGAGGCGGAAACGCACGGCCGGGCGGGTTTCGGCTCAGGCTTGGAACAGCGGGCACGTCCCGGCACCAGCGCTTGTACGCCGATCCTGGTGGTCACTTCGGCGTTGGGTGGCAACGTCAAGCTGGACCGCTGGCTGAGCGACACCCACTTCAGATGCTGGACGGCCACAGCCGAGTTTTGCGCGCCTGACCTGGACCTGCCCGAGCACCGTCTCGCCTTTAACGCGGTGGGCGACGCGGACCGCTGCGGCGTGGCGCTCGCCCGAGCGGCGCGGCTGCTCGATCGATCGCCCGCGCCCACCCTCAACCTTCCTCGCCAGGTGGCGCGGACCGGTCGCCTGGAGCATGCCGCGCGGCTGGGCCAACTGGAGGGTGTACTGGCTCCGCGCATCATCGAGGTACCACGCGCGACGCTGCTCACACCGAGGGGTCGGGATGTATTGGCGGCGGCTGGCCTGGGCTGGCCGCTGCTGCTGCGCGCCCCCGGCTTCCATACAGGCGAGCAATTCCTCAAGGTCGAGCGGCCGGAGGGGCTGGCAGCGGCGGGCGCCACGCTGCCGGGGTCTCGCGTGCTGGCCATCCAGTACCTCGATCTGCGGGACAGCCAGGGGTGGGTGCGCAAGTACCGGGTGATGGCCATCGATGGTCAGCTCTACCCGCTGCACCTGGCGCTCGCTCGGCAGTGGATGGTGCATTACTTGCACGCGGACATGACAGAACCACAACATCAGCGTGAGGAGGCGAAGTTCCTGAACGACATGGAGGGCGCCCTGGGGCACCAGGCGCTGGCGGCGCTGGCGCGCATTCGCGACGAAATGAAACTGGACTATGGCGGCATCGACTTCACGCTGGACGAACAAGGGCAGGTAGTGCTGTTCGAGGCGAATGCCACGATGATGGTGCCCACGCCGGGTGTGGATGACCTGGCGGCCTATCGCCTGCCGGCCATCGAACGGGTGCACGCGGCCGTGCGCGGCATGATCGACCGGCACCTGGAGTTGGCCGCGTGACGGCGAGTACTGGGGCCCTGACGGACCGGCGCGGCAGGTACAACTTTTCCGGAGGGCCGGGCGCACTGCCGGAGGAGGTACTCCGCGAGGCGCAGCAGGCCATCGTCGAGGTGCCCGGCACCGGCCTCTCGGTGCTGGGCCTGGGGCACCGCACCGCCTGGTTTCGCGACGTGGTGGACGAAACGGTGCACCACCTGCGCTGCTTGCTGAACCTGTCGGACGGCTACGAGGTGCTGCTGTTGCAGGGTGGCGCCAGCCTGCAATTCAGTATGGTGCCGATGGCGCTGCTGCGCGGTCGCGAGCAGCCGGCGGATTACGTGCTCACTGGCTACTGGAGCGCCAAGGCACTGCCCGAGGCGCAAAGGGAGGGGCCTGTGCGCGCCCTGTGGGATGGATCGCCCGCTGGCTACACGCGCCTGCCGAACGACGGGGAGCTGGACTGCAACCCACGGGCGCCTTACCTGCACTACGTGTCCAACGAAACCGTCGAAGGCCTGCAATTCCACCGCGTGCTGGGGTTCGAGGGCGTGCCGCGCGTGTGCGATATGTCGTCCGATTTCCTGTCAACCCCGGTGGACGCGACCCGCTTCGCGCTCATCTACGCCCATGCCCAGAAGAACCTGGGTCCGGCAGGAGTGACCGTCGTGGTCATCCGGCGCGAGGTGATGGATGCCGCCCCGGCCGACCTGCCGGCCATGCTGGACTACCGGCGCCACGCGCACATGGGCTCCATCTACAACACGCCGCCGGTGTTCGCCATCTACGTCACGCTGCTGGTGATGCGCTGGTTGCGCGGCCAACCGGGCGGCCTGCGCGGCGTGGCTGAGCGTAACGAGGCGAAGGCCGCGCGCCTGTACGGGCTGCTGGATGCGAGCGGCGGCTTCTACCGGCCCCGCGCTGCGCTGGCCGATCGCTCGCACATGAATGTCGTGTTCACCCTGCCCTCAGTTGAGCTGGAGCGCGAATTTCTCCGGCGGGCCGAGGCGGCCGGCTTCTCCGGCCTGGAGGGCCATCGTACCCTGGGTGGCGTTCGCGCTTCCCTCTACAACGCCGTTACTCTGGACGATGTGGCGGCCCTGTGCGCCTTTATGCAGGAGTTTCAGCGCTCCCCTGAGGCCCGATGAAGCTGGCGATCTGAGCCAGAACCGACGCATCAGACAGCGCGGCCAGGTGGCTGGGAACCGGAGAGCTGAGCACCGTGGCAGGTCCGGTGATGGCCCGATCCGCGGGCGCGGTTTGGGTGGCGCGGTCATCGGTGCCGGGCAATCCGCACAGGGGCAGGTAGTAGACGCAATCGCCCGCGCTGGCCACCGTGGCCACTCGGGCGCCCATGGCGTGCAGGCCGGCCTGCCACGCACCCAGCTGTTGATCCAGGTCGGACGCCTGCCCCAGGGCCGCCAAATCCTGCACGACCGGTGAGCTGCACGGGGCGAAGAGGGCGAAGAAGGCCAGCGATGCACCCACGCCGCGCAGGGGCGCGTCAACGGTGACCACGCTGTCCAGGATGAGGTGAGATGTCCAGCGTGGCAATTGGTAGGCCAGCAGGCCGCCCAGGCTGTGCCCCACCACCACCAGTGGCCCGCCGACTGCTGCTTGATAATCGGTCAGGAAGCGCGCCAGAGCCGGCCCGCTTTCATCCAGTGGCCGCCCGGAATCACATGCGGCATAAGGCAGCGAAGTGAACGCCCCGCCGCTTCCCAGGCTATCTCCGTTGTAGCTGAAGATGGTGAAATCAGCCGGTGCGAAGCCATCGACCTGGGCCAGTTCCGCCGTCAGCGGCCCGAAGATCTGCTGAGCGTCGGCGCTGCTGGTGTCGTAGCCGGCCACGAACACCACGTGCCGGCGTGGCCCGGCTGCGCTTTCCCAGGCGAAGCGCTGGCTGTTGAGGCGCTCCTGCAGGCCGTGGGAGCTGTACAGCCAGGTCTGGTAGCCGTTGGTGAAGGACATCCAGTTGCCGGCGTGGTTCCACACCAGCAGCCCGCCCGTGGTGTCCTGCAACTCGTTGCCGCTGCCAGCCGGGTCTGCGTGCTCCTGGTCGAGGCAGCTGCCAACCGCGGGCAGCTGGGCCTGCAGCGCCCGGAAGCCCAGCACAAAGTGGCATCCGTCGCCCGCTGCCCGTGCCTGGCTCGGCAGCCCCAGCAGGCCCAGCGATCCCAGGCAACCCAGAACGGAGAGCCAGCGCACCAGTCCCATACCGAGCCAAGCGTACTCCCTCGCATGTCGCCGGAGGCTGGGCCCCCGCTGGGCGCAACCACCTGGCGTTGCCAAGTGGGGCTGCCGTGTGGTTCTATGGTTTCGGTCGCCAGCCACGCGGCAATTTGGGCGGCAGGTGGGTCAATCGGTCGAAGATGAGCATCAAGGGCAAGGCGTTCATCGTGGGCGCCTACGAACACCCCGAGCGGCGGCTGCCGGACAAGTCCGTCGCGCAGATTCACGCCGAAGTGGCCTTGGGCGCGCTGGCCGACGCGGGCCTATCGCTGAAGGATGTGGATGGCTTTTTCAGCGACGCGGCCGGCATGGGCCTGGGCGCGCTGTCGATGGCGGACTATCTGGGCTTGAAGCTGTCCACCATGGACTCTACGGACACCGGCGGTTCGTCCTACCTGTGTCACGTGGGGCACGCCGCTACAGCCATCGCCGAAGGCAAGTGCCACGTGGCGCTGGTAACGCTGGCCGGCAAGGGCCGGGGAGCTGGCGGGCGAGGTGTATCCGAAGCGCCGGAGGTGGGCTTCGAAGCGCCTTACGGCCCGGTGGTTGTCGCCTGGTACGCGCTCGCGGCGCGCCGGCACATGCACGAGTTCGGCACGACCAGCGCCCAGCTGGCGGAGATCAAGGTCGCGGCTGCGCACCACGCGCAGTACAACCCGCGCGCGTTTCTGCCCACGCCGGTCAGCGTTGAAGAGGTGCTGGCCTCGCCCCTGGTGGCGGATCCCCTGCACCGGCTGGATTGCTGCGTCATCACTGACGGGGGCGGCGCTGTGGTGCTGGTCAGTCCCGAGGTGGCGCGCGACCTGAAGCGCCGCAAAGTCAAAATCCTGGGCCACG
Organism: Chloroflexota bacterium; assembly: GCA_035532895.1. Lineage (GTDB taxonomy): Bacteria > Chloroflexota > JAJPGV01 > JAJPGV01 > JAJPGV01 > DATKQD01. The sequence continues at coordinate 10,794 of DATKQD010000312.1, forward strand.
GGGAAGCGCCCAAACACACGATGAACGGCCACGTGGACCTCACCTACACGGGCGCCCGCTGGTCTGGCCCGCGCGCTTTCGAGGAGGCGGGCGTCAAGCCCAGCGATATCCAGTACGCCTCGATCTATGACTCCTTCACCATCACTGTGCTGGAGACGATTGAGGACCTGGGCTTTTGCGAAAAGGGCCAGGGCGGGCGTTTCGTGCTGGATGGCGGGCTGCAGTCGCCGCATGGCAAATTGCCCTTCAATACCGACGGCGGCGGACTGTGCAACAACCACCCCGCCAACCGCGGCGGCATGACCAAGATTCTGGAGGCAGTGCGCCAGCTGCGCGGCGAAGCCAACCCTGAAGTGCAGGTGCCCAACTGCGAGCTGGCACTGGCGCACGGCACCGGCGGCTCCATTGGTTCCCGTATGGGCAGCGCCACCTTGATTCTGGGGAGCGAGGACGCATGAGCGAGGTATCGCTGCCGGCCCCAGTGCCGGCCATCACCCCCGAGACCAAGCCCTTTTGGGAGGGTACTACGCAGGGCAAGCTGCTGCTGCCCCGCTGCGACAATTGCGGGCAGCTGATCTGGTATCCCCGCGGCTTCTGCCCCGAGTGCGGCTCGCTGCACCTCTCCTGGACGCAGGCGTCCGGCCGGGGCAGCATCTATTCCTTCACCATCAACCGTCGCGGGCAGGGCGACTATCGCGATGTCGATGCCTACGCCCTGGCTTATGTGGAGCTGGAGGAGGGCCCGCGCATCCTGACCAACATCGTGGACTGCGACCTGGCCAGCCTGGCTATTGGCCAGCCGGTGGAGGTCGTCTTCCACGATACGGGGCAGGGTGCCGCGCTGCCCCGCTTCCGGCCTCGACGCTGAGGCTGCCGGCTCTTACCAAAAATTTAGACCGCGCTCAGCCTTTTCCCACGCCACCGAAGCAGACTGGGCAACAGACATGGCGAAGCGGATGACCAAGGGCCTGGTGGCCCTGAGCTCTGCGGCCGTGCTGGCGATCTACGGCGTGGGCTACACGGCAACCGCCCCCGCGGCGGCCAGCATGGCCGCGGGAAAGGTGCCGGGGGTGGTCGTTTCGCCTGGGGCTGCCGCATCGTCGGCTCCAGCGGCGACCCCGGGCGCGACACCCGCACCCTCCGCGAGTGGGAGCGTGCGGGCGTCCCAGCCCGCCGGATGGATGGACGGCACCTATACGGGTACCGGTTGGAGCCGCCGCGGCAGCGTGTCCGTGGCGGTCACCATTCGCGGCGGCCGAATCGCGTCCGCTCCAATCACCGGTGTGACCACGCATTATGACCAGAGCGTGATTGACCCGCTGCCTGGCGAGGTGCTCGCCGCGCAGGGCAGTCGCATCGATCTTGTGTCCGGCGCCACGGACAGCTCGCTGGCCTATCAGCAGGCGGTGGCCCAGGCGCTGGCCAAGGCGGGGAGCAGCGCAACCGGCAGCGCGACCACCGGCAACGCGACCAGCAGCAGCGCGACCAGCGGCAACGCGACCAGCAGTATGCCGCCAGCTGGCGGAATCACAGGCGTCGCCCCTGCCGGGAATGGCTTCTCGCCGCGGGGAGATCGCGGCGGGGATGGCTTCGACCGCCGGCCCTACGGCAACGGACAACGTGAGTTCGGCGATCATGGCAACGCCGGCTGATCGCCCGCCGAGCGCATCGGCAGCGCTGAAGCGTCCCACGACGGCGAGCTGGCCGGCCATTGGGGACCGGACGCCACCGCCGGCAGAGCCCCGTGCCGGAAGATGGCTGACCGCGTCCCTGCCGGTGATGGATACCGTGACCACCATCCGTGCCGCGGAGGTGCCCGGCTGCGCTGAGGCGCTGCAGCTGGCTCTGGGCTGGTTTGTTGAAGTTGAACGTGTGTGCAGCCGGTTCGACCCGGACAGCGAGCTGTCGCGGTTGTGCCGCGTGGTTGGCCGGCCGGTGCATGTCAGCCGGCTGCTGTTTGAAACGGTCCGTGTGGCGCTGCAGGTTGGGCGGGTGAGCGCTGGCCGTTTCGATCCGACGCTCGGCGCGGCGCTGGCGAGCCGCGGCTTTGACCGGCACTGGGCCACCGGGCAGCGATCGGCCGCGAAGCGGCCGCTGTCCACACAGCATGCGGGCCGGCTGCGGTTGAATGCTCGGCGCCAGACCATCACCCTGACCGCGCCGCTGCTGATCGATCTGGGTGCCATCGCCAAGGGGCTGGCCATGGACCTGGCGGCGCGGGAGCTGGCGGACGTGGATGCGTACAGCATCGATGCCGGGGGCGACCTCCTGGTGCGCAGCGGCGAAGGTCAGGCGCCGTGGCGCATCGGCATTGAGCATCCCCGGCGCCCCGGCGCGCTGATCGCCACCCTGGCGGTGCATACGGGCGCCGTGTGCACCTCGGGCGACTACGAGCGGCGGAGCGGCGGTGGCCACCACCTGCTCGACCCCCGCACGCTCGAGCCGGCGGGAGGTTTGGCCAGCGTGACCGTCATCGCCGCGCGGGCGACCGTAGCCGATGCGCTGGCCACGGCGGCCTTCGTGGCCGGCCCTGAAGACGGTCTGCGCCTGCTCGGCGAGCAGGAGGTGGATGGCCTGTTCGTCACACCGGAGCTCGAGGTGCTCCAAACACCGGGCTGTGCCCAGTGGCTCTGAAAAGGTGGTCGACCAGGTGACAGATCGGCTGGAGCGCCGATCCGCGGGGGACAGGTGCAGCCGGCAGCCTACCGTTGGGGTCCCGGCCGCCGGCCGGGTCAGCCTCCTCGTCCGGACGGCGGCGTTATGACCGGCCGGCTGCGCGGCTTTTTCCGCACGCCAAAGGGCCAGTTGCTGCTGGTGCTGCTTGGCCTAACGGTTGTAGCCCTGCCGGTTGAGGGCCACGGCGCGCTGCTGACTGAAGCGGCCGCGGTGGCCACGACCGTAGCGGCGGACTGCACTCTGTTCGCCGCTCGAGGCAAGCGGCTGCGCTTTCCCAGTGGCGCCATCCTCACCGGGCTGATCGTGGCCATGGTGCTGAGTCCCGATGTACCACTGCTGTTCACGGTCTGCAGCGGGCTGGTGGCCATTCTTTCGAAGCATGTGATCCGTGCCGGTCGAGGCCACCTGCTGAACCCAGCCGCGATTGGGCTGGTGGTGTGCGCGCTCGCGCTCAGCAGCGAACAAAGCTGGTGGGGTGGGTTGGGCAATTTGCCCGCGATCTTCATCCTGCTGGTCGCGCTGGCTGGCCTGTGGCTGGGCGCCCGGCTGAACAAGCTGCCGGGCATCCTCACCTTTCTGGGCCTGTACTTCGCCCTGTTCACGGCCGCGGCGCTGGCCGGCCAGGCGGTGCTGGTGAGCGATATCTTTCAGCAGCCCTTTACGGGCGCCGCACTCTTCTTCGCCTGCTTCATGCTGACGGATCCGCCCACCTCACCGGCGCGGGTCAGGGATCAAATCTGGTTCGGCGGCGCCGTGGCGCTGGTCGCCTTTGGGCTGTACCTGGTCACTGCCGGCAACGCTGTGTACCTGCCTCTGGCCCTGGTGGCGGGAAACCTCCTGGAAGGTGCCCGCCGTGCGAGCCTCGCCCGCGCCCACCAGTCGGTGCCCAGATCGCCAAGCCAAGAGTTCTCTGGCGCCGCGCTGGGTTAGAAATCAGCGGCGCATGTATGGGCCGGCGAGCCCTGGATGCAGCTTCCCCTGGGAATCAGCGCCGGCCGAATTCGCGCTCCAGCTGGGCTTGGCTGAGGTGCACCATGGTCGGCCGGCCATGAGCGCAGGCGCGGGGCTGCCGGCAGGCTTCAAGGGCGCCCAGCAGCGCGCGCATCTCCTCCTGTGACAGCAGCTGTCCGGCGCGGACGGCGCTGTGGCAGGCGAGCGAGTGCAGCAGGTGCTCCTCATGCGTCTCGCCCGGCACGTCCAACAGCAGGTCATCCAGGATGGCGCTCAGGGTGTGGCGCGCTTCGGCCAGCGGCACCACGGCTGGGATGGACCGGAGCAGGTAGGTGCGATCCCCGAAGGGCTCCAGTTCGAAGCCGAGCTTGAGCAGCTCGGGCCGCGCCTGCTCGGCCGCGGCCAGCAGCGCGGGCGCCAGCTCCAGCGTCAGCGGCTGCAACAGCGGCTGCACGTCTGGCAGCCGGCCAGAGGCGGCCGCTTGCGCGCGCTCCAGCTCGTCCAGCCGCACCCGTTCGTGCGCCGCGTGCTGGTCCACCAAATACAGCCCACCTGGCCCTTCGGCCACGATGTAGCTCTGCGCCACCTGCCCCAGCACCCGCAGCATGGGCAGCACGCTACCCTCCGAAGCGCTGGCGCCGGGCATTGCCCAGGCCTGCGCGGGCGGGGCGTCCCGTCCCCAGGACATGGCCGGCACCGCGCCCGGGAAGGAAGCCGCCGGCCAGCCTTCATCGCTCGCGAACAGCGAAGGCGCCGCCTCAGTTTCGGGCGTCAATCGCGGGCCCGTCGTGTTCTGCTGTGCGGCTGCCCAATCAAGCGCCGCGGCTACCGCCTGGCGCAGCCGGGCGTAGACCTGGCGCTCCGCGGCGAACTTCACCTCAGACTTGGCCGGGTGCACGTTCACGTCCACCTGGCTGGGGTCCAGATTGATGTGAAGCACGGCCAGCGGATGCTGCCCGACCATGAGCAGCGAGCTGTAGGCCTCCTCCACGGCGTGCAGCAGTGGGCGGCTTTGCACCCAGCGCCCATTAACGAACAGGGACAGCGCATTGCGGTTGGACCGGTGCAGGCTGGGATGGCTGACCAACCCGCGCACCTGGAGGCCCTCGCACAGCTCAACATCGAGCATGGCCCGGCTCACTTCCGCGCCATACAAGCGGGCCACCACATCGCGCAGGTCCCCATTGCCGCTGGATTGGAAAATGGTACGGCCGTCCCCCCGCAGCGTGAAGGCGATGCCGGGGTAGGCCAGCGCCAGCTGGCTGGCGACGCGCGTCACCTGGCCGCCCTCAGCCAGCGGCGACTTCAGGAACTTGAAACGAGCAGGCGTATTGTAAAACAGGTTGCGCACCGTCAGCGTGGTCCCGAGCGCGCAGCCGGCTGCGCCCGCCTGCACAACCTGGCCAGCGTGCAGTTCCAGGCGGGCACCGGCGGTGGCCCCGGCCGTGCGCGTGGTTACCAGTACCTGAGCCACAGTGGCGATGCTGGGCAGCGCTTCGCCCCGAAAGCCGAGCGTTGCTACTGCCTGCAGATCATCCGCGTTGACGATCTTGCTGGTGGCGTGTCGCTGAAAAGCCAGCTCGAGCTCAGAAGCGGGGATGCCCTGACCATCGTCCGTGACGCGCAGCAGCGAAAGGCCGCCATCCTGCATCTCAAGGGTGATGTGCGCGGCACCGGCGTCAATCGCATTCTCCAGCAGCTCTTTGGCGACTGAGGCGGGCCGCTCCACCACTTCCCCGGCGGCGATCTTGGCGGCGCTGTCGCTGTCCAGCACATGGATGGCGGGCAGGGGCCGCCCCCCGGATGGCGAGCTCACCTCCCCTTCCCGAAGGCCGATCTTCGTAACGGCGATGTTCGAAATGGCGATGCTCGAAATGGTAGAACATGCGTGCTCGCCCAGGCAAGCGCCTTGATCGGGTTTCCATCAGTCCGGTTGTTAGGCCGAGATGTCGCGGGGACCGCTACAATCGGGCGGTGGCAGAACCGGGGTCGGGCATGGCGCTCTCGCGCGAGGGCATCGAAGCGCTCATCCCGCACCGCGCACCCTTCCTGTTCGTGGATCGCATCGAGTCCGTGGAGTATGGCCGGCGAGCGGTGGGCTGGATGGACGACGTGGGCCGGCATCAGCACCTTCTGGCGGGGCACTTTCCAGGCTGGCCGGTACTCCCCGGGGCGATCCTGGTGGAGGCGCTGGCGGAGGTGGGCGCCGTGGCGGCGCTGGGTCTGGATGCTTACCGAGGCAAGCTGGCGGTGCTGGCCGGGCTGGACGGCTGGAAATTCCGGCGCACGGTCGCCCCGGGCGACGCGGTGCGTTTGGAAGCGGAGCTGCTGCGCCTGCGGAGCACCTTCGGCCGCGGCTGGCTGCGGGCTACCGTGGGCGGCAAGCTGGCCGCCGAAGGCGAGCTGAGTTTCGGCATTATCGATCGGCCGGCCGGGCTGTGACGAGGCGGGCGTGAACGTTCCCCGCGAGCCGGAACCGGACGAGCTGCAGCGTCTGCTGGATACGCTGGAGGCCCGCATTCAGCTGCGCGCCTACGACGATAACGTGCAGCAGGCGTACAGCCTCTTGGGCCAGGTGGACGAGGAGATCGATGGCCTGTTGCGCTCGCCGACCCTGCACCGAGACTGGCGCGCCAGGCGCCCGACGCTGCTGCAGCTGGTCGCCGAACTCGATCGCGTCCTTCTCTGATTCCTCACCGGCTCACTGAAGAAAGGCCGTTGACCTTCCTGAACTCTCCGGCAGCGCCGGCGCCCGGTCAGAAGCCGATCTTCAGCGAGCGCAGGCTGACGTAACGGCCGCGTCCGATGATGATGTGGTCGAGCACGTCCACATCGAGCAGCTGGCCGGCCTTCACCAACTCGCGTGTGAAGCGGATGTCCTCCGGTGAGGGAGTGGGGTCGCCCGAGGGGTGGTTGTGAGCGACGATAAAGCCGGAGGCGTTCTCTCGGATGGCGATGCGCAGCACCTCGGGCAGCCGCACCAGTGCCGTGCGCAGCCCGCCGGTATACACAACGGGCCAGCCGAGGACGTCATTTTTGGTGTTCACCAGCACCAGGCGCAGCTGCTCCTGCTCCAGTTCGCTCATGAGCACCATCAGCGCGGCGGCAGCGTCCGCGGCGCTGGTGATGCGCAGCGGCTGCTCCTGGACTAGGGAGAGGCGCTGGCCAAGCTCCAGCGCCGCCTTGAGCTGCGCGATCTTAGCGTCGCCCAGGCCCTTGTGCTCGCGCAGCTCCGGGGCGGTGGCGCGGCGCAAGCCGGGCAGCCCGCCGTGCTGGGCCAGCAGCGCTTGGGCCAGCCCCAGAACCGTTTCTTCGCCGCTGCCGGTCCGCAGCACGATGGCCAGCAGCTCAGCATTGGACAGCTGGCCGGGCCCCTGGATCAGCAGCCGCTCGCGGGGGCGCTCCGAGGTGGGCCACTCTCGCACCGTGAGGCGAGGGCTGGTGGATGGGTGAGAACGCGCACGGCGATCGTGCGCGGGAAGCGGTTCGGCTACTCGCGGACCAGACTCGGCTGGATGGCGCGTTCCCGCACCGCCAGACTGCCGTCGCCGCGCAGGGTGGCGCCACTGGCACGGCCGGCTGGTGGCGCGGTGCCGCCTCCAGCCACCGGGTGCGTGCAGTAGGGGCACACGCCCCACTTGAGCTGCAACACCTTGCCGCACTCGCTGCACTGCTGCTTGAGCTGGGTGAGGCAGGCGGGGCAGATGAGGAAGTCTGGCTGCACGCGCTGGTGGCAGCTGGGGCAAGCGAGACGGTTCTCCACATCCTGCATCAGCGATTCCTCTTCCAGAGAGCGCTCGTAGGTATCGAGCAGAGTCGTGCTGGGCCGCAGGATCAGGTAGACGATGAAGCCAGGCACACTCATGATGGCCACCAGCACTGTGGCCAGCACCTGGACTACAAAGTCCTGGCTCCGGCTCTGGATGTCGCGGAAGGTCCACACCACCAGCGCTACCCAGAGCGCAACGAACCAGGCCACACCCGCGGCCACAGCGAATTGCAGGAAGTTCGCAATGTTCTGGAGCATTTGACCTCTAGAGCGGCCCGTTACCGGCCGGCGTGCCGCGCGTTGCGGCGGCGTTGCCGGGGCCCAACAGCGAGAGAATGCTTGGAGCCAACGCGGTCAGTATAGCAGTGGCCGTGCCAACCTCCGCCTCCGCCGGGGTAGGTGCTGCCAGGAACCGCGCTCCAAAGTACAGCCGGCGCAGTGAGAGCCAGAGGGACGCCTGGGAACGTCGGAGGGGTCCCCAGGGCTGGTGTGGCGCGCGCTGTCGAGCTTCGGATGACACGGCTTACCCGGCGACGCGTTCGCCACCCAATGGCGTCTTCGGGCTGTCCTCCAGGCCAATCTTGCAGTCAGCCGGGCTGACCGAAGACCGCGGCAAAGGCATCCGCGGTATCGGCCGGCCCGCTCACGCTGAACTCGGGCCGATCAATACGCGTGCGGCCGTACAGCGCGAGGGCCAGCCAGCCCGGCTCGGCCGCGATGCGCCGGGCCGCGCCCTCCGCGCCGCTCACGGCCACACGCGGCCCGGTTGGTCCCACGGTCACCACCCAGCTGCGCGTGCCCGACACCACGTTGAAGGCGTCGGCCGTGCGCTCGGCCCGGCGGTCGTTGGCCACCGGCTGGTTGGAATCAAGCAGGTAATCGAGCAGATAGGCGGCGGCTTCGCCCTCCAGCGGCTCGTCGTGTCCGAGGGAGCGGCCCAAATCCCAGCCATGAAAGGTCACCTCACTCAGGCGCGCGGTGCAGTACCAGGCTACCGGGCGCGGACCCATGGGGTGGGGAAAGGTCAGCCCCAGCTGGTCGGGATCGAGGCCGCCGATCAGCGTGCGCAGCTCGGCGAATTCCGTACGCTGCAGTGCCGCGCAGGCCTGGGCGCCGGACGCGCGCAGCGCCTCCTCTCGGGACCGCATGGTCGGGCCGAAGGCGGGCGTGCTGTCTCCGCTGAGGGCGCGCTGCGTAGCCAGCAGTACGGACTCACCGTTGCGCGTTACGTGAGCCACGAGGTCGGCCACGGCCCAACCGGCGCAGTTGCTGGGTGCCTGCCACTGGGCCTCCGTCAGGCTCTCGATGGCGCGGCACAGGGCCTCCTGGCGCGGCGCGGCGAGCTCCAGGCTGCGGTGCGGATCGACAGGCATGGCAGATGGCCCTTTCAGTCCGACGGGGTGGGTGGGCTGGAGCGCATGCCAAGCGCCGTCCAAGCCAACCGTATACTACCAGGCGCAGTGAAGGGCTTTCGCCAATCGGGAGGTGCTGCTCGGTGCCGCAGGGTCGTGGGCCGAGGGTCGCCATGAAGATCCTGCTGGTAGGCGGTGGTGCGCGGGAGCACGCCCTGGCCTGGAAGCTGCGGCGCGATGATCCGGCGGCCGAACTGCTGCTCGCGCCGGGAAACGCGGGCAGTGCGCCAGTGGGGCGCGCCGTCCCGGTGCCCGCGACGGACGTCGCGGCTCTCGTTCAGCTCGCCACTGAAGAGCGCCCGGCGTTGACCATTATTGGCCCCGAGGGACCTCTGGCGGCGGGCCTGGCGGATTGGCTGCGCGACCGAGGGCTGGCGGTCTTCGGCCCCAGCCGCGCCGCCGCCGAAATCGAATGGAGTAAAGGCTGGGCCAAAGCGTTCATGCGCCGGCACGGCATCCCCACCGCGGCGTTCGAGGTGTTTGATGGGCTGTCTGAGGCCGAACGCTACGTTCTCGGACAGGCCCAGCCGCCCGTCATCAAAGACGATGCGCTGGCCGGGGGCAAGGGCGTGACTGTGCCGGACACCATGGACGATGCGCTGGCCGCGCTGCGGAGCATTTTCGCGCGGCCGGGCGCGCGGGTGGTGGTGGAGGAGCGCCTGCTGGGCTGGGAGGTGTCGGCCCATGCCCTGGTGGATGGCCAGTCCGCGCGTCTGCTGCCCTTCTCGTGCGATTACAAGCGGGTGGGTGACGGCGACCAAGGCGAGAATACCGGTGGCATGGGCGCCTACGCACCGGTTCAGCTGCCGGCAGGGCTGCGCCGCCGCGTCGAGGAGGAGATTGTGCGGCCGGCGGTGGCGGGACTCGCCGCCGAAGGCCGGCCGTACCGGGGGTTGCTCTATCCGGGGCTGATGATTACGGCTGCTGGCCCGCGGGTGGTGGAGTTCAACGCCCGCTTCGGCGATCCAGAAACGCAGGTGCTGCTGCCCTTGCTGGCTTCGCCTCTAGCGCCGGTGCTGCTCGCTTGTGCCTCGGGCAGCCTGGGTGATGTGGACCTGCGCTGGCACGAGGGCGTGTGCTGCGGGGTCGTGCTGGCCTCGCCAGGCTACCCTCAGGCACCGCTGACGGTGCCCGCGCTCGCCCTGCCGCCGGCCGAAGAGGGCGCGGCGATCTTCAGCGCCGGCACCACAGGCCGCCTGCTCACCGCGGTCGCGCGCGGCGACACACTGCCACAGGCACGGCGGCGGGCCTACGAAATATTGGAGCGCATCTCCCTGCCAGGCGGCCGCTACCGGACTGACATCGCCGCTTACGATCGCGCGACCGGGTGAAGGGTGCCCGCCAGGATATCAGGCTTCGCCGACCGAAACAGAGACCGCGCGGGGCTTGTAGCTGAGCGCGGAGGCCGAGGGCTGGTAGCGGGCCAGCGGCTGGGCTGATACCCAGCGGCCTGAGACACGGTGGTGCAGCCGCCGCAGCCGCAACCACTCCTCAGTCGCCATTGACCGATGGAATCGAGTGTCCACGTTGACACCTCCTACGTTGACTTGAGTATAAACGCCACGCCGCCTGCTGCGTCACGCCGGCCGCCGGTTGCCAAATCGGGCGCAACCCGCTGCCTGGCCACGCTGACCTTCGCAAGAATCCTGCCGCCGGCGGCTGTCAGGTTTGGCGGCTGCGCCGGTCAGGGCCAGGTCGGCGCGTAGACCACGCGGCCGTCCAGGTGCACGCGACCCTCGGCGAACCAGCGCAGGACCGCGGGCAAGAGCTGGTGCTCCTGGCCTCGGATGCGTTCGCCAAGCGTCGCTACGGTATCGCCCGGCAGCACCGGCACACAGGCCTGCGCAATGACCGGCCCGTGGTCCAGGTCGTCTGTGACAAAGTGCACGGTGCAGCCGGACACCTTGACGCCGTACTCCAGCGCCAGGCGCAGTGGCTCCGGATCCACGCCGCCGGCGAAAGCCGGCAGGAGTGAGGGGTGTGTATTGATGATGCGTTCGGGGAAGGCCTCCAGCACGCAGCGGTCAAATACGCGGTTGTAGCCGGCGAGCGCGACAAAGTTGACCTGCCGCTCCCTCAGCCGCTCCACCACCCAGGCGTCTCGTTCCGCCCGGCTCCCCTGATCTGGCCGCGCCAGAACCGGCACGCCCGCGGCCCGCGCGTGGCCCAGCGCCGCCGCCTCGGGCACATTGCACACCACGACATCCACCGGAATGCCGGCCGCCAGGATGGCGGCGAGATTGCTCCCGCGCCCAGAGACAAAAACAGCGAGCTTCACCGCGCTGGCCGCGGCTCCGTCACCCTACCAGCCGGCGGACGCGGCGGGCAGATTCTCGATGCGCACGCCTGGCTCGGGGCTGACACGACCCACGATGGTAAGGCCGGCGCGCTCAGCTTCGTGGTGGCTGGCGACCACCAGCATGCCAATGCCCATGTTGAAGACGCGAAAGCACTCCAGCGGGTCCACGCGCGCCAGCAGCCAGCGGAAGATGGGTGGCACCTCCCAGCTGCCGAAGGACACCTCGGCCCCCAGCCCCTGCGGCAGGATGCGCGGCAGGTTGTCAATGATGCCGCCGCCGGTGATGTGGGCCAGCCCCTTGATGGCTATGCGCTGGCG
>DATKQD010000313.1:0-18960 GCA_035532895.1 Chloroflexota bacterium
AGCTTGCCCAGCTTTCGTACGGGGACGAAGCCGGCGTTCAGCCGGTAGGCCAGCGGCGCCGCGAAAATGAAGCCGCGCGATTCCATGCCCACCACGGCCTGCACGTCATCATCCTGGAACTGTTCGTACATCTCGTCCACCGCCTGACGGAATGCTCGCGGCACCTGCAACAGTGTGGTGATGTCCTTGAACAGTATGCCGGGCTTGGGAAAGTCCGGGATATCGCGGATCAGGCTGGTGAGGTCCATGCATCCTCCTGAGGCGGTCGCTGCGGATCATACCCGACCAGGGGCTGCTGGCTGGCGGGCGCTGCGCCGCTGCCTATACTCCAAGCACCATGTTCGACACCCTTTCGGATCGCCTGCAGGCGGTGTTCGACCGGCTCCGCGGCAAGGGCAAGCTGACCGAGGAGGATGTGGATGCCGCCCTGCGCGAGGTGCGGCTGGCGCTCCTGGAGGCCGACGTCAACTTCAAGGTGGTGAAGAGCCTGCAGGCCGCCATCCGCGCTAAGGCCGTGGGCAGCGAGGTGATGGAGAGCCTCACGCCGGCCCAGCATGTCGTGAAAATCGTGCACGACGAGCTGGTGGAGCTGCTCGGCGGCGGGCAGAGCAAGCTTGACCTGGGTGGCTCGCCGCCGGCCGCCGTCCTGTTGGTGGGCTTGCAGGGTGCCGGCAAGACGACGGCCGCGGCTAAGCTGGCGCTGCATCTGCGCAAACAGGGCCGGCGGCCATTACTTGTTGCCGCGGATGTGTACCGGCCAGCCGCAATCGACCAGCTGATGCAACTGGGTCGCCAATTGGATATCCCCGTGTTCGCGGAAGGGCAGAACGTGAAGCCCCCGGATATCTGCGAGCACGCTATGAAGCGGGCGCGCGAGAACGCCAATGACGTGGTGCTGCTGGATACGGCCGGCCGCCTCCAGGTGAACGACGATCTCATGCGCGAGCTGGAGCAGATACGCCGGCGCGTGGCCGTGCAGGAAACGCTGTTCGTGGCCGATGCCATGACCGGCCAGGAAGCGGTGAACGTGGCCGAGCAGTTCCACGCCCGCGTGCCGCTGACTGGCCTGGTGCTCACCAAAATGGATGGCGATGCGCGCGGTGGCGCTGCGCTTTCGATACGTTCCGTCACCGGCGTGCCGGTCAAGTTCGTGTGTACCGGCGAGAAGCCGGATGCGCTGGAGCCGTTCTATCCGGATCGCATTGCCTCGCGCATCCTGGGCATGGGCGATGTGCTGTCGCTCATCGAGAAGGCGCAGGAGCATGTGGATGGCGCCCAGGCGGCCGCGCTGGAGAAGAAGCTTCGCACGGCCACCTTTGGGCTCGACGATTTTCTCGATCAGCTGCAGCAGATCAAGAAGATGGGCTCGCTCAGCCAGATCATGGAGATGATCCCAGGGCTGGGCGGCATGGCGCGTAAGCTGGGTCCGGCCCAGTTGGATGACGGCCAGCTCAAACGGGTGGAGGCCATCATTTACTCCATGACATTTGCCGAGCGGCGCAATCCCAAGGTGCTGGACGGCAGCCGCAAGCGCCGCATCGCCCGCGGCAGCGGGACCAGCGCGCAGGAAGTGAACCAGCTGTTGAACCAGTTCGCGCAGATGCAGGCCATGATGAAGCAGTTCACCAGGCAGCGCGTGCCCAAGCAGATGCGCCGCCTCATGGCCCAGGGTGGCGCGCCCGGTGGCCTGCCGCCCGGGTTTCCCGGCGTGCACTGAAGCGCGCCTTTACAGCCAGGCGAGCTCAGTCAGCCGTAGGGAGGGCGCGGTGCCGCGCGGATGCCCGGCACTCAGTGAATAAAGAAGATGCTGTACAGCAGGATGCCCAGCACTATCAGCGTCACGACGGTGTAGAGCCAATCCTTCTCGGCGAGAAACAGCGCGATCGAGGCGGCCACCCGCAGCACCGGCGTGGCCAGCAGCACCAGCACACCCAGCCCCAGCAGCGCCTGTGGATCCCCCTGCAGGGTCCCGCTCATCGCGCGGCGGACCACGCCGAGCAGGCTGTGCGGTGAGGCGCTGAACATCGAGCTGGCCGGCTCGTTTGCGCCCCCGTGGGCAAAGAAGATCACGAGGCCGACGGCCAGGATGAGCGCGGCGAGGCTGACGCCCACCAGCAGCACCAGGCTGATCAGGATGCTGAAGTTCGGCCCGCGCGGAGTTGCCGGCTCAGCCTTCATCCCTGCACACCCCGGATGAGCATCTCGATGGCCACGGCAATGAGCAGCGGCACGAATACCTTGCGGATGGTGGTGTTGCTTGCACCCACCAAGAAACGGCTGCCCAGAGTTGCTCCCCCCAGCACGCCCAGCGCCACCGGGGCGGCCAGCAGCGGCGTCACGAACCCGCGCGAGAGGTAAATGCCAGCGCTGGCCGCCGCTGTGACGCCGATCATGAAGTTGCTGGTCGTGCTGGATACCTTCATCGGCAGCCGCATGCCCGTATCCATCGCGAGCACTTTCAGCGTGCCGCTGCCGATGCCCAGCAACCCGGAGGTGATGCCGGCCACGTACATAACGATGAAGCCCAGCGGCACGCGGGTGACCTGGTATTCCACCATCTGCCCGTCCGGCCGAGGGTAGGCGCTGGCGAGGCGCATGTGGCGGGCAAACCAGTCGTTGCGAATGCCCTTGGGGAGCTCTTCGCCCAAACGCACGATGAGCGGCATGGCCGAGAGCAGCAGAATGAAGCCGAAGATGAGGAACAGCACCCGCGCATTTACGAATTTGGCGATCACCGCTCCGGTGATCGCGCCGCTCGTGGTGGCGACCTCCAGGAACATGCCGATGCGCAGGTTGGTGAGGTGATCCTTCACGTAGGCCGCCGCCGCGCCGCTGGAGGTGGCAATCACGGAGACGATGCTGGCGCCGATGGCGAAGCGCACGTCCACGCCCAGGCCAATGGTCAGGATGGGAACCAGCAACACGCCGCCACCCAGGCCGGCGATGGCGCCCACGAAGCCGGCCGCCAGCGCGCTGGCCAGGACCACCGCCTCGAAAACCACAAGACTCAGATGCACTGCCACCAGTCCTTCTGCGCGATATTGTCCGTATGATTCATCATACGATGACCCCACTGCAGCGCGCTGGTGAGGTGCCGTTGTACCGACAGATCGAGCGCTTACTGCGGGGCGAACTGGCCCAGGCCAGCGGCGCATCGCGCCCCCGTTTCACCGAGAACAGTCTCATGGCGCGCTTTGGGGTGAGCCGTTACACGGTGCGGCAGGCGCTGGCACTGCTGGCTCAGGATGGGCTTATCGTGCGGCGGCACCGGGGTGGCACTTTCGCCAGCGCACGCCCGCCCATCGAACAACCGCTGGGTGGCGTGTACGGCTTTGCCAGCAGCATGCAGGATCTGGGCCTGGCAGCTACGTCGCAAGTGCTGTTGCTGCGTACGGTGCCGGCTCGCGGCAGCCTGCAGGAGCGGCTGAATGCGCAGGCTGGTCAGCCGTTGCTGGAGCTGGAGCGCCTGCGTGAGGCCGATGGCGAGCCAGTGATGCTGGAAACCATCTGGATCGATGCTGAGCTGGTACCGGGCTTCCCCGAGTTGGACCTTACAGGCTCGGTCTACGCGCTGCTGGCCAGCCGTTATGGCTTGCAGGTGACGTCGGCTCGCGAGGTCATTCGGCCGGTGGTGCTTGATGCCAGGCAAGCGGCGTTGCTGCATGCTCGCCGAGGTGCGCCGGCGCTGTTTGTGGAGCGCCTGTCCTTGCAGGGCAGCCGGCCCGTAGAAGTCCGGCACAGCGTCATCCGCGGGGATCGCTACCTGTACTCCATCCACCTGCGGGGCCCGGCCGATGCCGCGGCGGTACAGGCGTTTGGGTGACCTTTGGATGGATGAGCGTCACCAAACCACCAGTCTTTCGTAACATACGGTGTGCTGAGCGCACGGTTGCGCGGCGCGCGGGCGCGCCCGGCCAAGGTGCTGGTTGCGCTGGCGTTGGTGGCTGCGGTGGTAGTGCCATCCGCGCGGGTGGGGTTGGCCCAGCAGGTGGACCCCCAAACCCAGTACGACAACATCCTGAACCAGAAGCAGGTGTGGCAGCAGAAGCTGCAGGCAGCCCAGGCCGCGGCGGCCGCTTCCAGCGCCAGCCTGCAGCGGGCCAAAGCGAACCTCGGCAAAACCCAGAGTGACCTGGCAGCCACAAAAGTGGCTGTGGCCGACCTCAGTGCCAGCACGCCGGCCCAGATCGACGCCATCAAGCAGCAGCTCACCGGTGCGCAAGGCGAGCTGGACGGCATCCTGAAGGCCAACACCACCCAACAGGACAAGCTCATTTCGGACCTGGGTGCCAACCAGTTCCTGATCGACCAGACCACCGCGCAGATGTCGGCCACTGGCCAGCAAGCGCAGTACGTGCAAGCGCAGGTGGATGGCTTGCAGCGGCAGATCGACCAGTTGACACTGGACATGTCGGCCACCCGGCAGCAGCTCGACGTGTTCCTGCGCTTCACCTATGAGGAGCAGCGGCGCAGCCCGCTGGAGTATCTTCTGGCAGCCACCTCGTTTGGCGACTTCATCACCCGGGTGGACAGCCTGCAGTCGTTAGATTCGCAGGAGACGCATCTGCTCACACTGGCGCACGAGCAGCAGCAGCAGCTTGGCACCTCCCAGGCGGATGAGGGCGAACAACTGCGCCAACTGCAAAGCCTCCAGGCTGCGCAGCAGCTCCAGAAGCAGACCTTGGATCTGCAGCGCCAGGGGCAGCAGCAGCTGCTGGAGCAAGCGCGCGTTGAGGCACAGGACGCCACCGATCGCATTTCCGCGCGGGAGGCGCAGCTGCAGGGATTGATCAATGCCAAACAGGGCCGGCTGGACAGCAGCTTGCAGCTGTTGCAGAACCTCAAAACTGCGCGAGTGCAGCTTTCAGCCACCATCACGAACCAGACGAGCACGCTCACGCAGGCGCAGAAGAACGAGCAGGTGGCCCAGAACCAGCTCAATCAGATCGAGCGCGAGGAGCTGGCGGTTGCGGCCACCATCAGCCAGGCGGAGGCTGGCAAGCCGACGCAGACGTACGCCACCGGGCACCTGGCGTGGCCCATTCACGGCGTCATTGAGCAGGGCTTCGGGCCCACGCCCTACGCCTTCGAGGCGCCCATCACGTACAACGGCGTGCGTTACGCCCATTTCCACACGGGCATAGACATCGCCGGGCCAAATGGCGCGCCTGTTCACGCGGCCGGGCCAGGTCAGGTGATCACGGCCGGCTGGGACCGCTGGGGTTATGGCAACTACATCATCATTGCCCACAGCCCCTCGCTGGCTACGTTGTACGGCCATATGTCACGCTTTGCCGTGAGCCAGGGCGCTGTGGTGAAGCAGGGCCAGGTGATTGGCTACGAGGGCAGCACCGGCAACAGCACCGGCCCCCACGTGCACTTCGAGGTTCGCGTGAACGGCAACTTCGTGAACCCCCTGGGCTACCTCACCGGCTGACCCGCCAACGCGGGCGGATCATCACCAGCTCACTAGCTCAGAAAAGTGACGCGAAGTCGCCTTGTCCTTGGATTCGGCAGGCGCTGTCGCGCATAATTCAGCGAGCGCCGTTTCCTGGCGAATCACCAACGAGGAGGCCACCTCATGCCGACCCAAGTGCTGGAGCATCCCAAAACCGAGGTTCCGCTGCCGCGCCGCGGTGGCCCCAATCAGGTGCTCAGCGAGAGTGGCAAGCCGCTGCTGGTAATCGTCGAAGGAACGGACGTTGGCGCCATGGTGGATGCTGGCCTGCAAGCCATCGGCGGGTTGCGGCGGATCATGGGGGCCAGCCACTCGGTGCTGCTGAAGCCCAACACCAATCAGCGCGATCCTTTCCCCTCCACAACCGATCCCGCAACCATTCGCGCCGTGGCTTCGCACTGCCGGGCAGCCGGGGCAGCTGAGATCATCGTGCACGAGGACCACAAGGCCGAGCTCGACCTCTACTACCGACCGGAGGAACTGCCCGGGCTGGATATTCAGCTTTCGCACTCGCCCACCAGCGGGGACTTCGTGCTGGTGGAACACGAGGGTTGGCAAGGGGATAAGGACGTGCCTGCCTCCGCGGCGAGCGCCGGTGGCATGATGGCCGGCTTGCGCGACTACATCCCGGAGCGGGGGCCGCGTCTGCGCGTGGCCCGCCAGATTCAGGAGGCGAGCGTGGTGATCAACCTGCCCGTGCTCAAGCGCCACTTCGCCGGCCAGATCACCAGCGCGCTCAAAAACCACTTTGGCTCTGTCTACGGCCCGCAGCGGTGGCTGGCGCACTCCACCTTGCAGACCAACCGCGACTACTATGACCGCAAGCTTGTCGAGTTTGCCTCAGCGGTCCGCCCGGAGCTCACCATCACCGATGCGCGCTCCATCCAGGGGGTGTTTGGCCCCTTCGTCACCGAGCAAACGCGCATTATCCCCGGCGTGAACACCCTCATCATCACTGGCGACATGGTGGCCGCGGACGCGGTGGCTCTGGACCTGATGAAGCGCCACGACGCCACCTTCACGCCCGAAAACGAGCGCATCGTACGCCGCCAATTCCAGCTTGCCGAAGAGCTCGCCCTCGGCAGCAGTGACCTTTCGCGCTTCGAGATCGTCAACCTGAAGGTGTAGTTTCGGAGTGCGCCCGATGAGCTGGGGCTGATGGCAGACGACCCGTGGCAGGCACTGGCCGAACCCTTTGTTGAAGGCGCCTATGCGACGGTGAAGGGCAAGGTGCGCACCTTCGTCCTGCACCAGCAGCTTATGGCGCATCTGCCTCCCGGGCCAGTATCCATCCTCGACGTGGGGGGCGGAGCGGGCCATCAGTCCTATCCGCTGGCCCGCGTCGGTCATGAGGTGACCCTGCTCGATCCATCGGCGGCGATGCTGGCGAAAGCCGAGCAACGTTTGTCCGCCGAGAGTCCTGAGGTCCAACGGCGAGTCCGGCTCATACAGGCCCCCGGCGAGTCGGCCGCCGAGGCGGTGGGCGGGCAACAATTCGCGGCCGTCCTGTGCCACGGCGTGCTCCTGTACCAGCCGAACCCAGCTCCCCTGCTCGCCGCACTCTGCCGCTGCGTCCAACCAAACGGCCTGGTGTCGGTGATGACTCTTAACGCGGCCACCATGGCCGTGCGCCACGCCGTTGCTCGGCGGTGGGCCGAAGCGCTTGCCGGATTTGAGGCGACCGAGGAAGTCGGCCAGCTGGGCACGCCCACGCGTGGCGACACAGTAGAAGGCCTCACAGGGCTTCTGGCCGGGCTCGGCGTCATCGTCCACGCCTGGTATGGCGTGCTGCTGTTCTCCGATTGGGTGGATCTCGCCCTGGAGGGCACCGATATCGCCGCTGTTGCGCGCGTCGAGCTGCAAGCGAGCCTGCGGGATCCGTATCGCCAGCTCAGCCGCGCCTTCCACCTGCTGGGTACACGATCCGCCGCCTGACATCATCTCCTCCCACCCGTTGGCAGCGGTGAATCGCCACATGGGCTCAGAGCTTCATAGGCGCCCAAACGTGGGCCGGCGAATCGTTTCGGCGTCAGCCGTCCTCGATCAGTTCAGGATGCAGGGCGTTGCGGTGCCGCATCTCACCACGCATGGCTCGCTCGAGGAACTCCTTGTCGGGATACCCAGAGGCGCGGATGGCGCCGCTGGCCGCTTCCCAGTCGTAGGCCACCCGGCGATGTTCGATGTGCCAGGCGCGCTCGTTTGCCTCAAGGATGGCGTAGCAGGCCCGACGGTCGAACGTCATGGGCAAGCCGACGCTTCCCACGTTGATGATGTGCACGTCGCCAACGCGGCGCTTCAACGGCAGGTGAGTGTGGCCAGCGACGATCACGTCAGCGTCGCACCCCGCCAGCATGGCTGCCAGACTCTCGTCGGTCAGCTTCGGATGGAAGCCGTCGTCTTCATCGGATGTTAGGGACGAGTGCACGGCTCGAACTCTCAAGCCGCCTGGCAGCGTTAACCGGAACTCCAGCGGCAGTGCCGCTATCCACGGCAACCAGCCGGCGCCGGTCACAACGCCTCGCGCCCAGGCGAAGCTGCTGGCGATCTGCATCATCTTTCTCACGCTCAACCCGGGGGACGCGTCTGCCTGGGTCAGAATGGGTGGGTCTTCGCCGAGAAGGTAACGCTCAGTGTTTCCGCGGATAACCCGCGCTTGGGGCAGCGCGGCAACCATGGCCACCACCCCCGCCGGGTCTGGACCGGAGGCAGCCAGGTCGCCCAGCACCCAATACTCATCCACCCCACCTTGCCCGTCGATGTCCGAGAGAACAGCGCGCAAGGCAATGCTGTTGCCGTGCAGGTCGGACAAGATGGCGGCGCGCATGGCGGCGACGATAGCATGCAACTGATCCTGCCCTCAGCGGGATCGGCATGCCGCCGGCCCGCCGCGCTTCGTTGGAGCGCGCCCGCCGTTGACTGAGCGTCGCGGCCCAGCTTGGGCGCAGCCCTGCGTGCCGGTGAGGGCTCATGCCGTGAGAATCCTCGCGTCCTGATGTCCGTTGGCTTCAGACGCTTGCCCCATTGAGGGTTTGTCCCTCGCCGACGTGCGAGCACGCCGCCGGCAGTACTCGCTGGACCGCCCTGTAGCGAAGCGTAGCTCTCAATGCTACGCTTTCTTTCGTGCCTCAGACTATCGCTCAACGCGAGTTGCGCAACGACAACGCCAAGGTGATTGACGCTGTGGCCGCCGGGGAAACCTTCGTCGTGACGCGCAATGGCGTTCCGGTGGCCGAGCTCCGGCCGATTGAGCCGCCGCGGCGGAGATTTGTCGCCAGGGCAGAGCTCGTTGCTCTCGGGGCCGCGGGACCGCATGTCGACCTCGTCGAGTTCCGGGCCGACCTCAATCGCGTCATCGATCAAAGCCTGTAGATGTCCGCCGGTCTGCTCGACACGTCCGTGATTATCGATTGGGATGATCCCGCCGTCGCCGCGGCGCTTCCCGACGAGGCCGCGATCAGCGCGATCACCCTTGCCGAACTGACTGTCGGACCGCATCTTTCTTCGTCCAGTGAGGAACGAGCTCGCCGGCAGACTCGCCTGCAGCAGGTCGAGGCGACCTTTCAGGCCATCGCCTTCGACACCGCCGCTGCCCGAAGCTATGGTCAGGTCGTCGCGGCGGTCTCGGCGATCGGTCGGTCCCACCGTCGCCGAATCGCCGACATGCTCATCGCCGCTACGGCGCACGCTAATGGACTGCAGCTCTATACGCGGAACCCGGACGACTTTGACGGCCTCGAGGGACTGATCGGGATCGTCGGCGTTTGAGAGCTGGGAGCTTGGACATGCACCAATCTCCGCTGAGTGGTCAATCTCAACCGACAAAGCGGCCCCCGCACCGGAGTGCCCCAGATGGCCGGTTCACGGATACAGTTTTCAGAGCTTTAACGGCTGGCTGTTTGCTCAGTGCGAGCGGCTCGAGTGCTTCCGTCAGAGTGTCGCGGATGTCGTGGAGCTGAGGGGACTCGAACCCCTGACCCTCGCCGTGCAAAGGCGATGCTCTCCCAGCTGAGCTACAGCCCCAGATAGCGGCTCGTCCGAGGTAGCGCTATGGTGCCGGCCAGGCCATGTGCGGTGCCGGGCATACAGGCCTCGGGCTAGTGTGCTGCTGTCCTCCAGACGAGCCAAGTCTAACCCGCGGGCACCCTCGGCCCCCGGGTGTCAGTCGGCAGGGCTCGTCAGTCGCAGCGGTGTGCGGTTGGCTTGCCGCGGCTCCCTCGCGCAGAACTGACGCGCCGGCGGCGGGCTCGTACAGCCCCAAGGCCGAGGTGTTCCTGGTCCGCGTGCCCGTGCGGAACACGGTCTCCATCTGTCCGCAATGAGCTGTACTGTGTCCTTGATAGAAAAACGCGGGAGGATGACATGGCCGAGCTGAATCAGGAACGCGCAGACTTGCTGGAAACGCTGTCGGGGCACAGGCACTTTTTGCGCTTCACAACACGCGACATTACGGACGAGCAAGCCAGGCGGCGCACCACCGTTAGCGCCCTCTGCCTGGGCGGGCTCATCAAGCACGTAAGCGCGGTGGAGCGTCAGTGGGCGCGTTTCATTGTCGAAGGTCCGGCTGTGATGGCCATGCCCGTGGATGCCGACCCAGCCGACTGGGACCGCGGGTTCACTCCGGGCGAAAGCGAGACGCTGGCCGGTTTGCTGGCTGAGTACGAGCAGGTCGCCAGCCGTACCGAGGAGCTGGTGCGCACGCTGCCAAGCCTCGACGCGTCGCAGCCTCTGCCGGCCGCGCCCTGGTTCCCG
This sequence comes from Chloroflexota bacterium, assembly GCA_035532895.1. Lineage (GTDB taxonomy): Bacteria > Chloroflexota > JAJPGV01 > JAJPGV01 > JAJPGV01 > DATKQD01. The sequence continues at coordinate 10,208 of DATKQD010000313.1, forward strand.
CCCAATGCTCGATGGTCGGCCCGGCGCGTGCTGCTGCACATCATCGCGGAAACGTCCCAGCACGCCGGCCATGCCGACATCATCCGCGAGGCGCTTGATGGCGCCAAAACCATGGGCTAGAAGTTCGGGGGTCTTTTACTCCTGCCTGGCCTGCCTGGCGCTCCGCTCAACGGGCTGGCACGTGGGTTGCTGCCACCGCGTATTGGCGCTTCTCGGCGCCTGTCCGGGTCGCTGGGGAGTGGTGCGCCTGATGAGGCGATTGGAGGTTTGAGTGATGTCACCAGAGGACGAAACCAGAGCCATCGCGCGGAACCAGAGGGAGAGCGTTCGACCGGCGCCGCCTGGCGGGCAGGCCGAGCAGGTGGTGCAGAATGAGGGAGGCGTGCAGCGCCGCGAGCGCGTGGTGACCGACGGGCGCGGTTCGCAGCACTACGAGCGCGTCGTCCGCGACGTGGCCAGCGAGCGTGACGCCGCGCTGGTCAGGCTCAGCCAGCTTATCTGGTTGGCCCTGGCGATCGTGGATGGGTTCATCGGACTGCGAGTCATCTTCAAGTTGATCGCGGCCAACCCCGGCAACGCCTTCGCGGCGTTCATTTACAACGTCTCAGCCTGGTTCCTGGGCCCCTTCTTTGGCCTCACTGGCAGCCCAGCCGCCGGGCGCGTGGTCCTGGAAGTGCCGTCGATCATCGCCATGCTGGTCTACGCCCTAATCGCCTGGGCCGTGGTGAAAGTGGTATGGCTGGCCTTGAGCCGGCCCGCCACCCGTGGCGCATCCACGTACGATCGACGCATCGAGTAATTCCGCGGCTCCACGCTCCTCAGGGTGCTGGCGCGAGCGATGAAGGATGGCCGCTCCTTTGCTGTTGCGCCTTCAGGGCCGATGGGCTGGCGCAGGCCACCGACCATAGGCCATAGAGTGCCGGACCACAGGCGTTGCCTGTGAGCGTGGCCAGCGTCAGGCCAGGATGTCACCCACGGCTTCTTCAGCCATGTTGAGGCCCTCCATGCCGGTGTAGTAGAAGGCGCTGGCGTACAAGGCCAGGAGAATCCAGTCCTTGGTCATGCCCCAGGCGCGGCCCAGCAGCGCTGCTTCGCGGACGCCGTCCCGATTGCCGTTCATGACGTTGAAGTAGATCATCATGAAGGGCATCACCTGCTTCGGCATGGCGCCTCTGAACGAGCCTTCCCAGCGCAGGCGATAAGCCTTGAGGAAATCCGGATTGTGCTTGTCCATGAAGGTCACCCACTTGGGAACCTCGCCGCCGTTGCGTTCGTACCAGCCCAGCAGCGCGGTGCGATCCGCCGGAGTCATCTCCATGGTTGAGGTGTCCAGGCCCGCCTTGAAAGCCTCGGCGTCCGGCGTCCAGCCGGGAGGGAAGGTGGCCGGCTCGGGTCGGTCGCGAAAATCGCGAATGAAGGGCCATACGGCGCGATACACCCCCTCCATGCCACGAATGCCGGCGTAGATCTGGGCCGCCATCACCAGCTCCATGAGCTGCGCCTTGCTGACGCCCTGCTCTTGCAGCACTCTGAACTCGTTGACGATGCCGATCTCCCAGTCGAGGTTGATGTACAGGCCCAGCTGGCCGATCGACATCATGAAGATGGCCTGAGGCAGATGGCGGAAGTGGGGCAGCACGCGATGATGCAGCTTCAGGACGTCCGGCCGGTTCTCCAGGAACACCGTGTGTGACGTCATGTAATACGTCGGCACGTGATTGCGGCGAGCCCAGGCCAGGAATTGGTCCACCTCCTCCGGCGCGGTGTGATCCACATCGTCCACGTTCAGGCCATGGTGGATGCCGTACAGGCCATCGGGCATGGTGTCTCCTCCTTGCAGCGCCCTTCACGAGCGCGGTGTGATCGGCGGACTCCGGTCAGTTCGCCTCGGGGTGGCGCGCCAGGAAATCCAGGAAGATGTCGGATAAGCGTCGCTGGTGATCCAGCCGGGCGTGTTGCCGCGCGGCTTCATCGTCCGGCCGTTCCATTGGCGGCAGGTGGTGCAGCTCGGCATGGGGCAAAATGCCGGCCAGCGCTTCGCCGATGTGTCGCGGATGGATGAGGTCGTACCCCGGGATAATGCAGACGGGCAGATCGACCGTGCGGACCGTCTCGCTGGCTACGCCGATCACCGGCAGATCCGCGCCGTCGAGGAAAAACTGCCGCCAGCGCCGCATGGCGGCCAGGAACTCGCCCACATCCAAGCTCAGCAAGCGCTGCTGGTTGTCCGGTACCCGTGCGCAGCGCTCGGCGTAGTATGGTGTTGCCATCACCGCCGCCATGCCGCCCGTTTCGGCCGCGGTGATGAACTGCCCGTAATACAGCTCGGCCAGCTGCTCGGCGGCTGGCCGGCCGCCTGAGGGCCACCACAGCAGCAGGCTGCGCACCGCGCCAGGGTGGCGCAAGGCAAGCAGGATGCAGTGGCGCGAGCCACCGGCCCCGCCGCAGGCGATAACCGGCAATGCCTGCAGCTGCTGGCACAGCTCAAAGGCATCGTCGGCGAAGATTTCCTCTTCGGCACCTTCGCCGCTGAGTGCAACGTCGGATCCGCCGGAGTTGCGCCGGTCGTGCAGGATCACGCGATGGCCCGCGGCCGCAAAGTGCTCGGCCAGGGGTCGGAACAGCTCCTTGTCTTGCCGGCCACCCTGGATCAGCAGCACCCACGGCCCGCTATCGCCCACCACGTCATAGTTGATGCCAACGCCACGCACGATCATCCGTGGCATCCTTCGCCTCCTCGCTGTACGCTGACCGAAATGTTCGTCGTCTCGTGTCTACACGCGCAGCAAGGCGAGCAGCTCGGTGTGCAGGGCACCGTTGCTCGCCAGAATGCTGGAGGCGCTCTCGATGTCAATATCCAGTGGAACAGCGTCGTAGCTGGTGACCGTACCGCCCGCCTCTTGCACGACAATTGCACCGGCCGCCACATCCCAGGAGTGGATGGCCGAGTGGCAGAAGCCCTCGGCGCGGCCGGCCGCCACATAGCACAGGGAAAGCGCCGGCGACCCTGGGATGCGCACGGCCCGCAGCGTATTGGCCAGTCGCTCCAGCCGCCGCACAGCCAGGCTTACCACGGCCGGGTCGTCGGACTGAAAGCCACTGAAAACGAAGGCGCGAGCGGGGTCGTGCACGCCGGAAACCCGTAGTGGCTGGCCATTGAGCGTAGCGCCGTGGCCGCGGGCGGCGCAAAACAGCTCCTGGCGTAGGGGGTCGTACACGGCGCCGGCGAGTACCTGGCCGTGCTCGGCGTACGCCACGGACACGTTGTAGAAGGGAAAGTCGTGGGCGTAGTTTGAAGTCCCATCCAGCGGGTCCACAATCCACAGGTTTGGTGAGGTGAGCGATCCGGCACGGCCCTCTTCCCCCAACACGCGATGAGAAGGGTAGGCCTCCAGCACCAAGCGCTCGATCGTGGCCTGCGACTCCCCATCAGCCCAGGTGACAATGCTGGTGCGGCTGCCGCGTACCTCCTTGTCGCGGCCAAGCCCGCGAATCAGCACCTCGCCGCCTGCCTGGGCCGCGCGTCGCGCAACGTCCAGCGCTTCCAGTGCGGGCACGCCGCGTTCGCGCTCCTCTCCAGCCGGCACCGAGCCAGCATACACCCCGAGGTCGCGCGCCCAGACACCGCGCCGGCAGCCGGTCGCCAGCCCGAAATGCCACACCGACGCCGCGGGACTCCCCCTCCGCCTCAGAGGAATGGCTGGCTTCGAGCGGGCGCCTCGGCGGTCGCGTGGCCCAGCCGCTGTAGGATCGTTAAATGGCGGTGGTCGAAGGCGAGCAGGGCCAACAGCCCCTAAACCGGACGCCCGTGCTCGTGGGGCTGGTGCTCACCCTGGCGCTTACGGCGCTCGATTCCACCGTGGTGGCCACGGCCGTGCCGGCTATCGTGCACGATCTCTCTGGCTTTTCGCTTTTTCCGTGGCTGTTCTCCATTTACCTGCTGGTGCAGGCCGCCGTCATTCCCATCTATGGCAAGCTGGCGGACATTTACGGTCGCAAGCCGATCCTCATCGCCGGCACCGTCATCTTTCTCGCCGGGTCGGCCTTGGCTGGCGTCTCCTGGAGCATGGTGGCGTTGATCGTCTTTCGCGGCTTCCAGGGCATTGGTGGCGGGGCCATTTCATCAGTTACTTTCACGGTGGTCGGTGACCTGTACTCTGTTGAGGAGCGCGGGCGCGTGCAGGGCTGGCTCTCCAGTGTGTGGGCTGTGGCGGGCGTAATTGGGCCGCTGATCGGCGGCTTCTTTGCCGAGTACGCGTCCTGGCGCTGGATCTTTTACCTCAACCTGCCGGTGGGCGCGGCCGCGCTGGTGGTGCTGGTGGTGGCCTTTCACGAGCGGGTAGAGCGCCACCAGCACCAGCTCGACGTGGCCGGCGCAGCGCTGCTGGCCGGCGGCACCGGGCTGGTAATCCTGGGGCTGCTCGAAGGTGGTGTGGACTGGCCCTGGCTGTCCGCTCCCAGCGTTGGCATCTTCGCGCTGGCCGCGGCGGCGCTGCTGCTTTTCGTACGCCAGGAACAGCGGCATCGAGAGCCGATGATGCCGCTGTGGGTCTTCCGCAACCAGCTCATCTTCCGCACCACGCTAGCCGGTGGTGCGGTGGTTGGCTTAATCATTATTGGCCTCACCACCTACTTGCCTACCTACGCCGTAGACGTGCTGGGTACCTCGGCCGTGGTGGCCGGCTTCATCTACGGCGCCATGGTGGTGGCCTGGCCCATCGCCTCCGCCCGATCCAACCTGCTGTATATGCGCATTGGCTTTCGCGACACTGCCCTCATCGGCGCCGCCATTACCGTGGTGGCGGCCGTGCTGTTCGCCCTGCTCACGCCAGCTACGCCATTGTGGTTGGTTTGCGTCGCGGGCGGGGTCATGGGGATTGGCGCGGGACTGATGTCTACCCCACTGCTGGTTGGCATACAGTCCGTGGTGGGCTGGAGCGAGCGGGGCGTTGTGACTGGCACGAACATGTTTGGCCGGCAGATGGGCCAGGCGCTGGGGGCGGCCATTTTCGGAACCATTGCCAACACCACGCTGGTCAACTGGTTCGGCGCGGCGCCGCGTGCGCTGCGAGCGCAGCTGCCTTCGTCGCTCAACGCGGCCAACTCCGACCTGGGCAACGGCTCCCGGCTGGATGCCGCGGCGCAGGCCTACCTGCAGCATGGCCTCTTTCTCGCTACGCGAAACGTGTTCATTGGGCTGGCCATCGGCACGGTCCTGGGCCTGCTGGTGGTAGCCATCACGCCGCGCGTCTTTCGCCCGGTGGGTCTGCCCGCCGAGGCGGGCACGCCCGGTAGCTCCGTGCCGGCTGGCCACTGAACGCCGAGTTCCCAGACAGGCTTGGGGAGGTTTGACGCGGCCCTATGGAAGATTTCAATTCCCCGCTGGACATCTTGGTGGAGATTCCCGGCGGCAGCCAGAATAAATACGAGTACGACCCGCGGCGGCAGGCTATCCGCCTGGATCGTGTGCTGTACTCCTCCGTCCACTACCCGACCGATTACGGCTTCATCCAAGACACATTGGCCGAGGACGGCGACCATCTTGATGCCATCGTGCTGGTGTCGCAGCCCACCTTCCCGGGCTGCCTGGTGAGTGGTCGCGCTGTTGCGGTGCTGCGCATGCAGGACTACAACGGTGAAGACCAGAAGATCCTGTGCGCCTGCACGTCGGACCCACGGATGGATGGCATCCGCGGTCTGGGCACGGTACCCCCGCACCTGCTGGCGGAGATCGAGAACTTCTTCGACACCTACAAGGTGCTGGAGCACCTGCAAACCACGCTGCGCGGCTGGGGTGACCGTGATGAGGCGCTGGCAGTGGTGAGAGCGGCGCGCGCGGCCTACGAACGGCGGCGCGACCCGTAGGCCAGGCCTGTGCCCGCGCCAACACATCAGCGCGACAGGTCAGCGAAAGATGGTTGGCGCGGCCACGGGAGTGGCCAGGGCATCGAGCGCGCGCTCGACCAGGCGGCGACGAAGGGCGTGCTCCTCCTGAGGGGAGGCTTCAGCCGCGCCCAACGGGTGCACGATGCCGTTGCCCAGCACAATGCGGTGCGAGCCGACCATCTCGGCTACGGGCGTCATGGTGCAGACGTGGGCTACCGGGAGCCCGGCGCGCTCCAGCTCGTTTACTATCGCTGCGCCGCAGCGAGTGCTTGTCCCTCAAGTGCTGGTAAGGATCACGGCCTCTACGCCGGCCGCCTTCAAGTGCTCGGCCATGCCCTGGCCCAACCTGCGGCTGTTCTGCACCGGGTTGGTGAGGCCGGTGGTGGAGAGAAAGTTCTCATACAGGCGGCCTATGCGGCCCTCCCGCTCCAGCTCGCGCGCTACGTCCAGCGGCACCAGGCGGTGCGGGTCCGCCTTCACGTAGCGATTATCGTAGCCGCCGTGCGAAACGTCGTAATCGACGGAATCGAGCGAGTCTCGACCGGCCACGGAGTACACGCCGAACTTGGTAGCCGCCGCCGCTTCGATACCATCGGGATTGCCGGCAGGCACCAGACCACCATCCGTAATCAGCGCCACCAGCTTGGTGCCGAGGTCATCGAGGGGTTCCGGAGCGGGCGGCGGCGTGAACACTGGAAGCGGCACCTCGGTGCGAAAGGGCTGGCCGTGCAGCTTTGCCAGAAGCATGTCCACCAGCCGGTTCGCGGCCGGCTGCTCGGCCACCGCCGGCTGCAGCTTGCCCTGTTCCAGGTAGCCGTCAGCGGCGGGCAGTCCCAGCGGCTCGGCCAGCCGCTGCTTCCGGGCGAGGCGCAGCATGGTGGCTAGTGTGTCTCGCATGGTGGCGGCGTTCATGCCCGTGCGGACAATGAGCACGTCGCGCCGGTACAGCTCGGCGCCGGGGTTCTCCTCGAACATCCCGGTAATGGCGCACAAACCCAACTCGCTGGCCGCGGCCTTGCACAGGGCGCCGCAGGCCACACCGTAACGGCCGGCATTGAAGGCTGGGCCGGCCAGCAGCACATCCGGCTGGAGCTCGCGCAACAGGGCCAGGCATTCGGCCACGGCCAGCTCCGGATGGTCGCCCGCGTAGGAATCGCCACACACGATGGTGCCCACCAGCTCCTCGGAAGCATCCAGCAGGCCCAGCAGGGCACGGCCAGGGCCCTTCACCTCGCGCTCCAGGCGAGGCTTGGCACCGGCCGCTTCTTCGCCGCCCAGCTGCCCGAAGAACTGGTTGAGGTACAGTGCCACACGCGTCCGTTCGGCCATTTGGTGTTCCCCCTCTCTTAGTAGCGCGCGCTGGTCAGCCGGCCGGCTCCCAGGTGATCCACGCTGCCCACAAAGCGGCCCGCACCTACCGTCATGGCGCCCTGGGCCACTTCGGCGAGAGCGGGCGAACCAGCAATCACCCGCTCAGTCGGCTCCAGAGCCACTGTGCCCACCGTGGCAGCGCTCACAATCGCATCCAGCGCGGGCGAGTTGAACAGCGCTGAATCCTGCCCCTCGCCGGCAATGCTGACCAGCATGGCCGTTTTCACGCCCAGCTCCTCGCATCGCTCCGCGACCAGTGCCATATCCACGTGCGGGGCGCCGCCGATGGTCTTGCTGAACACGGCCCCGTCCGCCTTCAAAATCCAGCGCACCAGGTTGGCCGACATGGTGGTGCACCGCTCTCGCTCCTCGGCCATCTGGTTGGCCACGTTCACCACCACTCCCACAAAGTTCAGCTCGCGCCCGTGACGCCGGTACAGGTCCAGGATGATGGCGTTGTTTTGAATGCCATACGTCTCCATGTTGAGCTGGTAGTACGAGCGGACCACAGCGCCATCCAGCACTTCGTTCGGGTGCAGCAGCGTGGGCAGCAGCCGCCGGCAGTTGTCGCCATACAGCAGTGGCTCCCCAGGCAGGGTGGGTATCTGGTGCGAGTGCAGCTGGTACACGTAGGCCACGCGCGGCAAGTCGGGCGGCGCCGGGCCGAGTTCCAGGACCTGCTGGTCATCCGGCGGACCACCGCCCGCGTGGGCTGCCAGGTACACCGCGGCGCGCAAGCTGGCCACGCGAAGCGCCTGGCTGGCACCATCCGGCGACACACCCGCGGCTATTCGGGGCACGACCACCACATGTCGCAGCCCGGCGTAGAGGCTCACGTCAGTGCTGGGCAGGCGGCGCGAGAAGCCGGTGCGTGGCTGGGTGAGCAACACCTCGGGCGCCATGTCCAGCACATGGCCTGCCTGCAAACCGCGCCCCAGCTGGGCCGACGGTGCCGTTGGGTCCAGCACAGCCACCGCGGCGCCGCGCAACACCCGGGTGCGCCCGTTACCGCAGGCCTGCACGGGGCTGAGAATGCCGGGGAAGTCGGCCCCAGCCGGCTCCAGCCGCGCGCGCGGCTCCACGACATCAAACAGTTGCACCATGCGGCACGCTTCGCCCGGCGAGGCGAGATCCAGATCTGCGCTGGTGAGGCGCTCATCCCGCAACAGCTCCGCCACCAGCTCGTCGCGATCCACCGTGAGCACGCCCAGATCCAGCTTCGTGCGGCTGCCCCAGGCTATCTCCCGCACCTGGTGCTGTTCCAGCGTCAGGCGCACGCGGGGGCCTCCAACAGAAAGGACACGCCATCGGACAGCTGCGTCATGCGGCCCAGGAAGAGGCTGCCCTTGGCCACGATCATGCTTCGCCGCATCGTCCCGGCCAGCATAGCGCCGCGGGCATGCCCCAGGAAGGGCACGCCGGAGGGAATGTGCCCCTGGGTAGGCGCGAAGCCGGGCATGCCGTGGCGCGCTACAAAGGCCGCCATATCCGCGGCT
>DATKQD010000314.1:0-12501 GCA_035532895.1 Chloroflexota bacterium
CGCTGGCGGTGTCCACGGCCACGATCTTATTGTCTCCAGCTACGTTGATGCTGGCGATTTTGTGATCTTTGGACAACACCACGCTGTGGCCGGGGCCGTTCCCAACGGGCACGCGCTTAGTCACCTGCCAAGTGCTGGGGTCGATGCTCAGCACCTGCAGCTTGTTGGCGGGGAAGTCGTAGGTCCAGATCTCTTTGCCGTCCCAGAATGTTTGCCCGTCGTTCAGCCAACGGATCGCCGCGCCAAGGGCCTTGGTCGCGGTCACCTCATTTTTTGCCACGTCGATCAAGGTCACGTTCTTGGCCCCGACGTCGAAGGCGACCAACGTGCCGCTGGGCGCGGATAAGCTGGCCGAGACGGAGGCGGCCGCGCTGGAGATGGCGCTCGCGGCCGCTGCCGCCGGAGAGGCGGCGCCGCTCGCGGAGGCACTGGCACTGGTGCTGCCGCCGGTGCCGGCCAGCGTTTGCCCGCAGGCCGCCAGGCCCACTGGAGCCAGCGCAGCCAGCACCAGAAAGCGCCGCCGGGTGAGCGCGCTTGTGGGCGCAGTGGATTCCATACGCCCGGAAGCCCTCGTATTCGTCGCGGGGGAGGGATCGGTGATTGCCATCGGCGCTATCTTACTCTTGTCCCACTCCCAGCTTGGCGAGCTGGTCCTGCATACGCGCCATCACCGCTTTGGCATCCCTCGCGGCCTCGCTCTTCCTCAGAGTGATCTTCCACTCGGGCGAGCCCACCTCCTCGATGTCCGCCTCGTAGCCGAGCTTGGCCGCTTCCCACGGGATAGTGGACAGAGCCGGTGCGTGATCGGTGAGCACTTCCAGCGTGCTCTCGCCAGCCGGCAGTTTCTTGAGGGCTGCCACAGCCTGCATCATGGGATAGGGGCAGATCTCGCCCCGAACGTCGAGAAAGTTGGACATCATGGAATCCTTTGAATGATTTTTACGCCGCCGAAGGCGCCAATGAGGAGTGACAAGCCGAATATCCAGCCATTGAGCCCCAGCGAAGGAATGGCCGAGAAGAAGGCGCCAATAGTGCAGCCTACGGCCAGCCCGGCGCCGTAGCCCATGCCAAGGCCGCCGGCGGCCGACTGCACATAACGCCGCCGCTGGCGCGGCCAGCGGACCTTGAACTCAGAAGCGAGTACCGCGGCGACGAAGGCACCGCCAATGACCCCCGCGTCCAGCGTGAAGTTCCCGGTCAGCCAGCTGCCACCAGCGGTGAGTACGCAGCCTGCCAGCTGGCTGGCCCCGGCGATGGGCGGCGCGGCCCAGCCGAAGAGCGAGGAGCCGCGATCAGCCCAGGAGCTCAGCTCGCCGGTGACGCCCAGTGGGTGCTGATACGTAAAGGCGAAGATGTTGAGCACACCCAGCGCGAGCGCCCCGCTCATCATTGGCCAGCCCTTCACGAAGATGCCGCGCCAGGTTTGTGCCACCTTGTCACTAAAGGTCAGCGCCGCCTGCTCGGCCGCCTTCTTAGGGGTGAACAATGGTGGCCGGCCGGATTCCCACCAGGTGATGCCAAAATATGCCGCCAGCAGCAGCGCGGCCGTTATCGCCAGCGCGCCGGCGTAGCCAACGGAGCTCGGCAACCAGATGATGGGTGAAATGCCGACGCTCACGGCGTACCACCAATTCCAGCTGTGGGCGGCCAGCTCAAGGCCCAGGAGAATGCCCCCCAGCGAGGCCAGCGAGGCCACGTACCCCTCGCCAATGCGGTACATCGTGCCGGAAACGCAGCCGCCGGCAACCACCATACCCACGCCGAAGAGCAGGCCACCCAGCACGAGGTAGACGCCCACCGGGGTTACATGTGCCTGTGTGGGCAGCGCGCCCGCTGTGGGGTCCGGCACCGCCTTCTGCATGATGAAGGCGAAACCCAGGCTGGCCACGCCCATGCCCGCCAGGATGGCCTTCATGTTGCGACCCTCGCGCATGAGGAACAGGTCGCGAAAGGCTGAAGCGAAGCACAGCCGGCTGCGCTGGAGAATGAAGCCGAACGTCAGCCCCACCGCCCAGAACACCGCCAGGTCCGTGCTGATGCCCGCGATAACCACCAGGGCCGCCAGTGCCAGCGCCACCACCGCCCACTTACGCAGGCTGCGCAAGCCAACGGGTGTGCCGGCCAGCGGGCGCGAAAGGGCTTGACTGCTCATTGTTGACTAAAATGATAGGGAATGTCGACTATCTTCGTCAAGCGCAGCTTCGATCCTCGCCTGGCCCAGCTGGGTGTGCCACTGCTGTTCACCATCCTGGGCCAAACCACGTTCCGCTTCGATATCACCCCACTGCAGGTCACGGTCGCCGTTGTTTCGGCTTGGATCGCTGAACTGCTGCTGGCACGCGCGGCGGACAAACCCCTGGCGCCGCCGCTGAGCGCCAGCATCTCGGGCCTCAGTGTGGCACTGCTGCTGCGCTCAAGCGACCTGTGGCCCTTTGCGCTGGCGAGCTTCCTGGCCATCGCTTCCAAATACATCTTCTGCCTGGACAAGCGCCACATCTTCAACCCATCCAACTTCGGCATCACCGCCGTGCTGCTGCTGCCGTATGCCGGCACGCGGCTCGATCCAGGCGAGTGGCCGACGGCCGGGCTGATCGTGTTCCTGCTGGCCTCGCTGGGCGTGCTGGTGCTCACGGTTGCCAACCGCTTGCCCCTGGTGCCGCCCTTCGTGGTGGCCTGGGGTGGCGTGCTGCTGCTGCGCGCCGCGGTGACCGGTGCGCCGCTGCTCGACTCCGTGCGGCCGCTGTTCACGGGCTTCGCTATCCTCTTCGCCTTCTTCATGCTCACGGACCCGCGCACCACGCCGGCGCACTGGAGGCCGCAGCTGGTTTTCGGGCTGGCCGTTGGGCTGCTCGCGGGAGTGTTCACCGTCTTCAGCGTGGCCTACGGCATCTTTGTGGCCTTGGCCATCGTCTGCCTGGTGTATGCGCTGGCTGTGTACTTTCGGCGCGTGCCATCGCCCGCGGCCGATCGGCCGGCCAGTCCGGCACGGCGCGCGCTGCTCGCGCAGGTGGCCGCGGCCTCGGCTTCGGTTGGCTTCGTGGCTGCCTGGCCGCTGGTGGCGCGCAACAACAACCTGGGCAATCTGGCCGACGAGTGGGTGGCGAGCGGTGGTGGGGTGAACCTCAAACACATGCCTGATGCGTCCGGGCAGGCCACCGTGCCGTTGCGAGAGAACTTTTACTTTGATCTCAATCAGGCCATCTGCTCCGTGGAGAACAACCCACACGGATTCGTGATGCCCACACATTCAGCGGGCAAGGTGGCCATCGCGCCGGGAGAGTTTTTCATGTTCATGGTGGCGCCAGCCATGCAGCGCCGGGCCGTTGCCGTGGCAGCGGACGGTTCGCGCAAGCTGACCATGGAGGGCGACCTGGACTGCACCACCTACGCCGGCACCACCAGCAGCAGCTTTGGCTCGCGCACTCAGGGCGAGCCGGCCAGCTTCCACATCGAGGCGGTGGATGGCGGCGGCAAGCCCGGCCCGGACGGCCGCAAGCTGGGAGACAGTTTTGCCTTCACGGTGTACTTCCTCAAGGAGACGGCGCCGGTGAACTTCGCCATCTTCGGCCCTTCGGCTACTTTCACTGGCCAGATCGTGGCCGGCCGGGTCACCATCCAGACGCTCAAGGAGGCGGCGCAAGCCCAGAACGAGCACATCGCCTGAGGCGCCGCGCGGGCTGAGCGGGCGGGTGCCACCGGGCGGCCCTGGCCTGGCCCGTGGTCCGAATTGTGCTTTTAGACGTTGCGGACTACCATAGGACTTGCCGCGGGAACCTGTGCGCCACGGCGGTCCAGGTGAGAATGACGGATCGCGGCGAAGAGATGCGGGAGGAGTTGTCGAGCGATGCTGAGCAAAGAGGAAAACGAGATACTCACTCGGGTCGGCCCGGGGACCCTCATGGGGAACTTGCTGCGGCGCTATTGGACGCCGGCGTGCCTGTCGTCAGAGCTGCCCCAGCCTGACGATCCGCCGATCCGCGTGCGCCTGCTGGGTGAGAATCTTGTGGCGTTTCGCGACAGCAACGGCAAAGTGGGTCTCGTGGCGGAGAACTGCCCCCACCGCGGCGCCTCGGTGTTCTTCGGGCGCAACGAGGAGTGCGGGCTGCGCTGTGTGTACCACGGTTGGAAGTTCGATGTGGACGGTCAATGCGTGGACATGCCAAATGAGCCAGCCGAGTCGAATTTCAAACATAAGGTGACCATCACCGCCTATCCCACCCACGAGTCGGGCGGCCTCATATGGGCCTACATGGGACCGAGAGACACCATGACCCCCTTCCGAGACTTCGGTTCCGACTCGCTCCCCGAGAACCTGTGGCAAGCGGGCAAGTTGCATTCCAGCTGCAACTGGGTGCAGTCCATGGAGGGCAACCTCGACTCGGCGCACATCTCCTTCCTGCACCAGTACTTTGCCATCGGCGACATCCCTGATGACGGTACCGACAGGCCGGGGTACCCCACCAATCTCATGTCGATGAAGGTCTGGCGGCATGACCGCGCGCCCCGCTTCGAACTGGTGGAGGACTGGTACGGGTACCGCTACGCCGCGGTCCGGACCACGCCCAACGGCCACAAGCACATCCGAGTCAATGCGTTCGTGGTGCCCTGGGGAACCTGCGTGGCCTCGATCCCCTTCGGCGGCGGGCAGGGGCTGTTCGTCCCGATCGACGATGAGAACTGCTGGCGGTACAACGTCTCCATGCAGCAGGTAACGAACCCGAGCGGCATCGGCGGCCCCGGCTACCAGGCCGACCCCAACTGGCCCTACGGCACCTTTGGCGGGGGTGGGCGCCGGCTGGGTGGCATGCGACCTCGCGGCTACACCCCCGACAACGACTACAACATCGACCGCGCGGCGCAAAAGAACGTCAGCTACAGCGGTATTGGCGATTTCGTCAGCCAGGACCTCATGGTCACCGAGTCGATGGGCAGGATCTACGATCGCTCGTCGGAGCACCTGGGCACCACGGATGTCCCAGTTCTTCGTATGCGCCGGATCCTGATCGACGCCGCCAAGGGATTGGCCGAGGGCAAAGAGCCTCCCGCCCTCGCGGGCGTGCCTGGCCACGATTTCCGGAGCATTCGGTCGGTCGAAAAGATCCTCGAGCCTGGCGAAGATTGGAATATTCTCGGTACCGCTGCCGATCCCATGGTTCAGGCGTCCATCTTTGTGGGGGACGCGCGCGGTTAGGCTTTGTCCAGGTGCCCCTTTTCTCTGCGAAGAGGGCAAGCGGAGAGGCATCGGCGCCTGCCCCTCAGAAGCGCGATAGGCACATCGCTTCCAGCGTACTGGCCGGTTCCGGTAGGGACCGGCCAGTACGTCTCAGGCCGGCCGGATGTTCAGGGCGTTGTGCACGCAGGAGAGCATGGCGTAATAGCCGATAGTCGCCGCTAGGTCAATGATGCCGGCGTCGCCGAGGCGCTGCTGGGCAGCCGCGAAAAGCTCGTCCGGCAGGCTGTGGTGGCGGATCAGCTCGCGCGCGCAGCGTACCGCTGCAAGCTGGTCCCGCGGCGCTGCTGGTAGTTCCGCGCCAGCGCTCACGGCGGCAATGAATTCGGCCGAGATGCCCAGCGCCCTGGCCGCCTTCTCGTGGATGTCCTGCTCGTAGGTTCCGCCCAGTTCGCATGCCGCGGTGAGCGCGGCCAGTTCGCGCACCTCCGCCGGCAGAGATGATTCGAAGCGCACGTAGGTGCCCAGTTGAGCGATGCGTCCGGCCGCGTCCGGATTGTTCAGCAGCACCGAGTAGCCCTGGCTGATGGCGCCACGGGTACGCACCAGTTCGTCGTACACGTGCGCCTTGGAGGCTGGCAGCGCCGCTTTGTCCGTGATGCGGCGCAGGCGTTCGGAGCTGCTCATGCCGCGGCGGGCGGCGCCGGCTGCCCCAGCCACGCTGGGGCGTCGTGGGCCAGGGGTGCTGTCGGCAAGTCCCAGTGGGGCGGCGTCTGCGCCATCTGCGCCGCCGGCTTCAGGTGGCGCAGCCGGCCAAAAGGTGTGTCAGTTTCAGTCATCAGTTCGGCCAGGCGCTCCGCTGGGAGGTCGCCCGCGCTCGCCGCGGCCTGCGCGGCGTCGATCCGGGGCAGGCTTGCCAACCAGCGCCCGGTTTGGGCCAGTGACAGCCGCACCAGCCAGCTGCCCCCGCTGTGCTCCCGCCGCGCCAGCGCGACCATGGCCCCGAAAGCGGCCAGGTAGCCGGTGGCGTAGTCCAGCGGGTTGGCCGGGAGGAAGCGTGGGACACCGTCGTGCGCGGAGGCGTCGGCCAGCCCGCTGGCGGCCTGTACCACGCTGTCGAACCCCCGTCGCTCGGCCCACGGTCCCTGGTGCCCGAAGGCGCTGATGGAGATGTGGACGATGCCCGGGCGTAGGGCGATGATTTCCTCGGCGGAGAAGCCCCGCGCGGCGAGCGATCCCGGCCGGTAGCCTTGCGAGAACACATCCGCGCCTCGTATCAGCTGACGCAGCGTCGCGGTGCCCAGCGCGCTGTTCAGGTCCAGCGCGGCCGATCGTTTGCCGTGGCCTGTGTCCTGCATCATCGCCTCATTGTCCGGCAGACTGGCGGTCCCGATGCGCAGCACCTCGGCGCCATGCTCCGCCAGCGTGCGGCCGCAGGTAGGGCCTGCCAGCACGCGTGTCACGTCCAGCACGTGCACGCCGGCCAGCGGCCGTGTGCCCGCGGGCAGCGCTTGCGCCGGGGCGTCGCCCACTCGCAGGATCTCCAGTAGGGGCAGGGTAGCCAGCGCCAAACCCTGCGGGTGCTGCGCCCACTCTGCCTCCGTGCGCACCAGCCCGGCCGTGGCGCCCGCCGCCACCACGGCTTCCTCCAGCGCGAGGCCCTCCCAGTCGGAAACAGCGCGAGCTATGGCGCTTTCGTCGTCGGCGCAGCCCAGCACGCGAAACAGGCGCTCGCGGTGGTGCGGAAACAGCCGCTGAAAGTACATCCATCGTCCATCGCGGGTGGGGTAAATGCCAAGACCGCCGCCCCGTCGAGGCCCGGCCGGCGCCGCATCGATCGCGGGCCGGATGTAGCGCGAGCTGCGCAGCGCAGCGGCGGCGGCGTCCACCTCAACGTGAATGGCCTGCGTATCCCCGCCCCTCAGCTGCCACAGCTTGGCCGCGGCCAGCGCGGCGGCTGCAATGGTCGCGGCGCCCATCTCGCCCAGCCGAAAGCGTGTTGGGAGCACGGGATCTGCCCCGCCGAAGGTGACCGCCTTCGCCCCGAGATCGGTTTCGCCCGCGCGCTCGACCACCTCCGCCAGCAGCGCCGGCGCCATTCCGCCCGCGTTCATGGGCCTGGTGGGATCACAGCGGGCCGTTGATGGCGGGGTCCAGCTCGGGGTGATCCACAAAGCCTTGCCGCAGCTCCTGGGTAGCGGCCACCCAGTCCGCCCCTTTGGGCAACAGCACGCCGCCGGCTCGGTGCCGGTAGGTTTCGGGATGGTCCACCGCGCTGGGTAGCGTGCCATCGCGCTCGAAGGCACGAGCAGCGTCCAGCAAACGGCGGCGCACGCGAATGATGGCCACATCTGTGGTGCCCAGGTGCTCGGCGCGACGGTCGGCGATGGCGCCCATGCTGGTGGTGACGGCCCCATCCTGTGGCAGCACACCACCGGGAATGCCGGTGTAGCCGTTGGGGCCTTCGTTGCGGCGTTGGAGGGCGCGGTCCAGGAAGAAGTCATTCTCTGGCTGCGCCTCCATGCTCAAGCGGGTGTGCCAGCCGGTCTTGTGAGGAGCGGGGGTGCGCGCCGCGCTTCCGCCGCCGGGCCGGCGTGGGATGACGGTGAAACTCATGGTGTGCTCGTCATCCATGGGCACGCGGGCGTGGGCCATGACCTTCAGACCCAGAACGCCTGGTGGCGTGGTCGCCCAGAAGGGCAGCCAGTACTGAGCGATGCGCCAGTAGTCCATGCCGGCATCCGCGTCGCGATAGGCGCCGTAGGTGCAGCCGGCCTCCGTATCCATGATGGCGAAGCGGGCGGTCCGGTCCCGCAGCTGGTACTCCGAGAAAGTCCCCTTCGGCTGGTCCTCCACCCGCATAGAGCCGTAGTGCAGGAAACCGGCGTGGATGGTGTCGAGGTCGCCCTCCAGCACCTGCAGCCAGTTGCCCAGCTGCGAGAAGGCATTGGCGGTGCTGTCCGGCAGCATGTTGCCCTCAATGTCCGGCAGCGGCGGCGGCACGGCGCGCGGGCCCAGGTAGGCCCATACCAGGCCGCCTCGTTCGCGGCAAGGGTAGGCGGTAGCGGTGATCTTGTGCTTGAAATTGCTCTCCGCCGGCTCGTTGGGCATGTCCACACACCTGCCGGCCGTGTCGAACTTCCAGCCGTGGTACACACAGCGCAAGCCGCACTCCTCGTTGCGGCCGAACCAGAGTGAGGCGCCACGGTGCGGGCAGGCGTTCGCGATTAAACCCACCACCCCATTGCTGTCCCGGAAGGCGACGAGCTGCTCGCCCAGCAGCAGAACGCGCACGGGATCGCCGTCGGGTTGGACCTCACTGGCGAGCAGGGCAGGCACCCAGAACTGGCGCATGAAATTGCCCATCAGCGTGCCGGGGCCGATGTGTGTAATGAGCTCGTTCTCTTCGCGACTGAGCATGTTGGTCTCCTGCTGGTAGCGTGCGCTGAATCAGCGCCGCGGGTTACGTCCCACAAACGTGGATGGCTGAATGGTGAGTGCCACGCGCACGGCTCGATCGGCCACTTCGGACGATGTGCCGCGGTAGCGCAGCTGCAGCCGCTGGTAGAGTGCGCCTTCAGGATCCTTTTGAATATCGATGACGCTGCCGCGAAGCTGCAGATAGCGGTAGGGAAAATCCGGGTCGATGATCAACAGGGCTACGCGCGCATCGCGCTGCACGTACCGGTAGTTATGGCGCTCGCTGGTGTGGGTCAGGCGAATCACCTCTTCGTCCGGCTCCCACACAAACCACATGGGGTGAGCTTGCGGTGCTCCGCTGGGACGCAGTGTCGCGAACGCGGCGACGATGGGGCGCTCCAGCAGGTCCATGAACTCGGCGCTCGGCTTCACGCGGGCGCCCCAGGGCTGGTGTCGCGGCGGTACGCGGCCGCGAGGACTGATAGGACAGGCAAGATGGAAACCTCGCTTTTTCCGGATTATCGCATCGGCGGCCGGGGGGATAGCCGCGCGCCAGGCACGGGCTGCACTACAATGCGCGGCACAGCCCATATGAGGCCAGGCGCTTCGTGTGGCGCGACCGCTTGAGAAGGAGCCGCCGATATGTCGATTAAGGTCTTGAAGCTTCACCACGCCAATATGCGCCTGCAAACGCCCGATCAGGCGCGCGATTTTTATGGTCGCGTGTTGGGCCTGGCGCCGGATCCAACGTTCGCCTTCGATCCGACGCGCCCCAATTTCTGGTGGAACATCGCCGAAACGGGCACGCAGTTCCATACGCCCTGCGCGGCCAATCCCGACGGATCGCCGTCGTCGGAGATGGGCATCCAGCACGTGGCGCTCATGGTCGAGGACATTCTGGAGGCCAAGCGCACGTTCGACCACGAGGGTATTGCCTATCGGGAGGCGCAGATTCCGGGGCGCGGCCTGCAGGTGTTCATCCACGACCCCGCCGGCAACATGCTCGAATTTTTCGAGCAGCCCAAGGGCGCCTAGGGCAGGCTTCATGAGAACTGGGAAATCCGCTGTTTGGCATGACGAGGGGAAGCACTGGGAGATCCGTGAGCTGCCGGTTCCGGAAACCGAGCCCGATGGCGTGAGTATTCGGGTGCAGGCCACCAGCGTCTGCGGCTCGGACCTGCACCTGTGGCGCGGTGACGGCGTGCGGGCCGAGGATGGCCCGCGCGAGCCGTTTGTGTTTGGCCACGAGATGATGGGTGTGGTGGAGCAGCTGGGCAGTCGCATCGATACGGACTCGCTGCGCCGCCCGCTGAAAGAGGGCGATCGGGTGGCCTTCGCCTACTTCTTCCCCTGCATGCGCTGCTACAACTGCATTCGGGGTGAGATGGGCGCCTGCAAGTTCCGCGGTGGCCGGCGGCCGCTTAGTGAGTGGGCAGTGTGCAACGGCGGCTTCGCTCAGTACTACTACCTGCGCGCGCCGCAGTTCCTGTTCAAGCTGCCTGATGAGCTGGACGATGCCGCCTCGGCGCCTATCAACTGCGCGCTGGCGCAAGTGATGGAGGGCTTTCACATCGCCCGTCCGCGCTTTGGCGACAACGTGGTTATTCAGGGCGCCGGCGGGCTGGGCGTAAACGCCAGCGCCGTGGCCAGGGACATGGGCGCCAATCGCGTGATCGTGATCGACGGCCAAAAGGCGAGGCTCGAGCTGGCGCGCCAGTGCGGCGCCACGGACACCATTGACATGGCCGACTACCCAACCCCCCAGGCGCGCATCGACCGCGTGCGGGAGCTGACCCAGGGTATTGGCGCGGATATCGTGATCGAGCTGGTAGGTTTTCCCTCCGCCGTGGAGGAGGGAGTGCAGATGTGTCGGATGCGAGGCACCTACATCGAGGTGGGGCACATCTCGCCGAACAGCATGGCGACCTTTGACGTGCAGAAGCTGGTGACCAACCAGCTGCGCTTCTTCGCCGTGCAGCACTATGACCCTTGGATCATTCCCAACGCCATCGACTTCCTCATGCGCACGCGGGACAAATACCCGCTCACGAAGGTCATTTCACACCAATTTCCGATCGATCGCATTGACGAGGCCTTCAAGACCGCTGAGTGGCTGGGGCGCGCCGGCGGCAGCGTGGTGACTCGCGCCGTGGTCACGCCCTGAACGCATGAGACTGGGCATGAACGTGCCGCTGAAGGACGCGGCCGGACAGGTGTTGGATGCCGCCGGGGTGATGGCTCGGGCCCGCATGATTGAGGAGGCCGGCTTCGACGGCATCTGGATGGGTGACGGCATCAGCCCGGGCATGACACGGCCGGATGCGCTGATGTGGCTGCTGGTGGCGGCCGTGGGAACCCAGCGCGTGGAGGTGGGCACGTGCATCTTGCAGGTGCCCCTGCGCAACCCAGTGGAGCTGTCCCAACGGCTGCTCACATTGCAGGCTCTCACCAATGGTCGCTTCTCGCTGGGCGTGGGCGCAGGGTCCACCAAGAACAACCATGACTCGATTGGCGTGGATTTCGATCAGCGCTTCCGGCTGCTGCGGCAGAATCTGATCGATATTCGCCGATTGTGCAATGGTGAGACGGTAGGCGTGGCAAACCTCAACCCCTGGCCTCGGGCGAAAGGTGGCCCGCCGATCATCATCGGCGCCTGGGGCAGCGGCATCTGGGTAAAGCGGGCCGCGGAGGAGTATGACGGTTGGATGTCCTCGGCTGGGCGCACCAACTTCAAAACGCTGGCTGACGGTATCCAACGTTACCGGGACTTCGGCGGCCGGCGCGCCCTGATCTCCACCTGCCTGGTGGACTTGAGTGCGCCCAGCAGCGTCCTGGCGGACGATCAGCCCTTTAACCTGCGCTGCGGGCCCGCGGAGGCGGCGGATCGTCTGGGCCGCGCCGCCGATCTGGGATACGACGACATCCTGCTGGTGAAGGCCAATGCCGCACACCCAGCACCGCTGTACGAGCCTGATTTCAGCGCGGAGGAGTTGGCAGCTATTCGCGCCCTCCTGCCGCGCGACACGCGGCCGCGGCCGGAGCGCGCCGCCACGCTCGCATGAGCAGCCAGCAGCGCATCGAGCTGGCGCGGCAGGGCGCCGTGGCCATCGTCACCCTCACCCGGCCCGAAGCGCGCAACGCCATCGACGACGCCATGCGCACCCAGCTGGCTGCCGCGCTTGAAGAAGTGTCGGCCGATGACAGCCTGCATGCGCTGGTGCTCACCGCGCAGGGTACCGCTTTCTGCGCCGGGGGCGACGTGGCCGCCATGCGCCAGCGGCTGGAGGCGCCAGCGACGGAGGTCGCCATCAATGGCTGGCGGCGTCAGCGTCGAACGCATCACCTGCTGACGATGCTGCACGAGCTGGACAAGCCGGTCATCGCGGCCGTGAATGGCGCGGCCGTGGGTTTGGGCTGCGATTTGGCATTGTGCTGCGACTTCGTGATCGCGGCCGATGCCGCGACGTTTGCCATGAGCTACGTGCAGCGTGGCCTCATCCCCGATGGCGGTGGCTTGTACTGGCTGCCCCGGCGCGTGGGCCTGGCGCGCGCGAAGGAGTTGATCTTCACTGGCCGCACCGTCGCCGCCGAGGAAGCGCTCCGCCTGGGCCTGGCCGATCGCCTGGCCCCCGCGGCTGATTTGCTCGCCTCGGCCACGGCGTGGGCGGGGGACCTGGCGAGCCAGCCCCCAGCCGCGCTGGCGCTGAGCAAATCCATCCTGGATCGAAGTTTCGAACTGAGCGCGGAAGCAGTATTTGCCCTGGGTGCGCAAGCCCAGGCCATCAGCTACAGCACCGCGGACCACCGCGCATCGGTGGAGGCGTTCCTGGCACGCGGGCGGCGGAGTGGCTGAGGGCACCCCACCCATCGCCGCCGAACATCTGGCCGCTCTCCGAGCGCTGGTCGCCCCG
>DATKQD010000315.1:0-4010 GCA_035532895.1 Chloroflexota bacterium
ATGGACCGGCCCACGGTGCGCCTGTTGTCCGACGCAAACGGAACCCGGATATCGCCGATTGACGTTGACCTCGAGGCGGATGACAGCATGCACGTGGTCAGCGTGGATCGGGTTTGAGCCACACTGCGAACGGCAATTGCACGGAATCTCCAGCGGCCTGCTGGTCGCGAGACGACCTCAGGAGCTGCCTTTCGGTGGGAGACTCGATCTCCCTCCAGCAGTTGCTTCCGTCCGGCACTGAGGTTCTACACGGCGGCTAAGCAACTTTTGAGTGACTCACTCCTTAGCATCAGGCCATGTCAGTCATGTTCGCCAGGTTAGTCGCGCCGGCCCGCTTGTGGCTTCTGCCGTGCTTGTTCGGCGTTCTTGTCCTCGGCCTTTCGTGGCCGTCAACGGCGGTGGCCGCGCCGCCAGCGGGGTGCCAGTTCATCCTCGGGTTCAAAGCGCTGCATGACCTGGACCCGGGAGATGTTGGAAACTGCACGGACAACCAGGTGTTCGCAGCCAACGGCGATGCGCAGCAGCACACGGCCAACGGGCTCATGGCCTGGCGCAAGGCAGACAACTGGACCGCCTTCACCAATGGCTATACCACCTGGATCAACGGCCCGGATGGGCTGGTGCACCGGCTCAACACCGATCGCTTTCCTTGGGAGCATGATTCCGCATCGGCGTCCGGTGCGTCGGGCATCCAAAGCTGGAGCCAGCCGGCGGTGGTGCCCTCGGCCATTCCTCTGGGGGATGGCAAGGTGGGAACGACGCCTCAGATTGGCTACGTGGATTCGTGCACAGCCACCTTCGGCAGTCGCGGCGGCGCCTCGCGGGACGGCCCCTGGGTGAACAGCGCCTCCGGGACGTGGGATTCGACCGCCAAGGTTGCCGTTCAGGGGGCTGTTGCCTTGCCCAACGCCAGCCACAGCTTCACGATCCAAGGCAGCAGCAGGATCTTGCAGTCCAACGACTTGCCCCAGGGCTCTCCCACCGGGTCCTTCCCAATTGCGCCGGCCGACCCTGCCTACAACTATGATCCCAACCCGAACACCGTCTCCGCTCAGTCATTCAGCTGGACCGTGCCGGCGACGCCGACTGCCGCGTCTGTGCCCACCTGTGTTTCCGGTGGCCCCATCGGCATCATGACCAATGGTGTGGCGCTGTTTGATGCGCTGGATGCCTTGGGGCGCGATGCCGCCGCGCACGAAGTGCAGGATAGCTGTGGCGGCCACCCGGAGAAAACCGGGGCATACCATTACCACGCCCTATCGCCTTGCCTGGTGCCAGCCAGCACGGCTCCCGGCTCATCAACCTTGGTCGGGTATGCGCTGGATGGATACGGCATCTACCTCGAACGCGATGCCAGCGGTAACCTGCCCACCGATGCGGACCTTGATGCCTGCCACGGGCGAACCAGCACGGTGCTGTGGGACGGCCGTTTGACCACGCTGTATCACTACGACGTAACTTTGGAATACCCCTACACTCTTGGCTGCTACCATGGGACATCCTTCGCGCATTCAAGGCCGGCTGCCTCGGGGACCTCCCAAGGTCGTCCGCCGGCGTCACGAGAAAGCGCTTGACTTACAGCCGCTTCAGATCTCTCGGCAATTCATGTCAGGGCCAGCGTGTCTATCGGCGGGCGAATGTGAGATGTGTAACGCCGCTGGGCGAGCTGACCGACTCAACATGGAAGCGCTGCTCGAGTTCTTCGAGACTGTCCCACAGCCGTTCCCCCCGCCCGAGAACGATGGGCACCATGGCGACATGCATGTAGTCGATGAGATCGGCTGCCAGGAACTGTCGAATGGTTGTTGGTCCTCCGCCAATGCGGATATCCAGACCACCCGCCGCTTCCCGGGCGGCTTCGAGTGCCTCGGCGGGACTCGCGTTCAGGAAATGGAACGCCGTTCCGCCTTCCATGGTGATCGCCGGCCTCGAATGGTGAGTCAAGATGAACACTGGAGTGTGAAATGGCGGGTCGTCGCCCCACCAGCCTTTCCACGCCTCGTCAACCCACGGTCCGCGTTGGTGCCCGAACTTGTTGCGCCCCATGATCTCTGCCCCGATGCCAGGCCCCCAGTCCTTAGCGAAGGCATCATCAATGCCGGCGCTTCCTCCCGATTTGCCGAGCATCTCCTGGAAGGTGCGGGTAGGGAAGAACCATTCGGTGAGCCTCGTACCGGCATGCCCGAAGGGCGCTTCGAGGGTTTGGCCTTCACCGGTACCAAATCCATCGAGCGAAATCGAGAAATTGTGAACCCGAACACGTGACATTTTCATCTCCTCGCATGGCAAAACATTGTTCGTTCTCTGAGGCAGCTTTGCGATCCCGGGGCTACAGGCCTACGACGATTCGGCAGAAGCCCGCGCGAGACGCCGTCGCCGTTTTGTACTTCATTTGCGATTAGCGCTCACGCCGGCACCTCCTCGGGGAAGCGAATCAGGCCCGTTTCCGGGTCCCACTCGCCGTTGATCGCTCTCGCAGCCTCTGCCAGATCAGCAACTCTGGTGGCGCCAATAGTAAAGCCGCGCAGGCGTAATTATTTAGCGGCGTAACAGAGAGCAGGCGTAGAACGTCTGTTCCTGTGAATGAGAGTGATTCCAGAAGCCAGGGACGGAGCCAACGAGCAAGCCTGGAAGCTGGCGAAGTACGGCACGCCCGATGAGCGTATTGAGCGCATCGACCGGCAGGACCAGGAGATCGAGCGTCTGAAGCGGGAGAAAGAGCGATTGCAGCGGCGGCTCAAGGAGTTGGAGGAGCGCCTGGAGCGTGAGCGCCGCGCTGGCAAGCGCCAGGCGGCGCCGTTCTCCAAGGGCCCGAGCGCAGCCAGCGGCCGGCGGCCGGGCCGGCATGCTGGTGCGGGGTATGGGGCACAGGGCTCCCGACCGGTGCCGCGGCAGGTGGATCGGGTGGTGGAGGTGACGCTGCCCAAGCAGTGCCCAGCGTGCGGCGGGTCGATCGGCCCCGAGCGCTGGGCTCAGCAGTATCAGGAGGAATTGCCACTCGCCCGGCCGGTGGTCACCCGCTTCGAGGTGCCCATCGGTCGTTGCGGCCAGTGTGGCCAGCGGGTCCAGGGGCGTCATCCGGAGCAGACGTCGGATGCGCTGGCTGCCGCCGCGGTGCAGCTCGGGCCGCGAGCCGTGGCGCTGGCGACGCAACTGAACAAGACCATGGGCACCTCCATGGCCAAGACGGCGGCCATCCTGCAGCAGGTCAGCGGCATCAGGGTGACACCCGGCGGCGTCAGCCAACTGCTGGATCGCGTGGCCAGGAAGGCTAGCCCAACTTATGACGCACTGGTGCAGAGCGTGCAGCGCAGCCCAGTCGTGGCACCCGATGAGACCGGCTGGAGAGTCAGTGGCGAGTCGTGGTGGCTCTGGACCTTCGTCGGTGCTGGCGCCACGGTGTATCGCATCCAGCCTGGGCGCAGCTATGAAGTGGCCGCCAGCGTGTTGGGCCCCCACTATGCCGGGGTGCTGGAGCGACGGCTGGTCGCCCTATCGACGCTTTACGGAGGCGGAGCACCAAACCTGCACGGCCCATCTTCTGCGGCGCTGTGGGCACTTACTGGATGGCGCCCGAGGTGGCGCGCGGCACTTTCCCCAGGCCATCCGCCAGCTGTTGCTGGACGGGCTGGCCCTCCGGAAGCAGCGGGCAACGGAACAGCGGCCGCCGGATCAGGTCACAACCACCCTCACCACACTCGAGCAGCGGCTCGATGTGCTGCTGGCCGAGCCCATCCGCCAGCCTGCGAACCGACGATTGCAGAAGCACCTGACCCGTGAGCGGGCGGCGCTGTTCACCTACTTGAAGCGCGACGGAGTCGCGGCTACCAACTGGCGCGCCGAGCAGGCCATCCGGCCCGCTGTGGTGAACCGCAAGGTCTGGGGTGGCAATCGCACCCCCCATGGTGCCGGCACCCAGCAAGTGCTGGTGAGTCTGTTGCGGACCTGTCAGCAGCAGGCGCGGGATGCCACGCCCATCCTTACTGAACTGCTCCGCTCGCCGACGCCCA